>NZ_JAJNHH010000012.1:0-110302 GCF_022386955.1 Mammaliicoccus sp. A-M4
CAGGATCAAACTCTCCATAAAAGAAGTAAGCTTGATTAGCTCTTGTTGATTGGTTAAGCCAATCACTCTTTGAAGTACTTTCAGTACTCAAATTATTGGAATTAACGTTGACATATTGTCATTCAGTTTTCAATGTTCATTTTAAAAATTTTATGGAGCGGGTGATCGGAATCGAACCGACATCATCAGCTTGGAAGGCTGAGGTTTTACCACTAAACTACACCCGCTTATTCGATTTAAATTGATGAATGGTGCGGCCGAGAGGAGTTGAACCTCCACGGGATTTCTCCCACTAGGCCCTCAACCTAGCGCGTCTGCCATTCCGCCACGACCGCGCATGGTTTGCAGCTCTTTCAATCAATTTCTTATTTAAGTGACTGTCATTAATTATATTACTTAATGTTTACAAAGTCAACAATTTAGTTTAACTTTTTAATGTAATTTTACTTTCTTGAAATTGCCTTAACGTTTTGGTTCGTTTTGTTTAAGCAACGTTTATTATCATACGACGGATTTCTAATTTCGTCAACAACTTTTGTACGTTTTTTTATAAAAAAAGTACTACACTTCAAATTTCTAGCGTAGTACTTTCCTTTAGTTTATTTTTGATACTATTTTTAACTTTCCACCACATTGTCCACATCTATATTTCTGTGTATTTACCTTTTTGATTCTTTTAAATTTCAATTTACATTTAGTACATGTATATACATAATTAGCTCGTTCATCATAACTTTTAATAGGTTTACAAAATCTCGGTGCATCTACTAATTGTATTAACTGCTTAAAATCTTTATCTCTATGTTGATATCCTTTACCTTCTATATGTAGATGATAGTGGCAAAGTTCATGTTTAATAATATCAATTAGTGCTTTTTCACCGAAATGATTAAGTTGTTCTGGATTAATTTCTATATTATGTGAATTAAGTAGATATCGCCCACCCGTTGTTCTTAAACGTTTATTAAATATTGCTTGATGTTTAAAGGGCTTTTGAAAATACTCCAACGAAATTTGTGAAACAAGTTCTTGTAGTTCATTATTTTCCATTAGGATCTATCATTGTTAGTGATACTTTTTGTTTTTCTAGATTAACATCTAACACCCATACATCTACAATATCTCCAACACTAACAATATTCATTGGATGTTTTACAAAACCTTTAGATAATTTAGATATATGAACTAAACCATCTTGTTTAACTCCTACATCTACGAATGCACCGAAATCTACTACATTTCTTACAGTACCACTTAATGCCATATTTGGTTTTAAATCTTCCATGGATAAAACATCTGATTTCAGAATTGGTGTTTCAAACTGATTACGTGGGTCCCTAAGAGGTGCAATTAGTGAAGAAATGATATCTTCTAATGTAGGCACACCTATATTTAGTTTCTCACTCGTTTCATTTAATTCTATTTTATTTAATTTTTCTTTTAAGTTATCTGTTCCTATATCTTCTTTAGATAACCCTACATATTTAATTAATTCATAAGCTGCTTCATAACTTTCTGGATGTATAGCAGTTTTGTCTAAAGGTTCTGTACCTTCTAAAATTCTTAAGAAACCGATACTTTGTTCAAATGTCTTATTACCTAATCTAGGTACTTTTGCAATTTCAGAATGATGTTTTATAGCGCCTTGCTCTTCTCTAAACTTGATAATATTATGCGCTACAGTATTGCTCAAACCAGATACATAACTTAATAATGATGGTGAAGCCGTGTTTACATCAACACCAACTTGGTTTACAGCAGTTTCTACAACGAATTTTAAAGTTTCTGATAAACTCTTTTGATTAACGTCATGCTGATATTGTCCTACACCTATTGATTTAGGATCAATCTTCACTAATTCACTCAATGGATCTTGTACACGTCTACCTATTGACACTGCACTTCTTTCCTCAACTTTAAAGTCTGGGAATTCTTCACGTGCAACTTCCGAAGCTGAATATACTGATGCTCCCGCTTCGTTAACAATTATAAACTGACAAGATAAGTTATGTTTTTTAATCATTTCTGCCACAAATTGTTCCGACTCTCTACTTGCAGTACCATTACCTATAGCAACCAGTTCAATCTGATGCTTATTAACCATATCTAAAAATACTTTTTCCGATTGTTCTATTTTAGATACTGGTGGATGAGGATAAATTACATTCTTATCTACAAATGAACCGTACTCATTTATTACTGCTAATTTACAACCAGTTCTATAGGCTGGATCTAGTCCTAATATCTTTTTACCTTTCAATGGAGGTTGTAATAATAAGTTTTTCAAATTCTCAGAGAAAATTTCAATAGCATGATTTTCAGCTTTTTGAGTTAATTCAGTTCTTATTTCTCTTTCTATAGATGGTAATATTAAACGTTTTAAACCATCTTGTATTGCTTCTTTTATAACTTCAAAATGTTTATGCTTTTCACCAATATATTGTTTTATCAAATATGACTCTAACTTTTCTTGGTCTATATCAAAACTTACTTTTAGTACACCTTCTGTTTCGCCACGATTAATTGCCAACACTCTATGAGGTACGATTTTTTTTATAGGCTCTTCATATTCGTAATACATTTCAAATATATTTTTTTCATCTTCTGCTTTTTTCTTTTTCTCAGTTACCAGTTTACCTTGAGTTTCAATTTGATTTAATATGTATTTTCGGTATTTTGGTTCATCAGAGACAATTTCGGCGATTATATCTTGTGCACCTTTAATAGCATCTTTTTCTGATTTAACTTCTTCAGTAATATATTGAGCCGCTTCATCTTCAAGTGTATGTGTATCTTCGCCTTTAATAATCCATGTTGCTAAAGGCTCAAGCCCTTTTCTTTTTGCTTCTGTTGCTCTCGTTTTTTTCTTTTTCTTAAATGGACGATACAAGTCTTCTATTCTTTGAAGTTTTGTTTGTTTTAAAATATCATTTTTTAAATCTTCAGTAAGCAACCCTTGTTCATCGATAAGTCGTATAACTTCTTCTTTTCGTTTCTGTAAATTAACAGCATAATTATATTCAGTTTCTATAAGTTTGATTTCAACTTCATCTAATCCACCTGTTAGTTCTTTTCTGTATCTCGCAATAAAAGGAACTGTATTCTTATCTTCTAGCAATTCTAGAACTGTTTTAATTTGTTTTTCTGAAAACGGATGGTTATTTTTTATAATGTTAATCAATTCTTGATTCATAGTTGCCTCCTAAAAATGTTTATAATTTATTTTAACATAAATCACGAAGTTGAAATTATTGCTAACTTATTATTAATATAAAAAAGTCCGAGACATAAATAAATGTCCCAGACTCTCTATCGTTATAGTTTATTTACTTCATGGCTGCTTCTTGCAACTTTTTAATTGCCGTTCTTTGTAATCTAGAAACATGCATCTGGCTAAGTCCAATTTTTTCTCCAGTTTCTTTCTGACTCAAGCCTGTTATAAACGTGTATTGAATGATTTCCCGTTCACGCTCTGTTAATATTGGTAGAATTTTTTCAAGTATCATTCTTTTTTCAGTTAAATCGTAACCTTCTTCTGAATCTCCCATTATATCTAACAGCGTAACAGTCGATCCATCTTTATCTGCTTCAATAGTGTGGTCGACACTCAATGCATTATAACTTTGTCCCATTTCCATAGCTTCTAATACATCTTCTTCTGTTACTTCTAACCTATTTGCAATTTCAATAATTTTAGGCGAACGACCTAATTCATTCGTTAACTCTTCATTAGCTCTTTTAATCTTTGGGCCAATTTCTTTAATTCTTCTAGGAACGTGTACACTCCATGTTTTGTCTCTAAGATATCTTTTAATTTCACCAATTACTGTCGGCACTAAAAAAGCTTCGAATTTACGCTCGAACGATGTATCAAATCTTTTAATTGCGCCTAACAACCCGACCATACCTACTTGAACGAGATCTTCATGGTGTGCTTGACCTTTAGAATATCTATAAGCTAATGATTCGATTAACTTTTGATAATGTAATACAAGTTTTTCTTGAGCATCATTATTATTATTTTCCTGATAGTCTGCAATCCATGCATTTATTTCATTTGGTGAAACTTCTTTATAAGCTTTGGACTCTTCCGTCATGTGTTTGCACCTGCTCTTTAGATAAATACTTTATCATACTTATTGTAACACCAGCGTCTTTTTGAACACTCACTTCATCCATTAATGATTCAATAAGAAACAAACCTAATCCGCCTTGTCTCATGAAATTAACATTATCACTTTCTTGATATGGACCTAACACTTTTTTGGCTTCTTCATAGTTAAAGCTTTTACCTGAATCAGAAACGATAATTTCAATTTTATCTGTATATACAAGATAACCGATAAGTATTTCTCCATCAACTTTATCACTATAAGCATGTTTCACTGCGTTTGTGACCGCTTCTGATACTGCAATTTTTGAGTCTTCTATATCTTCATATGAAGCACCAGCACGATTGAAGACACCAGATAATGTTAATCTTACTAGTCCTACGTATTCCGCTGCTGCAGGAAATCTCATCTCTATATAATCATAGTTAGATGTCATTTTATTTTACCTCCGTTCCCTTGTTGACATGCATGAGTTCTTTAAGACCCGTAATTTCAAATAATCTTTCAATTCTTTCTGATACGCCGAGTACATATAAAGATTTCCCATGCTCGTTTAATGATTTTAATGTGCCAACAAATAAACCTAAACCGGTAGAATCTAAATAACTCACATCTTGCAAGTTTACATGTATATCATGAGTTCCTTTTTGTCTAATTGGTTGTAAAACTTCTTGTAGTTCTGGCGCAGTGTATACATCTAATTCACCACCAACCTTTATTTCGTAATAATTTTCATGTTCTGTTGTTTCAATGTTAAGATTCATTCTTCCTTACACCCCTACTTATATTAGACTTTCATCATTAATATCTACCCTATATATTTAATATTAATCTTATTATTTTACACGTTTTACAATTAATATCGTTAAGTCATCTCGTTTGTTAGGATTTTGAAGCTTCACAAGCTCTTCATATAGTATTTGTACGATATCTTGTGGATGTAACTGTTTATGTTCTTTTATCATATTAAGTAAATCTTTAGTTTTGATGAATTCATTTTGCTGATCTCTTAATTCAGTAACGCCATCTGTAAATACTATAATCATATCTTGCAATTCAATTTTAATTTCGCTTTGTTTATACCTTGTATGTTTATTTACACCAAGTACAATTCCTCTTTCGGTCATTTCCTCAAACTCTCCAGTTTGATCTCTGTATATATAACCAGGTTCATGACCAGCAGAGCTATAATAAAGCATATTATTAATTTCCTCATAAAGTCCATAAAACATCGTGACAAACATATTTTGGTTAACGTTTTTTTCGACTACTCGGTTTAAACGTTTTAAACCATCACTTGGTAATTGAGAATGGCCGTATGAGTCCATTCCAAATTTAATCATACTCATCGCAAGTGCTGCAGGAATACCTTTCCCTATAACATCTGCCACTGCAAAGCTCATTGTGCCATCATTATGGTCAATCAAATTGAAGTAATCTCCACTTACTCTTTGTGCTGGCACAGAAATTGCCCCAATTTGAATGCTATCAAACTGAGGGATTTGGGGTTTCAGCATCGTTTGTTGTAGACTTGACGCCACATCCATTTCCTTATCATGAATTTTAATCTTGTTTAACAATTTCTTATAGTCTCTATATGTGAAACCATAGCCAATGATTACTTCTATTAATACGTCAAAAGAACTTACAATCTGTTGTTTTGTTAAATCATTTTGATTGCGAATGATTTCTAAATGCAATTGCACGATTTCTTCTGGCGAAACATTATCTTCAATTGCTTCATTAGAATAAGTTTGGCAATTTGATAGAATATCATCATTTGAAGTATTTACGTATTCTAACAATAATTGTTGATAATATTGCTTCTTCTGCTCTGACACAAAGTCACCTCGTTTCTAAAAGACTAAAAAAGCTTTAGGCTAATCCTAAAGCGATTGTTGCTTTAAAAGATGTATAATTCTTCTAAAACATATATTCAATATCCTATGTATTACCTAATGTATCAAATTTATATTGCAAAGTGAGATTGAGGCTAATTGCAATTGCAGAATCAACCTCTTTCATCTTTGCATCAGATAAATATGTTAATTTTTCTTTCAACCGTTTCTTATCGATTGTTCTAATTTGTTCTAGCAAAATAACTGAATCTCTATCTAGTTTATATTTCGCTGCTTCAATTTCTACATGTGTAGGTATTTTAGCTTTATTAATCTTCCCAGTAATCGCTGCTACAATAACAGTCGGACTATATCTATTACCTGTGTCATTTTGTATAATAACGACTGGTCTTGTTCCCCCTTGTTCAGAACCAGTTACTGGAGAAAGATCTGCGAGATATACATCTCCTCTTCTCATTTATTCACCTTGTTGAGAAGTTAAGTGTGACTCATTAGAATCACAAGCTTCACATTCACTATAATATGCTTCAGACGCAAGGGAGAGATTTAAATCAGCCATATAACGGTATCCTTCTTTCAGTGTTTGTTCTAAACTTTGATTGCGATTTTGTGTTAACGATGTCATAACAAATACCTCCAGATTAATTAAGCGTTAAAATTATGAAAATTAAGTTATTAATATCATAACAAATGTATTTAGTTTTGACTATATCATTTTAGTAATTCATTTGTAATTTCACTATTTTCACCTGCGTAATATATACGTGGTAATCGTTTTTTCAGATTACAAAGCACCTCATAATTTATTGTATCTAAAGCGTTTGCAATTTTTTCAGCTGACTGTTCCGAATCAATATCGTTATCCATGAGAATAACCTTATCTCCAACTTCTACATCATCAGGTACTTTAATCATTGTTTGATCCATGCAAACTCTACCTATTACAGGGCACTGAGAACCATTGACATTAACATACGTATTTTGCATTTTTCTTAAATAACCGTCTGCATAACCAATAGGCAAAGTTGCTACTTTCGTTTTTTCTGAGGTCGTGTACGTTGCTCCATAACTAACAGTATCGCCTGCTTCGAGATATTTAGTTTGAACAACTTCTGTTACAAGTTGTGCTGCTGGCTTTAATTTCAAGTTTGAAATTTCTTGTATATATTGTGATGGATAATATCCATATAGTGAAATACCAAACCTTACAGCAGTACAAATAGAAGCGTCATATCTTAAAGCACCAGCAGAATTTTGAGCATGAACATACTCTGGAGTATGTGAAGATTCTACAAATTTCTCGAATAAATTATATTGTTGTTCAGAAAAGTCATTTGGTTCATCAGCAGATGCAAAATGGGTATAAACACCTTCAAAAATTAAACGTTCATTCGTTTCAATCGTATTAATGACATGTTGGTATGATTCGATACTTCTCAGTCCGATTCTACCCATTCCTGTATCTATTTTAACATGCATCCAAAGTGGCTTATCTGTTTCATCATTTAAATATTCAATTGCACTTGATAACCATTCTTCTGATGGCACCGTTACTGCTACTCTATGTTGAACTGCTTTATTAATATCTTGAGTGCTGATTACACCTAATACTAGAATCTTAGCTTTAATACCATGCATTCTCAGTTCTATTGCTTCGTCTAAAGTAGCAACAGCAAAAAAGTCTACCCCTTCATTCATAAGATATGTTGCTATTGGCACACTTCCTAATCCATATCCATTAGCTTTAACTACCGCCATAATCTTTTTATTTGGGTGTAAACGGCCTACTGCTTGATAATTTTCTAGAATCGCTGGTAGATCAACGTTGATATAAGTTGGCCTATAATATTTTTCGGACAACAGCAAAGCACCTCCTTGTATAATATTTGTATTTTATCATATCGCTGTTATTCTTGCTTACTATTATCCACTTCTACTACAACAAATGCTTCCGCGTACGATTGAGTATGTGCAATGGAAACATGCGTTATAAATCCCTCACATTTAATATTCGGTTTCCCTTTTGAATCAGGTAAACAATTAACAGAATGAAATCCATAATCTTTTCCTATACCTGTTCCCATTGCTTTAGTAAAAGCTTCCTTTACAGCAAATCTACCTGCCAAAAATTCTACTTTCCTATCTTCTAAAGAAATGTTATTAAAAATTTCTATTTCATCATCTGTGAGTATTTTTTGTGCCATTGATGGTCGTTTATTATACCAATCACGAATGCGGTCAATCTCAATTAAATCAATCCCTACTCCGTGAATCATACGTTTTCACCTTCATTTTCATATTCATCTTTATTATCATCAATTCTATTTTGTATAGAACGTTTAATTTCGTTTGCTATATCAACTTTTAAATATTTTAATCCGCTATTTCCACCTGCAGTAGATAATGAAATACTAGCTAAGTTAAATTTTCTCATGAAAAAACCTTCATACAAGTCAACATTCTGAATTCTACCCATCGGTATTGTCGATTCTTCAATCATAAAAATACCTGATTTAATATTTACTTCATCATTTGTTATGTCATAACGGAAATTGCGGTACATATAATATGGTTGAATGATTAAGCCATATATACCAATAATCAAACCTATTCCAATAGGAATTAATATAAACCATTTCGAAATATCTGTTAACCACAATTTAAGTACGACAAACATAGCGATTGTTATGATTAAAATTATTGCTAAAGTAATCAGAGTACCTATTCGTTCAACTGTTTTTCCTTTTGGATTCATTTTATGTTTAGGAAGCATCTTCACTTACCTCCTTTTCCTTATACCAATTATAAATATCGATAGCGTCTTTTTTATTAATAAATCTCAAGCCTTTAGACAACATTCCATTACCATATGCAAGATGAATATTAAAATGTGCTATATCTTTTCTTTTAATAATAGGATTTTCGCTTAACTCATACGTTAAAATTTTATCTCTATTTGCCCAAATTGTTTCATATTCAAATGGCGATGCATTTAAAATACTAATCGAATCATCAAATACTTTAAATCCGGATTTTGTAGTTTGAACAGTCGCATATAATAACATGATTAAAATAATTGCCGCTCCTATAATCCAAGTGTATGACCATAAGTATATTTGTATAGGTAATACAATAGCGATAATAAATAAGCTTGGAATAAAAATTCTTCTTCTAATTCCTTGTAATGGTAATCCTTGTTTTACTGGTTTAAATTGAAATTGTGGAATAATTTCTTCAAGTAACTTGTATGCTTTCTGTTTCTTTAAAAATGGTAATATCGTTACATGTGTAACATCTAACTCTTCAGCATTTTCAAAATTACCGTCTGTCGTTATAATTGCAGAAATTTTAGTATAACCAATCATTCTTCTAAAAAGTGTTTCTTCTTCTTTCAATGCTTGAATTCTTGTAATTGGTACTGTTCTTTTCTTAACTGTTAACAATCCGTATTTTACAGTTAAAAGTTCTCCGTCAAACGTTAGCTGATACCTAAAGTTCTTAACAAAGACAATTAATGAACCAATAATATAACTCAATATAACAAATATTACGCCTAAACTTACCATAATAACTGTTAAATTAACAAATTGGTTAATAAGCGGATCTATTAATGCTTCGACATCCATAACTTGTGCTAAAAAGCCATACAGTGACCCTAAAGCTGCGAACACTATTAAAATACCACCACTTGTAAAACTCATTTTCAATAATTCTTTTACTGATAATCTGTAGAAAACGACATCTTCTTTCTCATTTATCGTTTCTTGTTCATTTTCATTTCGTTCTTCTTTATGTTCATCATTTAAATCAGCATCATTATCACTAACTTTACTATTTGCATTTTTAATTTTATTTTTTCTTTCTTTTATGTAATTAGATAAATCATCGCTTTGTTTTTTAGTGACCGTATCTAGTTCTATACCATCACTTGCAGTTTTTACACTTAGATTAACACCACCTAATATTTGATGGACTATATTTTGAGATGTATCCATAGATTGTATACGTGCAATGTTTAGTTCTTTTCTATTTTTAGAAAAAACGCCCCATGTCATAATAAGTTGGTCATTTTCAATCCAATATCTTGTTTTGTATATTTTAATACTTTTAGTAATTGTGCCCAATACTGAAAAAATTAAGATAGCCCCTGGAAATATTAACTCGAAAATATTATCGAATCCACTTCTAATTACTAAAAAGATACCTATAATTAAAGGGAATAAATTGGATTTTATAGATTGTAATAGTCCACTGACATATGAGATTGGATGTAATTTTTGAGGATTAAACATCATCTGTCACCTCTTTTACTTTAGTAATGATTTTCTTCCTTGTTTCTTCGGCTAATTTTCGATTAACCATTGGTAGTCTGATTCTACTGCCCGCTGTTACGACTACAACGAAATATATATTAAATCTTCTAGAAATTGGTCCATGTTCAATTTCAATAAATTGAATTCTATTAATAGGCTGTACTGAACGCTTTTGATAGTATAACCCTTTTTGAATTTCAATTGAGTGTTCACTTATTTCAAATGAAGTTCGCTTCAATCGTATAATCGGATTTATAAAACCTAAAACAATTATGATTACCAATAAGGCTGTAACAGGATAAATTAGAAAATGCCACCAATCAAACCTTTGCCATAACCAAATAAAAACACTGTATAACAAAATTAAAAAAACAATTGAAATACAATGATCGATATAATCATATTTTATAGATTGCTTTGGCATTTTGTTATCTAAAACTTTTTTATACATACTATCTCCTTCTCCATTACAATTTAGGTGTATTATATCATAAAAAAAGACGCATAACCTTTGAGATTATGCGTCTTTTTTAATTATTATTTTGAATGCTCAGCGAATGTTCTACCTGAGAATTGTTTTTTTGAACGTGGTTTACTAGGTTTATTATTTTTACCTTTATTACGATCAAAATTATTGTTTTTATCATTGCTACGACGTTTGTTTTTGCCATCAAATCTAGTTCTAGATTTACCACGACTACCGCCACCACTGCGGTTGCCTTGTTTACCTTTGTAACCTGATTTTTTAGATAATGGTTTCTCAAATGTTAATTGTACGTCAGCCTCATCATTAGATTTAATTAATTCTTGTAATAAAGCTGCTACTAATTTTTGATTACCGTATTCACTGATTAATTCTTCAGCAATTTTTTCGATACGGCCTTCAATTGGGTTTTCTACCCATTTTTTAACTTTATCTTTAACATCTGATTCTTTTGCTTTCATTACTTCACCTGGTGTTGGTGGACGTAAAGCAGTCATTTGACGTTTGTTTGCTTTTTCAATTTGACGGATATAATCCATTTCAATTGGGTTAACAAATGTTACTGCAGCGCCTTTTTTACCTGCTCTACCTGTACGACCAATACGGTGAGTATAGCTTTCAGTATCTTGAGGAATATCAAAGTTATAAACATGACTTACGCCAGAAATATCTAATCCACGTGCCGCTACATCAGTAGCAACTAGAATATCAATTTGGTCATTTTTGAATTTTTTCAATACTTCTAAACGTTTAGCTTGTGTAATATCTCCGTGTAAACCTTCAGCACGATAACCTTTAGTGATTAAAGCACTTGTTAATTCATCTACACGTCTCTTTGTACGGCCAAATACAATTGCTAATTCTGGATTTTGTACGTCTAGTAAGTTTGTGAAAGTTTCGAACTTCTCAAGTTCTTTAACAATAGTATAATATTCATCAATTTGAGGATCAGAAAGTTCGTTTGACATCGTCTTAACGATTTTAGGGCTCTTCATGAATTTTTGTACTAATTCTTGAATTGCTTTAGGCATAGTAGCAGAGAATAGTAATGTTTGACGATTTTCACTTGGAAGTTTAGACATTATAAATCTCATATCATCTATAAAGCCCATGTTCATCATTTCATCTGCTTCATCTAATATTAAAGTGGTAATAGAATCTGTTTTTAACGTTTTTCTATTTAAGTGGTCAATAACACGTCCAGGAGTACCTACTACAATTTGAGGTCCTTTTTTCAATGATTTAATTTGTCTATCGATTGGCATACCACCAAATACAGTGATAACATTTACGTTTTGACCTTTACTAAAGGTACGTAATTGTTCTGCTACTTGCATTGCTAATTCACGCGTCGGTGCAAGTATTAATGCTTGTACGCCTTGTTTGTCGGCTACTTTATCTATTAATGGAATACCAAAAGCACCTGTTTTACCTGTACCAGTTTGTGCTTGACCTAACACATCTGTACCATTTAATGTATGTGGAATACTCTCCACTTGAATAGGTGTTGGTTCAGTAAATCCCATTCCGTCCAAAGCGTTTAAGGTAGCTTCGGAAATACCTAATTCTTTAAATTTTTGCAAAATAATTCTCCTTTTATATAGTTAATTCTCTCGTCTTTTTTATTCAACTTCTATATACTACCACCCTTTTTACAATAGCGCAATCTGATAAAACTGTAGTTTACATTTAATTTTCACTAATTAAAATGCAAAAAAACTGCGCTAAAAAAGGGTTTAGCCCAGTTTTAAAATATTTTTTTATTTTTAAATATAAATTTTTCAACTTCATAAAAAACAGTTTTATTAACTTTTGATATACAAATTTCATGTGGTCCTCTATCAACTTCTACCAATTTAGCATTTTTCATTCTTTTAACTAATTGACGAGATTTTTCAATTGGTACTAGTCCATCTATTGTACCATGTATAATTAAAGTTGGTGAAACTATTTGTTCTGGTATATATAAAGCTCTTTGTTGTAATTTCTTAAACGATAGAAAGGATTCAAAATTAATTCTAATTGTTCTTAGGAGAATCATTTCTAAAATTTTAACATCAGCGTATCTCATGTTATTAATAAATCTATATGGATTTTTAGCTAAATATTTAATATTAACATTCTCATAAGCTGGCGCTATCAAAACTAATTTGTCTGGAGGATGTATTTTAGCAAGTAACCCTGCAATGATTCCTCCCATAGAAAAGCCTACTATAACAATTTTATCTACTTTTTTACTTAGCAGCTCGTATGATTGTTTCGCTTTTTCGAACCACATATCTTCGTCTGTTCCTTTTAATAATAGAAGTGAACCATGTCCTGGATATTCTGGTGCTTCTAGCATAAAATCATAGCGTTCACTTAAATACTCAATCAATGGTAATAATTCGTATCTGCCACCTGTGTACCCATGTAAAAAAAGTATGCCTAATTTCATTTTAGTTCATCAATAATCGTTTCAAGTGACATTCCTCTCGAACCTTTAAATAAAGTGACAGAATCAGAATTTAAATGTTTGCTTAAATATGTTTTTATATCTTCTTTGTTTTCAAAATGACGAGCATCAGTTACAAAGCCTTGTGCCTTATTATAAATATGCGCCGCTTCTTGTCCATAAGTTAAAAGTCTTTGAATATCTTTACCTTCAAAATATAATCCCACTTGTTCATGCATATCTTTACTGATAGAACCTAATTCTAATACATCCGCTAAAACAATTGTTTTATCTTTTTGTTCTATATTATGAAGTGTATCAATTGCTGCTTTCATGCTCGTAGGACTAGCATTATAAGCATCGTTTATAAATAAACCATATTGAGATGTATCAATTTGTTGCATTCTCATGTCTGTAATCGTTAAATCTGCAAGTGCATTTTGTATAACATCATCAGTTACACCTAATTGCTTAGCGACTTGAATAGCATATGTTGCATTTTTCACGTTATGTGCACCTAATATATTTAAATGATAGACAATATGTTCATTATTCAAATTAAAGTTAATACCACTACTTGAAGTTTGGTTCGTATATATTTTAACTTTATTTTGATCATTGAGACCAACAGAAATTGATGACTTATCTAATTCTGCAACTAATGGTTGAAGTAACGGTTCATCACCATCGTAAATCAAGATGCCATTGTCATTTAAACCTTCAGCGATTTCGAATTTAGCTTTTGCTATTCCTTCTCTAGATCCTAAATCTTGCATATGTGATTCGCCAATATTTGTGATTATTGCAATATCTGGTTGTGCAATTTTCGTTAATTCTCTTATTTCTCCAAAGCCGCTCATACCCATTTCTAATATAGAAACTTCAGTGTCTTCATCTAAATCCAATATCGTAAGCGGGCAACCAATTTCATTATTATAATTACCTTGTGTTTTTTTTACTTTGAAGTTTTGACGAAGTACACTTTCTACCATATCTTTAGTTGTTGTCTTACCATTTGAACCAGTTATAGCAACAACTTTTGGATTCACATATTTTAAATACGCTTTAGCTAAATCTTGAAGAGCTTTTAAAGTATCTTCTACTTGAATAATCGGACCTTCAGGTGGATTTGGTATGTCTTTTTGCCAAAAGGCAGCACCTGCTCCATCAGCTAAAGCTTGTTTAACAAAACGATGTCCATCAACGTTTTCTCCTTTAAATGGAATGAACAATTGTCCTTTTGTTAAGCTTCTAGAGTCAATACAAGTACCGTCGACATATGTGTCTAAAAATTCATCTTGAATTTCGCAATCTATCCAATCTTTTATTTTACTTAATTTAAATTTCATACGCATAACCCTCAGTCAATTTTGTATTTAATTTCTTTTTTACTATTATATCTCTCAATAGCAAGTTCAATTAACTTTGTAATTAATTCAGTATAGCTAAGATTCATGTTTTCCCATAATAATGGATACATACTATACTGTGTGAAGCCTGGCATTGCATTTGTTTCATTTATATATATAGTGTTATCTTCTGTTAAGAAGAAGTCTGCTCTTGCTAAACCAGAACAATCAGTTGCTTTGAAAGCTTCTATTGCCATATTACGTAGAGTAGTTGCAGTTTCATCATCTATATCAGCAGGAATTTGAAGTTTTGCCTTCCCATCCTGATATTTAGATTTATAATCGTAGAATTGAACTTCTTTTACAACTTCACCAGGTAAAGTTGTTTCAGGATAATCATTTCCCAATACTGCAACTTCTATTTCTCTCGCGTCAACACCTTGCTCAATAACAAGTTTACGATCGAATTGAAAAGCTTCTTTAATGCCTTCAAGTAATTCTTCTTTATTTGTACACTTACTTATACCAACACTTGAACCTAAGTTAGCTGGTTTAACGAACACTGGGTATTCTAATTTGTTTTGTATAAGTTCAATAATATTATGTTCATACTTTTCATATTCACTTTTTAAAAAGCTGACATATGGTAACTGAGGTAATCCTCTATGTGCAAATAAATGTTTCATCACTAATTTATCCATACTACTAGACGCAGCTAGTACCCCGTTTCCAACATAAGGTATATCTAAGACTTCGAATAAACCTTGTATTGTACCGTCTTCACCATTAGGTCCATGTAATAATGGGAATACCGCATTATACGGTTCACCGTGATTACTTTGTTCTAATAGTCTTGAGATAGGTGTTAATTCTTCAGATTGAAGACGTAGCTTTTCAATATCTTCAATTTTATAATCGATGGACTCTGCTCCTTTTATCCAATCACCATCATTCGTTATGTAAATAATATCTACGTTATATTTATTTAAATCTACTGCATTTATCACATTTTGTGCTGTGAGAATAGATACATCATGTTCTGCGCTTTTCCCACCATAAATGATACATATATTTTCTTTAGACATTAAGACGCCCCCATGTAAATTAGTAGACTACATTTTATCATGTTTTTAATGATTGTTGCACCTTTCTACATCTTTAATTTAAAAATTAACTTCTTGAAAATGGCAAAATTGTACCATCTTATGTACAATCGAGTTATAATGGAAAATATGTAATTTAGCGTTAATTAAAGGAGTATATTAATGGAAACTTCTACTCGTACATTAAATAAGTCATTTATTCAAAGAATCGATTGGCGATTAATATTTATCGTCCTTCTTCTATTTGCAACAAGCTGTTTAATTATCAATTCAGCAATGTCTAGTGGACAATATGAAACAAACTTTTTGTTAAAACAAGTTTTGTATTATGCCATGGGCTTTATTTTGGCCATAATTTTAATATTTATATCGCCAAAAACAATACGTAAATATGTATGGATTGTTTACATCTTAGGTAACCTGTCTTTAGTTGGTTTAATAGTGTCACCTGAATCAAGTTTTACACCGATTATTAATGGCGCTAAAAGTTGGTACAGACTTGGACCAATAAGTGTTCAACCATCCGAGTTTATGAAAATTATATTAATATTGGTGTTAGCAAATGTTGTTTACCAACATAATAGGTTTACATATAATAAATCAATAACAAGAGATTTTAATTTATTATTCAAAATCTTCTTAACTTCTCTCGTTCCAATGGGATTAATCTTGTTCCAAAACGATTTAGGGACGACTTTAGTTTTAATAGCGATTATTTTAGGTGTTATTATCGTATCAGGCGTTACGTGGCGAATTTTGGCTCCAGTGTTTATAGCATTATTTGCTTTTGGATCTAGTGTTATTTTGCTAATGATTTATAAGCCAAGTATCATTGAAAAAGTTTCAGGCATTCAAACTTATCAATTTGGACGTATTAATTCTTGGTTAGATCCATACACATATAGTTCTGGAGACGGGTATCATTTAACAGAATCTTTAAAAGCAATCGGTTCCGGCCAAATATTCGGTAAAGGACTGAATAACGGCGAAGTATATATACCAGAAAACCATACCGATTTTATTTTCTCTATAATTGGTGAAGAGTTTGGTTTTATTGGAACAATAGCGGTGCTTATAATATTTTTAATGTTATTCTTCCATCTCATAAAACTGGCAACGACTACTTCGCACCCGTTCAATGCTATTTTCATCATTGGTTATTTAACATTTGTACTATTCCATGTTGTACAAAATATTGGTATGACGATACAGTTGTTACCTATTACAGGTATACCTTTACCGTTTATTAGTTACGGTGGATCTTCACTATGGTCGCTTATGGCCGGCATAGGTATTATCCTATCAATTTATTATCATGAAAAAGATAAATTTGCAGTTGTCAAAGAAGATAAATAAAAAAAGGATTTATTCATTAGATAAAAACCTAATGAATAAATCCTTTCTTATTTGAGATTGGAGATATTTATTCCAAACTCAATTTATACACAATCTACTGAACAATTATTTCAATTTATTTGTAGCTACGTTTGGTAAACTGCGCATAATCTCAATGCGAGACTTTGTTTCTGTTATGTTTACGCCTAATGATGATAAAAGTTTGACCACATTCTTTACCTTTGACTTAGGTTGTTTCATGGGTACCACCTCTTATTCAAATTAAATATCTTATTATCATTTTACATTATTATATAGTATTTGACTATACTTCAAATGGACTATTTTGTTATTTTTCTATATATTTTGTTAATTTATACTAAAATTTTAACATTTATATCTTAAATAACTTCATATCCTGCATCAAAAATTGCATTTTCAATATTATCTATGCTTGCTGGATCTTCAAATACAACACGCACTTGATTATCTTCAGGGCTTGCTACAACTTCTTTAACACCAATTAATTGCCCTACTGATTCTTCTACAGCTTGTTTACAATGAGCACAACTCATTCCTTCAACATCTATGATACGCTCTTTCATTATGAACATCTCCTAATCATATTTTTATTTATTTACATTGATTTATATATATACCTATTTTGTTTAATTATATGTATATATATGAAAATGGTCAAATACAACCTTTCCATTTTTATTTTAAATGTATTATACTAGTTTAAAGATACAGAAATGGAGGCATTGATATGAATTTTGCACCAAATTTTTCATTTGATTTTTCTCTTATTATATCAGTGCTATTGGTATTGGCATTTATATTAAACGTTGTATTTGGATTTGTTATCATATTCCTAGAACGTAGAGAAGCGAGCGCAATTTGGGCATGGTTGTTAGTATTATTATTCGTACCATTACTCGGTTTCTTTTTATACTTATTATTTGGTAGACAAATTCAGAATAAAAGCATCTTTAATTTAGATGAACAAGATAAAATAGGTTTAGAACATATTGTTAATGAACAACTTAAAGCAATTGATGAAAATAATTTCGAAGTAGATAAACCAGAAATAGCGAATTATAAACATTTAATTCATATGCTTTTATACAATAATTCAGCCTTTTTAACAACTGATAATAAAGTGGAAATTTTTACTGATGGCAATGATAAATTCGATGCATTAATCGAAGATATTAGAAATGCTAAACATTACATACATATTCAGTATTATATTTTTAGAAAAGACAATCTAGGTAAAAAAATATTAAACGAACTCGAGAAGAAATTACACGAAGGCTTAGAAGTCAAAATGTTATATGATGATATGGGCTCACGTAAACTTAACCTTTCATCATTCAAAAAGTTTAGAGAAATTGGCGGAGAAGTGGCAAGTTTCTTCCCTTCTAAATTACCTCTCATTAACTTTAGAATGAACAACCGTAATCATAGAAAAATCGTAGTGATTGATGGCGAAGTTGGTTATGTTGGTGGATTTAATGTTGGCGATGAATATTTAGGACTAGATAAAAAGTTCGGTTATTGGAGAGATACGCATTTACGATTAGAAGGCGACTCTGTTAATGCCTTACAACTTAGATTTATGATGGATTGGAACTCTCAATCAACACGTGACAAAATGCGTTATGAATCAAGATACTTCCCAGATGTTGAATCTGGAGGTAAAGTTGGTGTACAAATTGCTTCCAGTGGTCCCGACGAAGACTGGGAACAAATCAAATATGGTTATCTTAAAATGATTTCAGAAGCTAAAAAAAATATCTATATTCAAACACCATATTTTATACCTGATTCATCATTCTTGGACGCTGTGAAAATAGCTGCATTATCTGGTGTAGATGTGAACGTCATGGTACCTAATAAACCAGATCATCCTTTTGTTTATTGGGCTACTTACGCTAATGTTGGTGAATTAATAAAAGCCGGCGTTAATGTTCATATATATGAGAAAGGTTTCATTCATTCAAAAATGGTCGTTATAGACGACGAAATTGTAAGTATCGGTACGGCTAATATGGATAACAGAAGCTTCGTATTAAACTTTGAAGTCAATGCATTCATTTATGATGAGGAAATAGCTGAATCATCAAGATTAGCATATCAAAACGATATAAAACATTCTTCAACATTAACTATTGAAAAATATGATAGTAGAAGTACATGGATAAAACTTAAAGAAGGTTTAGCTCGATTGCTAACACCACTTCTTTAAACAATATGAGAGTGAGACAAAAATCTTATTTTGTGAAAATGGTTTCGTAGTCCCACTTAGTCACCTTTACCAATATAATATACAGTCCGGGACAATTATTTATGTCCCGGATTTTTTTAAGGAGAAAATAATATGGATAAACAATGGATTATAAAAGATGCTGAACGTCATGTCCGTTCATTACACAAAGAGGATACAACAGGTCATGATTTTGAACACATTATGAGAGTGAGGCATATTGCATTAGATATAGCTCAACATGAACAAGTAAATACTTTCATAGTAGAACTAGCAAGTTTGCTCCATGATTCTGTAGATAGCAAATTATTTAAAGACGCCAATAAAGCTTGGGATAATTTATACGTATGGATGAACAAAGTACAACTTTCAACTGAAATACAAAAAGAAATCATTCATATTTTAAAATACATCAGCTATAAAGGCGGCAAAAATAAAGGTAAGCTTAATAGTTTAGCTGGTAAAGTTGTACAAGATGCGGACAGAATAGACGCTTTAGGTGCTATAGGTATTGCTCGAACATTTCAATTTGCAGGTCATTTTAATGAACCTATGCATATTACAGATTCAAAACCTAGAGATTTAAATACGATAACAGCAGATCAATATCATAATGAGCCTAATACTGCGATTAATCACTTTTATGAAAAGTTATTATTACTTAAAGACCAAATGAATACAGTTAGAGGAAAAGAAATCGCAGAAGATAGACATAAATTTATGCTAATGTTTTTAGAACAATTTTTCGAAGAATGGAATGTCGGAATATAGTGTCGTCGAATGTTGCACGTGGACCTTGTCTTGCAACTTAGACAACAAAAAAAGCGGAAATTCTTATTTAAAAGAATTTCCGCTTTTTCTATTTTACAGGATTGTTGTTACCCTGACTTATTTCTTTTTCTTTTTATTTGAAACGAGCTTAGCTGGTTTCTTATCATTGTTAGCTTCTTGTTGGTTTTTTTCGTGCGCTTCAATGATTGGTTTCATTTCTTCTTCAACTTTACTGTTATAGAAGACATTACCTAACCAAGTTTGAACAACTAGGAAAGCACCACCGACAGCCCAGTATAAACCTAATGCTGAAGCTGAAATGTATGACATCCAAATAATCATGATTGGAGAAATGAACATCATCATTCTCATCATATTCTTTTGTTCATCAGGTACATTAGCGTATTTCATAGAAACAAATGCTTGTAATGCATAGATGATACCTGCAATTATAGTAATGAAGATATCTGGTTGCGTTAAGTTGAACCATAGGAATTGTGGATATTCTGTAATTCCACCTTCAGTTGGGAACTTCAATACATAGAACAAGCCCATTACGATAGGCATTTGAATAACAATTGGTAAACAACCCATGTTCATTGGGTTAATACCGTGCTTTTTGTATAGTGCCATCATATCTTGATTGGCTTCCATTTTTTCTTCTTGAGTTCTAGCACGTTTAACTCTTTCCTGAATTTTTTCCATTTCAGGTTTAGCTAATTTCATTTTTTCACGCATTAATTTTTGATTTTTATACGTTTTCATCATGAATGGGAATAAGACTAAACGCACGATTAACGTAATAATTATAATTGCTAGTCCATAGTTGTGATCTAAGTTAGCGCCGAGCCAATGAATTAAATTGTCCATTGGTTTAACAAATGTATTATAAAAGAATCCATCTCTATTCTCAGGTTTAGAATAATCACACCCAGCTAGCACAACCATTACACCGAATAATAATGGCCATAAAGCTTTTTTCTTCATTTTTCCACCTCTATTGATATACTCACATAAAGGTTATTCTACCATAGTTTCTATTCAACATAAATCAATATTTTAAATTTATAGTACTTTTTTATATTGATTATGAAAGCCCTTCACAGTTTGTTCAATATTTGTACTTTTTGCTATAGCTGAAATAATACTAACCCCATCCGCACCAGCGTTTATCAAAGGTATGACGTCAGCTTCTGTTATACCTCCAATAGCAACAATTGGTATATTTTCATCATATTTTCTTAAGTTAGAAATGAGGTCATAACCACCTTCTTCACCTGCATCACTTTTTGAAAGCGTTGAATGTATAGGACCTGTACCTATATAATCAACAAGTGAAACATCTGATAAATCATATTCTTCTTTATTAGCAACGCTTAATCCAATGATTTTATTTTCAAAATTATCTTTAAATAACGATACATTTTTATCGTCTTGTCCAACATGGATACCATCAGCATTTATTTTTAAGGCTAAATCGACATCGTCATTTACTATGAACGGTACATTATATTTTTTACATAGTTCAAATAATTGTTTCGCTAATGTTTCTTTGTCTTTGCCTGTTTTACTATTAGGTCCTTTTTCTCGATATTGAAACATTGTAATACCTGATTTTAATGCTTCCTCAAGAACAGTATATAAATTTTTGTTAGGGACGTCTTGGCTGCCTGCTATAAAATAAACTTTTAGCAATTCTTGTTTAAACATTATTTCACTTCTTTCACATTCTGTTTTTGCTTAACAATTTCATCCGTTATTGCATTCAATTGATCAATAAATGCAACTTTGAATGTACCTGGTAAATGTGCGCCGGATTGTTCACTCGCAATTTCGCTAGCGATATTATACGTTGATAATGCTTCTCCTAATAAATCTACTGTAATTTGTTTTTTATTTGCAAGAAAAGCACCCACTACAGCACCTAGTAAACATCCTCCACCAGTAATTTTTGTCAGCATTTCACTACCATTATTTAATTCTAAATATTGATTATTACATGCAATAACATCTGTTTTTCCTGTTAATATAATCGGTAAATTCAATTGTTTATGCGCTTTTTTAGCAATTTTTACTACGTCTAACGAATCATCACTATCTGTGCCTTTCATAGTTGTTTCTTCGTCAACTAAAGCTAATATTTCTGATGCGTTACCTCTTATTACATCAACTACTTGATCGTTAAGAAGTGTTTGGCAGAATGTCTTTCTAATTGTGGATGCTCCAACTGCAACTGGGTCTAGTACAACGGGCACTCCGTTATCATGCATTATTTTCGCATATTCTTTCATATCATATGCTTTATCGGTTGTAATTGTACCTATATTTACTAAAAAGGCGCTTGCTACTTTCGAAAATTCTTCCGCTTCTTCTGGTTCTTCACTCATAGCTGGACTTGCTCCTAGCGATATTAAACCGTTCGCTGTAAAGTTTTTTACAACATCATTTGTATAACATACTACGAGTGGTCCTGTTTCTCGAATATTTTGTAGTTTACTCATAATCCAATCCCTCTACTTTTTGATATGCGAAATGATTTACTGGTCCTCTACCTTTTCCTATTTCTGGCGTGTACTTAATTGCTAAAGTAATAAATCTCTTAGCTGTATTAACCGCTTCTTCTATCGTATGTCCTTTAGCTAATTCTGCTGTAATCACTGCGCTAAATGTACAACCAGTCCCGTGGGTGTGTTGCGTATCAAATCTTTCACTCTTCCAACTTCTTATACCCTCTTGTGTAAATAAATAATCAATAGCATCACCTTCTAAATGACCGCCTTTAATGACAACACCTTTAGAACCAACTTCATTTAAGAAAAATTCTCCAGCTTTTTTGATTTGTTCTTCTGTTTGAATTTTATACCCTGTTATATCTTCAGCTTCTGGTATATTTGGCGTTACCACAGTAGCTAATGGTAATAATATAGATTTTAATTTATTTTTACCTTTATCATCCATCAGTGAATCTCCACTTTTAGCGACCATTACAGGATCAATGACATAAGGTTTATTAGCTTGTTCAATATAAGGTTTGATTGTTTCCATCATTTCTTCTGATGCAATCATGCCCGTTTTTATTGCATCTGGCGTTTCATCATCGAATACACTTTTCAATTGAGATTCAAGTACTTCTATAGGTAAATGGTAGACATCTTGTACACCTAAAGTATTTTGAGAAACGATACTAGTTGGAACTGCCATTCCATATACTCCTGACGCTTGAAATGATTTTAAATCCGCCATGATACCTGCTCCGCCCGTTGGGTCGGTACCAGCAATCGATAACGCAATGTTTGGTTTTTTCATATTTATCTCTCCTCAAATTTCCATTTTTCTTGAATATACGACATGTTGAAGAAATTGCGTTCATGAACAGTGCTTTCTAAAAAATTTCTTTCGACTAGTTCTATTTCTGCTTTAGATGCATTTTCACTAAAAGTATCGAGCCAGTTGTCTAGTACGTCCATTAGTTCATCCATACCTTTATAGTAAAATTTAAACCATTCTTGTAACTTATGATTAGACGAAAAATTATTTCTCTCAATAGCTAGTTGAGCTATCCTTCTATATACATATGGACATGGTGCCATAGCTGCTACAGTATAAGCAACATTTTCATGTGCGTACGCATTATAATACATATGCTTAATATAGTGATCTGCAGTAGGATACCATGCCCCATCTTTTATTACTTCATGATAACCTTCACCGATATAATCCGCTAATATTTGATGAGCTCCTACTTCCCCTGAAGAAGCGAATTCTATTTGTTCTAATAAAAATTTCAACTCTTCTTTAGAGTCTATTTTAGGAATTAATAGCGCATAGATTTTAGCAAATTCATTTAAATATCTGGCATCCGCTTTTAAATAATGCTTTACAGCTTCTGCTGAAATGTCATCATTTACAAACCCTTGAATGAATCCATCATTATATATTTCTTCAATAATTGGTTCTACTTTTTGTTGTAACTGCTCAGAAAAACGCATGTTATCTCTCCTAATAATTTTTTAAATAAAAAATGACTTCTTTCGTATAAAAAGAAGTCAATTAAAAGTAGAGTATACGTTAATTGACCACTTTCCTACGTTGGCATTATCCAAATCAGGTATAAGGGACTGAACGAATTCATCTCAGCCTATAGGCGCCCCTAGTAGTCATTCCTTTATTCAATTACTTTAAGATTATCAAATACATTTATAATGGTCAAATTAAACAACATTAGTAAAATATAAAAAATCGCCTAGGATATTTCCTAGACGATTGAATTAATATTATTTATATAACTTGAAAATTAAGCTTTTAGCTTACCACCAATTGTTTTGAGCACGGAAAGCTATTGCTGCGTCAACAGAACCATAACGTTGTTTCGCGTAGTTTAACATACCTTTAGTTTGTGTAGCTACAGAACCAGTTCCCCATGATTCTTTAGTTTGACCTAAACCTTGGTAACCGTTAGGGCTTACCGCATTTGGATTACCACTTGATTCTGGTAATACAATTGTATTCCACATTGCTTCAGTTCCACCTGCAGCTAAGAATTGAGCTTTAGTAGATCCACCAGTGCTAGCCGATTGAGCTTTAGTAGATCCACCAGTGCTAGCCGATTGAGCTGGCGCTTTATATGAAGTTTGTGAAGTTTGAACTTTATTATATGTTGGTTGAGCTGGTGCTTTGTATGATTGTGTTGGTGCTTGATAGTTAGCTTGGTAAGCTGGTGCTTCAACTTGTGTTTCAGTTTGTTGAACCGGAGCTTGTTGAGCTACTGGAGCTGTTGCTGGTTCAGCTGATTGTGCTGGTGCTTGTAATGATAAAGTTTGACCAACAACAATTAGATCTGAATTTAAGTTGTTCCATGCTTTCAATTGAGATACTGTTACATCATATTTAGATGCAATTTTCCCTAAAGTATCTCCTGAAACTACAGTGTATTCTGTAGTCGCTTCAGTATTTTCTGCTTTCGCTTCATTAACTTTAATTACTTGGTTAGGTAAGATTAAGTTTGAATTTAAACCATTGTCCGCTTTAAGTGCGTCAACTGTTGTTCCGTATTGTTTAGAGATCTCAAATAAAGTGTCTCCCGATTTTACTGTATGAGTTGCTGCATCAGCTGTAGCTGTTACCCCTGTCGTAACTGCAACTGCTGCTGTTGAAACTGATAATAATTTTTTCATGATTGAATATTTCCTCCTGTAAGGTTATCTCTTTATTTATGATTTTTACTTTATAAACTATATCATTAAATTTGATGACATAGGTTACAACCATATGAAAAATTACAGCCAATTATTACAATTGTATTACATAAATCTCAAGAATATTTTACAGCTATATACTTTCTTGAGAACTTTCATGAAAGTATTCTTTTAAGTTGTGTAAAATTAATTAAAGTGCAATTTGTAACACCACTGTAATTGGTTACACAATTATAATTAAACTCTTAAGTCATATATAAACTACTTATAAAATATAAAATACTTCCCACAAATTTTAGAATAAGTTTGTAGGAAGTAATTAAACGTCCAATAATTTGAACAATTTAATAAGCGTCTGGCTATATATATTCTAGACACACTGGAATATAGAATCGAGAGTATTTTAGTTTTGGAAGACTATTTTTATTAATAGAGGAATTAGAATGAATCTATGATTTTACTACCATAGATTTATTCGAGGTTTGTGGTTGTTCAGATGTGTCTGTTTCATCATGTATAATTTCAATCATTTTATTATACTGTTTATAAACTTCATCTTGCGACAAGTTATCTTGTTCGTTCTCTTTGGCCTTTTGTTCAGCTGTATTTCTTTCATCGCTCATTCTAACAGATAGTTCTTCTGAATAAGTGTCAGCACTTTCACTTATTAAATCACTTATCTCTTCTTTAGATTGAGGGACACCTTTCCTATTTGTTGAAGGCATATTTAAAAACTTTATCGTTTCACAAATAATTTCAGTAATATATTGCTTTTTATCATCTTTAATATATACACGTGTTTGTATTTGGCCTGTTAAAGCTATTAATTGACCTTTCTTCGTATATTGATGTATGTTATAAGCTAATTTCCCAAAAGCTTTGCACACAATAAAGTCAACAACCATATTACCTTCTTTAGATTTATAACCCCTTTCAACTGCTAAACAAAATGTAGAAATGATAGTGTCACCTTTCTTAAAATAGGCAGGGTCTTTAGTTAACCTCCCAACTAAAACAGATTTATTAAGCATATCTTTCACCTCCTTATATTTTTAATATAAGGAATCAACATTTTTACGTCAAAATCCATTTTTTTATATTTTCCATCATAATTTTCAACAATATCCTTAGAATATTGTTATTTACTTAAAAAGTGCTTTATAATAGAACACAAAGTTAAACATTCGTAGTTTTAACATTTAAGGGGGATGTTTATGAAAACATTTAAAGCAGTTCGCTTTCAAATCGTAAATGATGAACAGATTACAGAATATGAATTGTTAGATGGTATTATTATAAATAAAGAAAATAGTGGAACAGGTTGGTTATTAGAAATTTTAATCTCTGATATTCATTATGAACAAATGAAAGAATATCATGACACTCAAAAATTATTAGACACACGCGTCGTTATTACAAGACCATCTAATGATCCTGCATTATTTGATGCGACTATAAAATATATAGAGCAATTAGATGAAAAAATTTCAGTAGTATTTGAATGTCATATTTATACTTTAAGACAAGTTTATGCTGAACGATTACTAGAACAACTAATAGAAGAAGGATTAACAGGTGAAGAACTTAAAACTTCATTTAATCGACTTATGCAATCTAAACCAAAATTAAAAGATGAAAAAAGTAATATATAATAAAGAGTGAGATATAAATTTCTCGACTATTTACAACAAATAAAGCCACACCATTGAACATTCAATGGTGTGGCTTTATACATCTATATATTTTTTATTTTTGATCCACAAGTGCAAAGCTAATTTCACAACTACATGCAACTTCTCCATCTACTGTTGCTTTAGCAGTACCTTTTCCTATTGGACCTTTAATTCTATTGATTTCTACTTCTAATCTTAGCGTGTCACCAGGCACTACTTGTCTCTTAAATCGACACTTATCGATTCCTGCAAACATAGCTAACTTACCTTGGTTTTCTTCTAATCGTAGCATTGCTACTGCACCTGTTTGCGCTAAAGCTTCAACGATTAGTACGCCAGGCATTACGGCATAATCAGGAAAATGACCTTGGAAGAAAGGCTCATTTCCAGATACTTGCTTAATACCAACACAACGTTTACCATCTTCTAATTCTACAATTTTATCTAATAATAAAAATGGATAACGATGAGGTATTATTTTTTTAATTTCATTATAATCGTAAATAATTTCTTCCATCATGAACTCCTTCCTGTTAATTCAAAGATGTGCTGCCAAGTTTCAGGTTTAAATACACCAAATGGATTATGCAAAATGCCATAACCAATCATAGTCCCGACAACAAATAGCAAGACCATTAAAATTAGCAATATAAGTAATTTCATCCATAACGGTATTACACGATGTTCAACTTCAATACCTTGAATCGTTTCAACTCTACTCGTTTGAATTTTTTCTTTAAACCTTTTAAATGGCGACTTTCTATTTTTTTCGTCAGTTCTCGATGATTGTGTTTCAGTCATACTAAACCCTCGCTTTATCTTTTAACTTGCCTTCATCATTAATGCGTTCTACATCTGCACCTAATGTTTTTAGTTTACCATGAAAATCAACATAACCTCTATCTAAATGTTTAAGTTCTGTAACATTTGTATAACCATCAGATACTAGTCCAGCAAGTATAAGTGCTGCACCTGCTCTTAAGTCTGTTGCTTTTACATCTGCACCTTGTAAGTCATCATGTCCCGTAATCATAGCACTTCTATCGTTAATAAATATATCAGCATTCATACGTTTAAATTCTTCAACATGCATGAATCTATTTTCAAAGACAGTTTCAGTTATTTTACTTGTTCCGTTAGCAGTTAATAACAACGCCATAATTTGAGATTGCATATCCGTAGGGAAACCAGGATGTGGCATCGTTTTAACATCGATAGCTTTAATTTCACCAGGCACTTGAATATTTAAACCATCTTTAATTTCTGTTATTTGAACACCAGCTTCTTCTAGTTTCGAAACTAAGCTTGACATATGTTCTCTTATTGCTCCGATTACATTTATATTACCTCTTGTAATAGCACCAGCGATCATAAATGTACCAGCTTCAATTCTATCAGGAATAATAGAATGCTCCGCACCTACTAAATGATCAACTCCAATTATTTTAATTGTATCCGTACCTGCTCCATGTACTTGAGCACCCATTTCATTTAAATAATTAGCTAAGTCAACTATTTCTGGTTCTCTAGCAACGTTTTGTATTTCAGTTTTTCCGTCTGCTAATACAGCTGCCATCATAATATTTTGAGTAGCACCAACGCTTGGGAAATCTAAATAAATTTTACTGCCTTTTAAACCATTAGGTGTAGTTGCTTCTATAAATCCATTATGTAATTCTATTTCAGCACCCAATGCTTCGAAGCCCTTTAAATGTTGTTCAATTGGTCTTGATCCAATTGCACAACCTCCAGGTAAAGCAACTCTAGCATGACCTTCTCTTGCTAATAATGGACCCATTACTAATATGCTTGCTCTCATTTTGCTTACATATTCATAAGGTGCCTCTATTTTTAAAGGATTAGATGAATCAACCTTTACAGTATTATTATCTGCCTCATATTCTATTTCTGCATTTAAATGTGTTAATACGTTATTTATTGTATCAACATCACTTAACTTTGGTACATTCGTTAAAACGCTTTGACCTTCAGACGGTAAAAGTGTAGCTGTCAATATAGGTAGAACTGCGTTTTTAGCCCCTTCTACAACAACTGTTCCTTCTAGACGTTTCCCGCCTTTTACGACGATTTTATCCATATAATTGTCCTCCACAAATACATCACTATTATTTAATTTACAAAAGTATATATATATTAAATACACACTTTTAATTAATCATAAACATTCACCAAAACATTATACTACTTTTTTGTTCTTTTTACATACATTTATGTATTTTCTTGTAATTTTTAGAAAAGTAATTTTAATTGTAACGAATATTGGAGGATATCTAAAATAAAACGACTCAGACTTGTACCTAATAAAACAGCTAAAATGATTATAAATGTTTGAGCTTGCGCTATATGATTTTTCTTGAAAATTTGCTCTAACCTAACGCCTTGTAACGCCCAAAAAGCTAAACATACACATACAACATGAAGAATTAATCCTATAATACCTAATTGACCATAATATTCCATACTCTCAATCCTTTCACTAGAACAAAGGGAGTGGGACAGATATTTCATTTTCCTAAAAATATTTCATAGTCCCATCCCGGCAAAGATGACCAGAATTGAAATAACTTTGATATAAGCGTATTTTCAGTCCAGTCAGCTACTGCCATTATAATAAATTAGGCTGAGACATATATTTTTGTCTCAGCCTGTATAATTATCTAAATTTAGCCACTTCAATTCGATTAATTGCACGACTTAACGCGCGTTCAGCACGTCTATAATCAACATCATCACGATTACTATGTAATCGTTCTTCTGCACGTTCTTTAGAATTAATCGCACGTTCTTTATCTATATCCTCAGCTGTTTCAGCTGACTGAACTAGAACAGTAACTTTATCAGTTCTTACTTCAACAAATCCTTCGGAAACAGCTAAATACTCTGTACCACTTGCTTTGTTTACTTTAACATATCCTGTTTTTAATGCTGCAACAGTTGGAATATGGCCAGCCATTACACCCATTTCTCCAGTTTCAGTATGTAAAACAACAAGTTCAACATCTTTTGCTGAGTAAACAGATCCATTAGGAGTGACAACATCTAAGGTAAATGTATTCATTTTCCATTCCTCCTAATTAGTATTAGACCTCTACACCCATGTTTTTAGCATTTTCAAGAACTGCTTCGATACCACCGACTAAACGGAAAGCATCTTCTGGTATATGGTCATATTGTCCCTCTAGTATTGCTTTGAAATCTTGTACAGTTTGACTAACTGGTACATATGATCCTTTTTGGCCAGTAAATTGTTCTGCTACATGGAAGTTTTGAGATAAGAAGAATTGAATACGACGAGCACGTTCAACTGTTTTCTTATCATCATCTGATAATTCATCCATACCAAGGATAGCTATGATATCTTGTAATTCTCTATACTTTTGTAAAGTCTGTTGAACACGACGTGCAACGTCATAATGCTCGTCACCAACAATTTCAGGTGTTAAGGCACGCGACGTTGAAGCCAAAGGATCAACCGCTGGGTATATACCCATTTCTGTTAATTTACGCTCAAGGTTTGTAGTTGCATCTAAGTGAGCGAAAGCAGTAGCTGGCGCTGGGTCAGTATAGTCATCGGCTGGTACGAATACCGCTTGAATAGATGTAACTGATCCTTTATTAGTAGATGTAATACGTTCTTGTAATTGTCCCATCTCAGTAGCAAGAGTTGGTTGATAACCAACTGCTGAAGGCATACGACCTAATAATGCAGAAACTTCAGAACCTGCTTGAGTAAAGCGGAAGATGTTATCAATGAATAATAATACATCTTGTCCTTGTTCATCACGGAAGTATTCAGCCATAGTTAAACCTGATAATGCAACTCTAGCACGAGCGCCTGGTGGTTCGTTCATTTGTCCAAAGACCATTGCCGTTTTCTTAATAACGCCTGAATCGCTCATTTCATAGTATAAGTCGTTACCTTCACGTGTACGTTCACCTACACCTGCGAATACAGAAATACCACCATGCTCTTGAGCAATATTATTAATTAATTCTTGAATAAGAACTGTTTTACCTACACCGGCACCACCGAATAGACCGATTTTACCACCTTTAATATATGGCGCTAATAAGTCTACTACTTTAATTCCAGTTTCAAGAATTTCTACTTTTGTAGATAAATCTTCAAACTTAGGAGCTAAACGATGAATAGGGTCACGACGAACACTTTCATCAAGCTCTTCACCTAAATCAATTTTTTCACCTAAAACATTAAACACACGACCTAATGTAGCATCTCCAACCGGTACTGAAATAGCTTTACCAGTGTCTACTACTTCTTGACCACGTTTCACACCATCAGTTGATGCCATAGCTATTGTACGTACAACATCATCACCAAGGTGTAATGCAACTTCTAATGCTAAATTAAAAGTGTTACCGTCGGGACGGTCTACTTTAATTGTCAAAGCATTATTAAGTTCCGGCAATTCACCATGTGGGAAACGTACGTCAATAACTGGCCCTGTAATTTGCGTTACTCGGCCTAATCCCATGTAAATTCCTCCTAATCTTATTCTAGTGCAGCTGCTCCGCCTACAATCTCAGTAATTTGTTGAGTAATTGCAGCTTGTCTAGCTCTGTTATATTGTATTGATAATTCGTCAATTAATTCAGAAGCATTGTCTGTAGCATTTTTCATAGCCGTCATTCTAGAAGCATGCTCACTTGCTTTACCGTCTAATACAGCACCATAGATTAAACTAATAGCATATTGTGGTAATATAACTTCTAAAATAGTTTCTTTATCTGGTTCGAATTCGTAGCCAGCCATTAAGCTTGAACCTTTTCCTGTATCTTCATCAGATAAAGGTAGTATCCTTTTAGACCTAACTTGTTGCTCAAGAACACTTACAAAGTGACTATAGTATAAAGTCAGTTCATCGTAGAATTCTTCGTTGAATAAGTCTACTGCTTTTTCAGTTAAAGCTTGAACATCTTTAAAAGTAGGTTGATCTGGTAATCCCGTATATTCTTCAACAACATTATAATCTCTGTTCTTCAAGAAATCTCGACCTACACGACCTACTACAACAATTGCATATTCATCTGGGTTGTTGTTATGTTTTTCTTTAATATCATTTACTAAATTTTTTAATATATTTGCACTATATGGTCCTGCTAATCCTTTGTCAGAAGTTATCACTAAATAACCTGAACGTTTTACTTCTCGTTTTTTAAGCATCGGATGAGATACATCCGAACTTTTAGAAGCAATAGCTGTTATTGCATCTTGCATTTTATTCATATAAGGTTCAAATGCACTTGCGTTTTCTTCAGCTCTACGTAATTTAGAATTAGAAACCATGTTCATTGCTTTTGTAATTTGACTCGTACTTTGCGTAGAAGTGATTCTTCCTTTGATTTCTCTAAGTGAAGCCACAATTTCACCACCTTTTATTTAAAGCTTAATATTACTCTACTTGAGATTTATTAAATACTTTTTTGAATCCTTCGATAGCAGAAACAAATTTATCATCAGATGGTAATTGTTTTGTTTCGCGAATTTCTTTATATAAATCGCTAGCATTAGAATCGATCCAATTTAAGAATTCATCTTCAAATCTTGTAATGTCTACAACAGGAATGTCATCTAAATGACCTTTAGTCAATGCGTATAAGATAACAACTTGTCGTTCAACAGATAATGGTTTATTTTGATCTTGTTTAAGTACTTCTACTGTACGTTTACCACGTTCTAATTTCGCTTTAGTTGCAGCATCTAAGTCTGAACCGAATTGAGCAAATGACTCTAATTCACGATAAGAAGCTAAGTCTAAACGTAAAGTACCAGCAACTTTCTTCATTGCTTTAATTTGTGCCGAACCACCAACACGTGAAACTGATAAACCTGCGTTAATCGCTGGTCTTACACCTGAGAAGAATAAGTCTGATTGTAAGAATATTTGACCGTCTGTAATTGAAATAACGTTTGTCGGTACGTAAGCAGAGATATCACCTGCTTGCGTTTCAACGAAAGGTAATGCAGTAATTGAACCGCCACCTAATTCATCATTCAATTTAGCAGCACGTTCTAATAAACGACTGTGTAAGTAGAATACGTCACCTGGATAAGCTTCACGGCCTGGCGGACGACGTAGTAATAATGATAATTCACGGTAAGCTGCCGCTTGTTTCGTTAAATCATCATAAACAACTAATACGTGTTTACCATTGAACATGAACTCTTCACCCATAGCTACACCAGAATAAGGTGCAATATACAGTAAAGGAGCAGGTTGAGCTGCAGATGCTGATACAACGATTGTGTAATCTAATGCACCATGTCTACGTAATGTTTCAACTGCTGTACGAACTGTAGATTCTTTTTGACCTATAGCTACGTATATACAAATCATATCTTGGTCTTTTTGGTTTAAAATAGTGTCGATTGCTACAGTAGTTTTACCTGTTTGACGGTCACCGATGATTAACTCACGTTGTCCACGTCCAATTGGTACTAATGCATCAATCGCTTTAATACCAGTTTGTAGAGGTTCATCTACTGATTTACGATCCATAACACCTGTTGCAGGTGATTCTACAGGGCGTGTTTTAGAAGTGTTAATTGGACCTTGTCCATCTATTGGCTGTCCTAAAGGATTCACAACACGTCCGATTAATTCTTCGCCTACTGGTACTTCCATGATACGTCCAGTACGCTTAACTTCATCGCCTTCTTTAATACCTTCTGCAGGTCCTAAAATGACGATACCTACGTTATTTTCTTCTAAGTTTTGTGCCAAACCTAAAACGCCAGTATGAAACTCTAAAAGTTCACCAGCCATAACATCATTCAAGCCATGAGCTAATGCAATACCATCCCCGACTTGGATAACTGTACCAACATCGGTAACTGACATTTCAGACTCATAGTTTTCAATTTGAGAGCGTAATAAAGCACTGATTTCTTCAGCTTTAATGGCCATCTATGTCACTCCTTAATAATTATTTCATTTGATGAAATGATTTTGTTAATTGATTTAAATCATTCTGAATCGAGCCGTCGTAAACTTTCGTACCTATCGTTACACGAACACCGCCAATTAAAGAATCATTTATTTCATTTTCTAAAATTAATTTCTTTAAACCTGTACGCTTAATAAAAACTTTCCCTATTTCATCTAATTCTTCGTTAGATAACGGATAGACAGATTCAACTTTCATTAAATCTTGACTATGTACTTGATTATAAATATTTCTATAATCTATAAAAACACTAGGAATTAAAGACAATTTGTTGTTATTAGCTAATAAGAATAATGTGTTCATTAAAGGTTTAGATATGCCTTTGAATACATTTTCAACTAAAGCTTGTCTGTCTTCTTGAGCTAACTTTGGATTATAATCTATAGCCTTAATTTCATCTAGATTTGGTTTCACACTATTTTCTAGCGTTTCGAGTTCGTTTAATATTGTGTCTTCTATGTTATGTTCTTCTGCTACATCATATAAAGCTTGGGCATATTTTTGACTTATATTCGCCATTATTTTTCCCCTGCCTCTTTAATGTATTTTTCAACAAGTTCTTTTTGATCTTGTTCAGAAATCTCTTTATTAATTACTTTAGAAGCTATTAATACAGAAAGTTCAGATACACGATTATTAATATCAGCAATTGCTCTTTGTTTCTCTTGCTGAATCTCTGCTTGTGCTGATTGAATTAACCCATTTGCTTTAACATTTGCATCACTTATAATTTGCTCTTGTTGTACTTTAGCTTGATGTTTTGCATCATCAAGAATTGTTTGTACTTCTTCTTGAGTCTTTTTAAGGATGTCTCTATTTTCTTCTTCTAATTTTTTTGCATTTACCTTTGCTGCTTGAGCGTCATCAATATCTTTATTGATAGTTTCTTCACGTTCATCCATTATGGATTTCAATGGTCCCCAAGCATATTTCTTTAATAAAGCTAACAGGATTAAAAACGTGATTAATGTGAATAAAGCTGTTCCCCATTCAACGCCACTGCCTGTTGCACCTAAAACCAATACGTTATGATCCACTGCCAATTACACTCCTTTCATTGCAAGTCAAGGTTCTAACACCTCATAAATGAATGGCGAAATCCTTTTTAGATAGACTCCGCCTGTTCTAAAAATATGTTAGCTTATCGGTTCATTACCATGAATGCTACTACAACTGCAATGATAGGTAGGGCTTCAACTAAACCAACACCGATAAACATAATTGTCATTAATGGACCACGTGCTTCTGGTTGACGTGCAACACCTTCAACTGTTCTTGAAACGATAAGACCGTTACCAATACCTGCTCCTAATGCTGCTAAACCGATTGCGATTGCCGCTGCTAATACACCTAAACTCATTATAATTTTCCTCCTAGAATTAAAAATATTAATTGTTTTTTAAATTTTATATTAATGATCTTCTGCCACTTTGTGGGACATATAAACCATTGATAACATTACAAATATGTACGCTTGAATTGAACCTATAAAAATTGAGAATGCTTGCCATACCATAGCAGGTAAAAATGCGCCTAAAACTCCTAAAGCGCCGCCAGCAGCTAAAGTACCTAGTAAACCTAATAATACTTCACCTGCAAATATATTACCGTACAAACGTAGACCAAGCGTCAATGTTGAAGCAAATTCTTCAACAATTTTGAATGGTACCATTAAAGCTACCGGTTGAACGAACGATTTTAAATATCCACTCGTTCCACGCATTTTCACACCGTAGAAGTGTGTGAGCAATACCATTAAAGTAGCTAATGTTAATGTCACAGTAGGATCTGCTGTTGGTGATTTCCACCATAATGTGTGTCCTACAACAATTGAGAATGGAAGTCCTAACATATTAGAAACAAAAATAAATAATATTAATGTTACTGCAAGGAAATGGAATTTCCCTCCCTCTTTCCATGCCATATTACTTTGAATGATGCCTTTAACGAAGTCAAAAATCCATTCAATAAAGTTTTGAGCACCAGAAGGTCTTACTTTTAAATTTCTAGTACAAGCTACAGCTATCGCAAAAACGATAATTGCTGAAACTACTATCATTAAGACACTTGAAAGATTGAATATTAAGTCAAACCCTCCAAAATTGATGGACCACAAAGGTGATTCGTGTTCCATATTTTCACCTCTTTTCACAATTTTAATTATTTAATCGAGATTTTTGAGTGACCTAAACATGATTAACACATATGCAATCATCAGCCCTACTAAAATTCCGATAATATCAACAATTATTGGATATTTAAGCCAGAAACAACATGCAACAATAGTTACAAGGTACCTTACCCAGTTTCCAGTTGATAATTGTAATGATTCAGCATTTTTTGCTCGATTGAGGTAAACTTCCCATGAAAACAAGTTAACAGCTGATGCTATTGTTCCAATTATTAGTCCTAAAATGAACTCATGTTTCAAGAAGAAATAAACGACAACTAGAAAAATAACGAAGAAAATAAAATACTGTAAATAAGACTTGAAAAAGCCCTTGAAATCAAACATACAGCTGAAACTCCTTTAATTAGTTGTATATCTTTGAAAACCGTTTCATCACACAATTTTCATGATAATATAGTGGCCTTATAGTGTCAATGCTATGTCAAAAATAGAAAACAAATTTTTGTCATTTTTTTGTCACAGAATTGACACAAACCACTTCTAACTTATTTTGTTTTGAACGGTGCAGGTGCTTCAGTCAAAATATCAAAATAATACTTAATATTTTCACATATTCTCTTAGATGCTAAGCCATCACCATATGGATTTTGAGCAATGCTCATGCTTTCATATGAAGATTGATCATTTAATAGTTTTTTCGTTTCGTTGTAGACATCCTCTTCTTCTACGCCAACTAGTTTTAACGTACCAGCTTCCACCCCTTCTGGGCGCTCAGTTGTATCTCTCAATACAAGGACTGGCTTCCCAAGTGAAGGTGCTTCTTCTTGTACACCGCCAGAATCAGTAAGAATCAAATGAGAATTTGCCGCAAAGTTATGAAAATCAATAACTTCTAATGGCTCTATTAGTTCGATACGATTATGATCACTTAATAATTGTCCAGCTATATCTCTGACCTTTGGATTTTTATGCATTGGGTATACAACGACAACATCTTCATGCTCTTCAACAATACGTCTAACAGCTTTGAAGATATTTTCCATTGGTTTACCAATATTTTCACGTCTATGCGCTGTTAACAACACGATGCGTTTATCTTTATGGCGGTTAATGATTTCACTTTCGTAATTTTCACTAACCGTTGTTGATAATGCATCAATAGCTGTATTACCTGTAACAACAATAGATTCGTCTTTTTTATTTTCTTGAAGTAAATTATGTTTAGACTGATCAGTTGGTGAGAAGTGTAAATCAGCAAGGACCCCCGTCATTTGTCGATTCATTTCTTCTGGGAATGGAGAATACTTATTCCAAGTTCTTAAGCCTGCTTCAACGTGTCCAATTGCGACTTCGTTATAAAAAGCAGCTAAGCTACCAGCAAAAGTAGTAGTTGTATCTCCATGTACCAATATCATATCTGGTTTCGCTTCTTGAATAACACTTTCAAGTCCACCTAGCACTCTAGAAGTTACTTCAGAAAGTGTTTGCCCTTGTTTCATGATATTCAAATCATAATCTGGTGTGATATCAAATGTTTCAAGAACTGAGTCCAGCATTTCTCTATGTTGTGCAGTCACAACTACAATTGGTTGTAACTCCGGATCATTTTTCAGTTCTGAAACCAAAGGTGCCATTTTAATAGCTTCAGGTCGCGTACCAAATATCGTCATAATTTTCTTCATTGTAATAAAATCCTCCTATTATTATTTAGTGCCAAACAGACGGTCGCCTGCATCACCAAGTCCTGGTGTAATGTATGCATGCTCGTCTAATTTTTCATCTAAAGCGGCAATATATATATCTACATCTTCATGTGCTTCTTGTAGTGCCTTAACCCCTTCAGGTGCAGCAACTAATCCCATAAAGCGGATTTTAGTAGCGCCACGATTTTTTAATGATTGAATAGCTTCAATCGCAGATGCACCTGTAGCAAGCATAGGATCTACTACAATAATTTCACGTTCTTCAATATCTTGAGGTAACTTAACAAAATACTCTATTGCTTCAAGTGTTTCTGGGTCACGATATAAACCAACGTGGCCAACTCTCGCAGCAGGTACAAGTTTCATAATACCGTCTGTCATACCAAGACCAGCACGTAAAATAGGAATGAGCGCTAATTTCTTACCTGATAATCTTTGCGCTGTCATTTTTGTAACAGGTGTTTCAATTTCTACGTCTTTTAAATCAAAATCTCTTGTAACTTCATAAGCCATAAGCATGCCTACTTCGTCAACAAGTTCTCTAAATTCCTTTGTTCCAGTTTTTTTATCACGAATATAGCTCAATTTATGTTGAATGAGCGGGTGATTAAAAACATGTACTTTACCCATAAGGCAATCCTCCAATAACTATTATTTGTTGTAAAGTGGGAACTTAGAAGTTAATGATAATACACGTTCATGTGCTTCTTTTAATGTAGTTTCATCTTCAGGATTTTTTAGCACTGTCGCCATTATTCTACCAACTTCTTCCATTGCACTTTCATCAAATCCACGAGATGTAACAGCTGGTGTACCTAATCGAATACCACTTGTTACGAAAGGCTTTTCTTGATCAAATGGTATTGTATTTTTATTACAAGTTATGCCTACTTCATCTAAAGCATTTTCAGCAACTTTCCCTGTAATACCAAGAGAACCTTTAACATCGACACAGATTAAATGGTTATCTGTTCCACCAGATACAATACGTAAACCTTCTTCTTCTAGTGTAGCAGCTAACTTTTGAGCATTCTTAATCACTTGTTTTTGGTAATCTTTAAATTCTGGTTCTAATGCTTCACCAAATGATACAGCTTTACCTGCAATGACATGCATTAATGGACCACCTTGGATACCAGGGAAAATGATTTTATCGATTTCTTTAGCATATTCTTCTTTACAGAAAATCATGCCACCACGAGGTCCTCTAAGTGTCTTGTGCGTCGTAGTTGTAACAAAGTCAGCATATTCTACTGGGTTTTGGTGTAATCCAGCAGCAACTAAACCAGCGATATGAGCCATATCTACCATTAATTTAGCGCCTACTTCATCTGCAATTTCTTTGAAACGTTTAAAATCAATTCCTCTTGGATAAGCAGAAGCACCAGCAACTATTAATTTTGGTTGAGTTTCTTTAGCTACTCTTAAAACTTCATCATAGTCAATTTGTTCATTTTCTTTAGACACGCCATACTCCACAAAGTTATATAGTTTACCACTAAAGTTAACTTTAGCTCCGTGAGTTAAATGTCCACCATGACTTAAATTCATTCCAAGTACAGTATCACCTGGTTCTAAAGCAACAAAATACACAGCCATATTTGCTTGTGAACCAGAATGTGGTTGTACGTTAACATGGTCTCCACCGAAGATTTCTTTTGCGCGTTCTCTCGCTATATCTTCTACGATATCAACATGCTCACAACCACCATAATAACGACGACCAGGGTAACCTTCTGCGTATTTATTAGTTAATACAGAACCTTGAGCTTCCATCACCGCTTCAGAAACAAAGTTCTCAGACGCGATTAATTCTATGTTGTTATTTTGTCTGTCGAACTCTTTCTCCATTGCTTCGAAAAGTTTTTCGTCTTGCTTTTTAATAAATGACATGTACAATCCCTCGCTTTTAAGAATTTAATACTTTGCTCTTTCACCGCCAATTAATTTTGGACGGCTTGTTGCTACTGTTACTACTGCTTCACCGATTTGTCTAGTTTCAACTGATATCGGTACTGCTACATGCTTAATATGCATACCAATTAATGTTTGACCAATATCAATACCTTTATCGCATTTGATATGTTCAACTAATACAGGATCATCCATATGTTGATATGCATAGGTTGATAAGCTGCCTCCAGCATTCCGTTGTGGAACAACAGAAACCTCAGTCATTAAGTAGGGATCAAACAGTTCGCGTTCGATTGTAATAGCTCGATTTATATGTTCACAACCTTGAAATGCAAAATGAACACCTGTCTCTTTATGTATTGAATCAAGCGTTTCATACAATTCTTTCGCAATCTCTGCTGAACCATTCGAGCCTATTTTTGCCCCTCTAATCTCTGAAGTAGAACATCCTATAATACATAGTTCATTTTCATTAAAAAATTGTTTAGACTTAAGTTCATTGATTAATTGTATTAAATTATTTTTCATGAACAATCGCCTTCAATTTTATCTATGCGTTTTTGATGTCTACCGCCTTCGAACTCGCTCGTCAACCAAGTTTTGACGATGAGAAGTGCTAATCCTTCACCGATGACACGTTGGCCTAATGCTAATACGTTTGAATCATTGTGTTGCCTTGTTACTTCCGCAGTAAAAACATCATGCACAAGTGCACAACGTACCCCTTTTACTTTATTAGAAGCAATCGACATACCAATGCCAGTTCCACAAATTAAAATACCTTTATCGAAATTACCATTTGCTACATTTTCTGAAACAGGTTTAGCATAATCTGGATAATCCACTGATTCACCTTTATGTGTTCCAAAATCTTTATATTCAATGTTCATTTCTTCTAATAATTTTTTAATTGCTTCTTTGTATTCAAAGCCTCCATGGTCTGCTGCAATAGCTACTTTCATCTTCCCACCTCCCAATTTGTTTATACTTTCATATTATAACGTATTTTTCATGCGTGATATAGCTATTATACAAATTATTTGTATTCTTAATTACTCTGTAATAATTCGATTATCAATTTCTTAATTTCTTCATAAGTATTTCTATACACACCTATTTGCTGTCCAATTGGATCTACTACGTCTCCAGCTTTTCCACTCGTATAATGTTTTAATGAATCAATATTTTTATGTTCATACATGGATTGCAATATCGATTTGTGATTTTCTGTCATAGTCAAAATTAAATCTGCATCTAAATCTGCATCGCTAAATTGTTGCGCTGATTCAGGAATCGGTAAATTATTTTCCAATATAATATCCATTGATTGTTGAGATATCGGTGCACCGTTAAATGCTGAAATACCTCTCGAATGTATTTCGTAATCAGGCATCAAATCTTTAGCTATAGCTTCTGCTAATGGACTTCTACAAGTATTACCTGTACATACAAATATTATTTTCACAATTCATCTTCCCCTTTAAATCTATGTCCGCTTGCTTTATCTATTCTATTCATTAATGCAACAGTTTGATCTGTTCGTTCATAACCATTTATCAATATATGTTCAATATCATTTAATTGGTCTGCGATTCTTAATGCATCGTACAAATCATGATGAGCACCTTTAATATCATTTTTATTTTTTCCTAAAGGAATAAATTTAATGGTTTCAGGAACTAAATGCTCTATGCTTCTTGGACCAATAAAAGCTAGTTTTTTACTATTTAATAAATTAAGGTCGAGCGGTTTTGTTATACCACCCTCTATTAACGTTACTGGTTGAGAAGGTGCATAGTGCTGATATTTCATTCCTGGGGCAATTGGTTTATTTATATCTATTTTTTTATCTATAATACTATTCGGCAAAACCTCATTAATCATTTCAGCAGTTATAGACCCTGGTCTTGCTATTTTAAAAGGAAAAGTCGTACAATCTATTACTGTACTTTCTATTCCTTCATCTATATCTTCAGCTTGTATAATTCCATAAATCCTCGTATTTAAGTCATGTTTTACATGTTCAAATTTTGTAGGCGAAGGTCTCCCACTTAAATTTGCACTTGGAGCTGCAATTGGTAAATTGACTAATTGCAAAATCTCTCTTCCAATAGCATGACTAGGCATTCTTACAGCAACTGAATTCAACCCTCCCGTTACTCTATCATCTAAATATCCTGACTTATATGGAACGATAAATGAAATTGGACCTGGCCAAAAAGCATCCATCAACAATTCTGTTTCTTCTGAGATATTTTCTGTAAAATCTTTTAATTGATTTTTATTATGAATATGAACGATAAGTGGGTTATCAGATGGACGACCCTTAGCTTTATAAATATTTTTAATCGCTTCTTCGTCTTTTGCATTTGCTCCTAATCCATATACTGTTTCCGTCGGCAAAGCTATAAGTTGATTTTGACGGTAACCATCTATAATCTGATTGATGTGTGGATAACTAGCTAAGTTATGAACAAACTTACGCACATCCCAAACATATGTTTCCAAGGCTATACTTCCCTTCCTCATCGTATTTACTGTATACAAATAAAAGTTATACACATTTCGTGGATAACTCAACCCTTTTGTGCATAACTTATTAACAACCCATCCAATTAAATTGTATCATACGATTCTTTTGATTTATATCTTTGATAATTGCCAAATTTTTAACTTTATAGTGTTCATGGATATATGATTTTAAAATTTCACCTTGTAAATGACCGATTTCAAATATGACTAGTCCATCTTTTTTCATCACTTTATCTAAATCATTTAGTATGCGTTTGTAAATAGCTAAACCATTGTTTTGTGTGAATAAAGCAAGGTGTGGTTCATATTCCAGTACGGTTTCTGACATTTCTACTTTTTCTTCGTAGCTTATATAAGGTGGGTTTGATAAAAGTACATCGACTTTAATGCCATTATTAATCAGAGGTTTCAAAGCATCGCCTTGAAGAAACTCAATTTCTGCTTGATTTAATCGAGCATTTTCTTTCGCAACTTTTAATGCATCATCGCTAATATCAGTTGCAATAACATTTAAATTAGTACGCTCCTTCTTTAAGCTAATTGCAATAGCCCCTGTGCCTGTTCCAATATCGCAAACTGTTTGTTCGTGTTGATTTATAGTATTTAATGTTTGCAAAACTAATTCCTCAGTTTCAGGTCTAGGGATTAGAACATCATTATTTACTATGAATTTTCGTCCATAGAACTCAGCAAATCCAACGATGTACTGTACGGGTTCCCCTAAATACATTCTTTCTCTATAAGTCAAAAATTTCTTAAGTATATTATCTGGTACTGGCTCTTGTTGTTTTAAAAGGATTTGTGTTCTGGACAAACCAGATATGTCTTCTAATAGCCAATCAGCACGAGAAGTTTCTAACCCTCGTGCTGATAAAGCTTTATATGTTTCAGTTAATAATGTATGAAAATTATAATTCTCCATTGTTTAAATCTTCCAATTTCTCTGTTTGTTCATGCATCGTTAACGCATCTATAATTTCACCAATTTTACCGTCCATTATTTGATCTAATTTTTGAATTGTTAAACCTATGCGATGGTCAGTAACTCTGTTTTGTGGGTAATTATATGTTCTAATACGTTCAGAACGGTCACCTGTCCCAACAGCTGATTTCCTTTTTTCAGCATATTTGGCATGTTCTTCACGAACCATCATATCAAAAACTCTTGCTTTTAATACTTTTAGTGCTTTTTCACGGTTTTTAATTTGTGATTTTTCAGAAGATGTTGCAATAATACCTGTAGGTACGTGTGTAATTCGCACAGCTGAGTCAGTCGTGTTAACGTGCTGACCACCTGCACCACTTGAACGATAAGTTTCAATTTTCAAATCTTCACTACGAATATCAACTTCCACGTCTTCAGCCTCTGGTAATATAGCAACAGTCGCAGTTGAAGTATGAACTCTACCACCCGATTCAGTTTCTGGAACACGTTGCACACGGTGAGCACCATTTTCATATTTTAATTTACTAAACGCACCTGTCCCTTGAACAGAAAAACTGATTTCCTTATAACCACCATGATCGCTTGGGTTTTCTTCTACTACGTCTATTTTGTATCCTTCCATTTCAGCAAAACGAGAATACATTCTAAATAAATCTCCAGCAAATATTGCAGCTTCATCTCCACCTGCTGCACCACGTATCTCAACGATTACGTTTTTCTCATCATTTGGATCTTTCGGAATAAGTAAGAACTTCAACTCTGACTCTAATTCTGGGATGCGATCAGTTAAACTGTTAATTTCATCTTTTAACATTTCTTGATCGTCTTTGTCATCTGTTTCTTCTAGCATTACTTTCGCGTCTTCGATATCAGTTTTCACTGATTTATATGTTCGATAAACGTCTACTGTTTTTTGTAAATCAGATTGTTCTTTAGAATACTCCCTAAGCTTATCCGTATCAGATACAACATCAGGATCACTCAATAGTTCGTTAAGTTGTTCATATCTATTTTCTACGATTTCTAATTGATCAAACATTTATATCACTCCTTGTTTCTGTTCTTATAATATGATGATCTCTACATCTCGGTTCATAACTTTCATCTGCCCCTACTAAAATAATAGGATCATTAATATGAGCGGGTTCCCCGTTAATAAGCCTTTGTGTGCGACTGGAAGGTGATCCACAAACAGCACAAACAGCCTGTAATTTAGTTACGATTTCAGCGACTGCCATCATTTCAGGCATAGGTTCAAAGGGCACACCTTTGAAATCCATATCCAGTCCTGCTACAACTACACGATAGCCTTCTTCGGCTAATTTTTGTGCAACTGCAACGATTTCATTGTCAAAAAATTGAACTTCGTCAATACCAATTATATCAATACCTTGTAAATCGTGCTTTAAAATTTCACTTGAATGTTCAATGCTTATAGCATCTAATTGATTACCGTTATGAGACACGACTGCTTGTTCACTATAACGATTGTCGATAGCCGGTTTAAATACTTTAACATCTTGTTTAGCATACAAACCTCTTCTGAGCCGTCTAATTAGTTCTTCAGATTTACCACTAAACATACTTCCGCAAATACATTCTATCCAACCGGAATGGTAATTTTCGTACATATTACTTGTCCACCTTTTTCAACATAATCGCTTAATTATATCATATTATAAATTTCTGTTCTTAATTTTTACAAAAAAAAGCACCCTTTAAAAAAGGATGCTTGATGCGCTTCATGATTAGTTGTTTGATTTGAAACCAAATTTTTTGTTGAAGCGTTCCACACGACCATCCGCAGATGCGAATTTTTGACGTCCAGTATAGAATGGATGTGAATCAGAAGAGATATCTAAACGGATAACTGGGTATTCGTTGCCATCTTCCCATTCCATTGTTTCACTAGAAGTACGAGTAGAACCACTTAAAAATTTGAAGTCTGTAGTCGTATCTAAAAAGATTACTTTATGATACTCTGGATGAATTCCTTGTTTCATTTCTTTCAGCTCCTTTGCCCTGAACCATCTGGAACAGAGTTTATTTGTGACTTATTCACTCAATACTTACATATTATATATGTTGAGTAATTAAATTGCAACCTTAAATTTTATATGATGGACTTGCCAGTTTTAGCACTTTCTAACATAGATTTTCTTAAAACTTCAAAGAACTCTTCATTAGTTTTTGTGCGTTTTAATTTTCTTATAAAACGTTCTGCAAAATCATTTTGGTCCGTAAATAGGTTTCTTAACTGCCATACCATTTCTAATTCTTTTGGATCAAGTAACAATTCTTCTTTACGTGTTGAACTTCTTCTTATGTCAATTGCAGGGAATACTCGTTTCTCTGATAATTTACGATCTAAATGAAGTTCCATGTTACCTGTACCTTTAAATTCTTCATAAATCATATCATCCATGCGTGAACCAGTTTCAACAAGTGCAGTTGCTAAAATTGTTAAACTACCACCCGCTTCAATATTTCTTGCAGCGCCGAAGAAATGTTTAGGTCTGTGTAAAGATGCTGGATCTAAACCACCGGATAAAGTTCTACCACTTGGTGGAATAACTAAGTTATATGCACGTGCTAATCTCGTTAATGAATCCATTAAAATGATTACGTCTTCACCAATTTCAACAAGTCGCTTAGCGCGTTCTAATAACAACTCAGCTACTTTGACATGGTGTTCTGGTGGCTCATCAAAAGTAGAATTCACTACTTCTGCTTGTTCTACAGATCTCTCAATATCTGTAACCTCTTCAGGTCGTTCTCCAATTAATAATACAAATAATTTCGCATTAGGTTGATTTATTGCAATAGCATTAGCGATTTCTTTTAATAATGATGTTTTACCTGCTTTAGGAGGGGCAACTATCATTCCACGTTGTCCAAGACCAATTGGTGTAATTAAATCCATAATTCTTGTTGAATAATTTTTTTCTGTTGTTTCTAATTGGATACGTTCTTGTGGGTATAAAGGGGTTAACGCTTGAAAGTGTGGTCTTTTTTTAACTTCTTCTGCATTTTGATCATTCACAAAATCTACTTGTAATAGACCGTAATACTTTTCATTTTCCTTAGGTTTTCTAACTTTACCAGTTACTTTATCACCTTTTTTTATTTCAAAACGTCTTATTTGGCTAGCTGAGATGTAAATATCTTTCTCACCTTTAGAGTAGTTAACTGTTCTTAGGAAACCATATCCATCAGGTTGTATATCATCTAAAATGCCTTCCATATAATAGTTTCCGTCTTTCTCCATTTGTGCTTCCATAATGGCTAAGACAAGTTCTTTTTTATTTAATTTACTATAGCTACTGATTTTGAGTTCTTTAGCCTTAGTTGTTAATTCTTTAGTTGTATAATTCTTGTATAATTCGTGAAACGATTCATACTGAGGACTTGTTCTGACTCTTTCTGCCATGATATTGACACCCATTTCTTAAAATCTATTTATTACTTTTACCCAGATTTACAATCTGCCATTAAACTATAGCATTTTTTTACGTTTAAAACAAAATATGTTGTGAACTTTAATTAAAAAATACTTTTATATGGTAAAATATACCTAAACATCTATTTTTATCTCTTTTTATAGTAAAATTATACTAAAATTTGTTACTTCAATCGTGAAAATAGCTTAAAACATCAAGAAATAATACATTATTTTTGTAATTATAACTTAATTATACAATGTGAATTTACTCAATTTTGAACGTTAGTAGCTGTTAATTTCCAAATCCTAATTACTATTTATTAAAAAACCAGCAACTTTCTATTTTGATTAAGAAAGTTGCTGGTTTTAATATTCACAGGAATAATTTATCCTGTATCATTTTTATAATACTTATTTAAAGTAGCCTGGTATTGCTTTGACTTCTAGGAATTCTTCTATACCATAGTCTCCCCATTCTCTACCAATACCTGATTGTTTATAACCACCGAATGGTAAGTCAGGTTTTCTACCTGCGTCATTTAACTCGACAGTTCCTGCTTCGATTGATTTAGCTACTTTTCTAACTTGATCTGTATCATTACCATAAACATAAGCTGCTAATCCGTATACTGTATCATTAGCAATTTCAATTGCTTCATCTAAATCTTTATAGGTAATGATTGTACCTACCGGACCGAATATTTCTTCTTGAGCAATTGTCATATCGTTTTTAACATCTGTAAACAATGTCGGTTTTATGAAATAACCTTTTTCTAGTCCTTCAGGTTTGCCTACTCCACCTGCTGCTAGTGTTGCGCCTTCATCGATACCTTTTTGAATATAACTTTGTACTGTATCAAATTGTTTTTTAGAAATAACTGGACCAATATCTTGTCCTTTTTCTCTAGGTTTACCAACTTTTACATTGTTTATAGCTTTTGTTGCAGCTTCTATAAATTCATCTTTAATACTTTCAGGTATAATTGTACGAGTTGCTGCTGTACAAACTTGACCAGTATTTAAAACAAATTTAGCTACTGCTCCTTTAGCTGCTTTTTCGACATCAACATCATCTAAAATAACTAATGGTGATTTACCACCTAATTCTAATGAAACTTTCTTGAAGTCTTGTGCAGCTTTTTCCATAATTTTTCTACCAGTTGGGCCTGAACCTGTAAATGACATCATGCGAACATCTGGATGCTCACTTAATGGATTACCTACACCTTCACCATCGCCATTTACTAAGTTGAATACACCTTTTGGTACTCCAGCTTTTTCAAATATTTCAGCTAAAATGATAGCTGCAAACGGCGTTTCTTCTGATGGTTTTAACACTACAGGTGAACCTGCTGCAAAAGCACCAGCTAATTTTAATGATGTTTGGTTAGTTGGGAAGTTCCATGGTGTAACTAAACCTGCAACACCAATACCTTCTTTAACAACTAAGTCATCACCACGACGTTCTTCAAATTCTATTCTATCTATCGCTTTACTTGCTTCTCTAAAATGATTTAATCCCATTTGATAATGAACTGATTCTGATTTTTCTATCGGTGAACCAAGTTCATCTGTCATTGCATCTATTAAATCTTCTTTTCTATTTTCATACTCATCAGCAATTCTTTCTAATAATGCTTTTCTTTCTTCTACTGATGTGTTTCTAAATTTTACATATACACTTTTTGCTGCTGCTACAGCATCGTCAACATCTTCTTTGTTACCTGCAGCAATCTTACCTGCAACTTCTTCAGTTGCTGGATTGATTACGTCAAGAGTTTGACCACTATGACTATCTACCCATTCGCCATTAATATATTGCTTTACATCTTGTCTCATATATTATCTTCTCCTTTATAGTCATTACATTATTTATTATAGTATGTTATACCCACTTTTTTAAAATAATGTGTTTATAGAAATAAAAAAGAAGTAGGACAGAATTCTAATTTTCCAATCAGATTCCTGTCCTACTCCTATTTTCGTATCTTAAACTTAAATAATTTTTAGATAAGTTTATAAAACAAAACACTGTTTTATGAATGGTTTTCCTCTAGTTCTACATTGCGTTGCGCCCACTCTTCTAATGGGACAAGTGCTTGCGCTAATTCGTAACCTTTGTTAGTAAGATGATATTCAACTGATAGAGGTGTTGTTGTCACAACTTTCTTTTCTACTAATCCCCATTCACTTAATTCAGTTAGTTTGAGGGATAAAGCTCTTGGTGTAATACGTTTCAAATCTCTCTTCATATCAGAAAAATGAGCTGCTTTGTCATTACAACGAGATAAATAATTGAGTATTAAACCATTCCAACTACGCCCGATAACTTTAAAAGTTTCTTCTAAGTATGGACACATTTCCATGTTACTCACCTCTTTTACTTCATACTCCTATATTACTACATTTTATATATAAAGTATATATTTTATACTCAAACTTCTTCAGTCCAAATATCTGCCCCTAAATGTTTTAATTTGTCTACTATACCACTATAACCTCTATAAATATGGTTAACATTATATACAGTTGTAACGTCTTCAGCAATTAATCCCGCAATTAATAATGATGCACCCGCTCTCAAATCACTAGCAGCCACACTGGCACCTGTAAGCTTTGATGGATAATATATAGCTGTTCCGTTTTCTAAATTAACTTTTGCTCCCATTCGCAATAATTCATCAACATGTTTAAACCTTGCTGGGTAAATTGTTTCTACTACTTTACTTTGTCCTTTTGCTTTTAATAAAAGCGGTGTGAATGGTTGTTGTAAATCAGTAGCAAAACCTGGGTAAACTGATGTTTGAATGTCTACAGGTTTATATTCATCCCTACCTCTAATAATGATAGAGTCTTCTCCTAATTCAATCTCAGTGCCCATTTCTTTTAATTTCGCAATCAGAGGTTCTAAATGTAGAGGGATGATGTTTTCAATCAATACTTCTTCTCCCATAGCAGCTGCTGCACACATATATGTTCCAGCTTCTATTCTATCAGGAATAATTGAGTGATTAGTTCCATGTAAATTCTCGACACCTTCAATTTTTAAAGTATCAGTACCTGCGCCTCTAATTTTTGCACCCATATTGTTTAACAACGTAGCAACATCTACTATTTCAGGTTCTTTAGCAGCATTTTCTATAACTGTTTTACCTTTAGCTAAGCATGCAGCTAACATGATATTAATAGTTGCTCCAACACTTACAACGTCCATGAAAATTTTTGCCCCAGTTAATTCTTCAGCAATTAAATACATAGCACCTTGTTCATTCGTTACCTTAGCACCTAAAGCTTCAAACCCTTTAATATGTTGATCGATTGGTCTCGGACCAAGCGGACAACCTCCTGGCAAACCAATTACACACTTTTTAAAACGCCCAAGCATTGCACCCATCATATAATAAGAAGCTCTTAATGATTGAACTTTATTATTAGGTAATGGTAGATTAACCGCATCACTTGAATCAACAACGATTTGATCACCATTTAATTCAGTTTTTATATTTAAATCTCCAAGCAGGCTCATTAATGTCTTAACATCTGAGATATCTGGCAAGCCGTCTAGAGTTACAACATCATTGGCCATTAAACTAGCAGGTATTAATGCAACCGCACTATTTTTGGCACCACTAATTTGGACTTTGCCATTTAGTTTTTTTCCGCCTTTGATTTTTATTACTTCTTGAGACATATGTTTACTCCTTTACTTCATCGTCTTAGAGAATGCATACTCTCTCAACATGAATAATATGATAATTAATTCCATTATATACTATTCAATAACATAAACGCAAAAACGTAAAAAGTAAATAGTAAGAAATAAATTCATAAAAAAAAGACCTTGAAAAAGGTCTTTTTTTAAATAAATTAAGCTTGGTTTGAAGTACCAAATTCTTGGATTTTACCTTGTACAGTTGCTTTAATCGCTTCACGAGCAGGTCCTAAATATTTACGTGGATCGTAAACTTCACTGTCGTTGTTTAACACTTCGCGAACTGCTTTAGCCGAAGCTATTTGGTTCTCAGTGTTAACGTTGATTTTAGCTGTACCGTATGAGATAGCTTTTTTGATATCGTGTGTTGGGATACCAGTACCACCGTGTAATACTAATGGTAAACCAGTTGAAGCACCGATTTCTTCCATTTCTTTAAATCCTAAGTTTGGTTCACCTTTGTAAGGTCCATGAACTGAACCTAGTGCTGGAGCTAATGTGTCGATACCAGTTCTTTCAACTAGTTCTTGACATTCTTTAGGGTCAGCATAGATAACACCTTCAGCGATTACGTCGTCTTCTTGTCCACCAACTGTTCCTAATTCCGCTTCAACAGAAACACCGTTAGCGTGAGCATATTCAACAACTTTTGACGTGATTTCAATATTTTCTTCAAATGAATGATGAGAAGCATCAATCATAACTGAAGTGAATCCAGCATCGATTGCTTCTTTACATTTGTCGAAACTTGAACCATGGTCTAAATGAATAGCTACAGGTACTGTAATGCTATAATCTTCAATTAATCCTTCAACCATTTTTACGACAGTTTTGAAACCGCCCATATAACGTGCAGCTCCTTCAGAAACACCTAAAATAACTGGTGCATTTTCTTCTTGAGTAGCTTGAAGAATCGCTTGTGTGAATTCTAAGTTATTTAAGTTGTATTGACCAACTGCATAACTATTTTCTTTCGCTTTAATTAACATTTCTTTCATTGAAACTAAAGGCATTGAGTTTCCTCCTATATGTGCAAGGCACGAATATTTACAAACTAATTATACCAAATTATTTTCATATTTGCATCTTTTGAAAGCCCTATCCTAAATGTTTTCTTACAATTTTCATAACTTCTTCAATTGTAAACGGCTTCATTAATACACCAGTTATATTGTCTTTAGTGAGCGTCTCTATATCTGTAGACGTTTGGAAAGCCGAAATGATATAAACTGGAACATCTGGATTTGTTTCTCTTATTTTAAATAAAACTTTTTCTCCTGATATACCCGGCATTCTTTTATCTATAAATATAAGTTTATATTCATTTTCGAGAAATTTATTTATACCTTCTTGGCCATTTTCAGCTGTATCAACATGATATTGATTTAACTCAAAAATTTCCTTTAATAATTGTCTTATATTTTTTTCATCATCTATAATAAGTACATCCATTGAAGATACCTCGCTTTTTATATAAAATAAATTTATTATCATTTAAAGGAGAATGCAATAGTGCTTAAAATTTTTAATACACAGCTGAACGGCATTTTTAGTAAAATAGATGCACAAGAAGAAGAAATCGCAATTGCTTCACAATTACTTATGCAAGCTGCTGGTGGTGAAGGTAAAATCCATATAAAAACTTTTGATGAGGCTAATCACCTTTCATCATTTATAACAGATAGCAAAGAAAGTTTGCCTCAATCTCAAACAATGTCTTCATTAACAGATATAGATTCCATCGATACAACGGATCGCGCTTTATTAATTGCGCCATTCTTTACTGATGAATTAAATACTTGGATAGAGAAATTAACTGATAAAGATGTTGATTTTGTTGTTATAGCGAATAAAGACAAAGAAAATAAGGCCCACGAAACTTTAATGCATTATATTGATTTATGTACACCACGACCAATCGTACCTACAGCTGATTACAGCAAAATTATAACACCACATATGATGGCAATAAATTACATACATTATATCATGTATGCTGAAATGTATGAGATTACTCAAGACTTAAATGAAGAAATATAATAAGCAAATGTTGCAAGACAAACGCCACGTGCAACATAGAACGTCAGAATGTTGCTAGACAAGCGTCACGTGCAACATAAATTCTCCTTATTGACAAGACTATCGAGAAAAGTCAATAAGGCCCTCGTTATTGACACGTTTGGTGAGAAAAGACAATAACTTGCCCGATACAACCTAAAACTGAGAATCACTAAAAAAGAAGAGTCTGGGACATAAATAATTGTCCCAGACTCTCTTTAATTTAAAACCTATAATTATTGTTGATGATTAATACTTGCTTCTACAAATCCATGGAATAATTTTTGTGGACGTGTAGGACGAGATATAAATTCTGGGTGGAATTGACATGCTACAAACCATGGATGATTTTCTAATTCTACAATTTCTACTAATCTTCCATCTGGGCTTGTACCAGAGAATCTCATACCGTTTGCTTCTAATTTTTCACGGTAATCGTTATTGAACTCATAACGATGACGGTGTCTCTCTTCTACTTCTGTTTCGCCATATACTTTATGTGCAATTGTCCCTTCTTCGATTTTACATGGATAAATGCCTAATCTTAAAGTACCACCTAAATCTTCAATGTCTTTTTGTTCTGGTAATAAGTCGATGATTGGATAAGGTGTATTTGGATTTAATTCTGCTGAATGTGCATCTTGTAAACCTACTACGTTCCTTGCAAATTCAACTGTTGCTAATTGCATACCTAAACAAATACCTAAATAAGGTACATTGTTTTCACGAGCATATTGAATTGCTAAAATCTTTCCTTCAACACCTCTATCTCCAAAACCACCAGGTACTAAAATACCATCAACATCTGCTAATTCTTCTTTATAATTAGTTGAATCTAAATTTTCAGAGTTAATCCATTTAATTTCAATATCTTTTTTAAAGTCATAACCTGCATGTTTTAAAGACTCAGCTACTGATAAATAAGCGTCTTGTAAACTAACATATTTACCAACTAATCCTATTTTTACAGAACCATCTAGATTACGTACTGTTTCTAGTAATTGATTCCATTCAGTTAATTCTGCTTCTGGTGCTGCATCTAATGATAAACGATTAATAACGATATCATCCATATGTTGTTCTTGTAATGCAAGTGGGATTTGATAAAGTGTATCTGCATCTCTACATTCTATTACTGATTGTTTCTTAATATCACAGAACAATGCAATTTTATCTCTTAAATCTTCCGTCATTTCATACTCAGTACGAACAACAATTAGATCTGGCTGTATTCCTAAGCCTCTTAGTTCTTTAACACTATGTTGAGTTGGTTTTGTCTTCATTTCACCAGCAGCTTTAATGTATGGAAGTAAAGTACAGTGAATATACATAACGTTTTCTCTTCCAAGATCACTTTTAATTTGTCTAATTGCTTCTAAGAATGGTAATGACTCTATGTCACCTGTTGTACCACCAATTTCTGTAATAACAACATCAGCATTTGTACTTTCACCCGCCATTAACAATCTTGATTTAATTTCATTTGTAATATGCGGTATAACTTGAACAGTACCACCTAAGAAATCCCCACGTCTTTCTTTTTTAAGTACGTGTGAATATACTTTCCCAGCTGTTACGTTTGAATATTTATTTAGATTAATATCTATAAATCTTTCATAATGTCCTAAGTCTAAATCTGTTTCAGCGCCATCTTCTGTTACGAAAACTTCACCATGTTGATAAGGACTCATTGTCCCTGGATCGACATTTAAATATGGATCGAATTTTTGTATCGTTACATTAAGTCCTCTATTTTTAAGTAATCTTCCTAGTGATGCTGCTGTAATACCTTTACCAAGAGACGAAACTACGCCACCTGTAACAAATATGAACTTTGTCATGTCCTTACCTCCATTTGATAATTAAAAAATAAAAAAGCTCCCACTTACATTAATTAAAATGTAAGATGGGAGCTATAGTTTATACGTTTGTCCTATTTAAAGGAGCCCAAATAAAATATTACCATCTTTTAATGAAAAGTCAATTATAATTCTTCTTCTTCCTCTTCTTCCTCGTCGTCGTCTTCTTCCTCTTCTTCGTCAACGACTAACCCAGCTTCATCTAATTCATCTTCAACTTCTTCATCTTCTGGATCTGCAGGATCATTTAATCCTTCTTCATCATCTTGAGCGATTGTTATATCAACATCTTTAGTTTTATCTTCTTCACCTAATAATGTGATGCCTGTATCTTCTTCATCATCTTCATCTAACACGTTGAATTTTTGAATAGTTGGTGCTATCTTCTCTTCGATATCTTCAACTGAATACCAGTCACGAAGACCCCAAATATTCTCGCCTACACTTAAAAAGCGTCCATCTGTATTTAAATCTGTATAAAATTGTAGGATACGGTTTTCAATTTCAGAATCTTTATAATTACCGATACGTTTAAACTCATCAACCATGTCATATAAATTTGTTTCTTTGCTATTCTCACTTAAGTAAATATAAGCCATTTCTATAAATGAATGTTCATCGACCATTTCTTTAGTAAAATCTTTTAATTTCATGCTTTACTCTTCCTTTCAACAATCGTACTATTGTCGCGCATTAATATTTATAATCATAACAGTTTACGATTATAATTGACAAGCTGATTTTTAGCAAATGTTTGTTAATAGTTAATATATTTCATCAACTTAATATAATCGTCAGCTTTTTGTATTTCAACAAAGTTCGCTTTGTAACATAATGCTTTTAATTTATTGTTTGAACCAAACAGAGATATGTGCAACTCTTTCTTGTCTGGGAACTTCCTTCTTACGAAAGTACTAAGTTGTCTTAATGCACTTTCAGCTATACCTTCTTTTCTTTCGCTCTCTTCAACTTCTATACTTCGAATATCAAAGTTATCACTTTTATGTTCTAAAACAATAATGCCCACTTTTTTATTATCTTTCATTAAATGTATGTTTATAAATTCATTATCGTAGTCGTCATCATGTAATTCTAGTTTTAACGAAGATACATACTTAGAATCTAAATCTAAATAATACAATCGTTCTTTGCCAAGTGGTCCTTCTTCTTTAGTTGCGGTATGCATGAAGCCTGCTCTTTCATACAAGTTCCATGCTGCCTCATTTTCAGCATCTACTACTAAAAATAAATGATCAAAATCAGGAAACACTAATTGTACATATTCAGGCAAATTCATCATGATTGTCGTACCATAACCATTACCTTGATATTTTTCATTGATTGAAAGTGAACGAATATACACAACATTTTCTGGTGTTTCATAACCTTCATGCTGATAATATTTATGTAAAACGAAGAAACCAACTATTTCATTGTCTCGATTAACTACGACATTTGGTCTTCTATCAGAATCTTGTATCGCTTCATCTAGAACTTCTTTAGGTAGTGAAGAATATACTTGTTGACGCTCATTTAATTGAAATTCAGATAGTGCTGTTCTCATACTTTCTTCAAATGGTTTAATAAAAATATCACCGAACTGTTTTTCTTTAATCATTTACGATCCCCCCGTTGATTTAAATATATCATAACCAATTATAAGTTACTTCCGCAATTAAGAACCTTTTATTTATAAAATATGTATGTTATCTCTATAATTTTTAGGGTACTTGAATATAGACTGTTAAAGTTTAAAAAGGGGGAAAACAATGAGTCAGTCGAATGAACAACCAGATAATCAGAGTAACAAAACAACGTTAGTGTTCTGGGTATCCATGTCTATAATCATATTAATCACTTTATTAGCCGGAGTATTTCCTTCAGGCTTTGGAAAGTACGCCAATATTTTATATGGATGGATATCCAATAGTACGGGATGGTTATTCCTTATTATTGTATTTGTTTTAGATATATTTTTAATAGGGTTAGCTATAACTAGATTTGGACGTTTTAAGTTAGGTAGAGATGACGAAGAGCCAGAATTCTCATTCATATCATGGGTTGGTATGCTGTTTTCTGCAGGCTTAGGTGTAGGTATCGTCTTTTGGGGCGTTGCCGAACCGATGACACATTATTTAAAATCACCTCTTCCTAATGAAGTAGACGGTAGTACATTAGAATCAGCAAGATTAGCAATGGGATATACATTTTTCCATTGGGGTATATCTCAATGGTCAATCTTTGCTATGGCTGGGCTAATCGTAGCATTCTTCCAATTTAGAAAAAGAAGAAATGGCCTAATTTCTACTGCTATGGAACCAGTATTTGGTGAAGCTTATAAAAAGCCATATAGAAATGTCATTGATGTGTTAGCGATTGTAGCTACTGTTATGGGTATTGCTACTTCAATCGGTTTAGGTATTATGCAAATCGGTGGAGGGCTTAATCATGTATTTGATATACCCAACAATAATTGGACTAAAATTATTATTACTATCATTATGACATTAATATTCCTAGGATCTGCCGCTTCAGGCTTGAACAAAGGCGTAAAATGGTTAAGTAATTCAAACATTTTTATATGTTTTGCATTACTAGTATTCATTCTAATTTTAGGACCAACACAATTTATATTTGAAACATTCACAGTTGCAATTGGCGATTATATCACGAATTTTGTTCAATATAGTTTAAGATTAAATCCATATGAAGGAGATAATTCTTGGATACAACAATGGACAGTGTTCTATTGGGCATGGGTGATTGCATGGTCTCCATTTATAGGTGGATTTGTAGCTCGTGTTTCTCGTGGTAGAACAATACGTGAATTTGTAATCGGTGTTCTAATTATACCACCACTTATCTCAATGAGTTGGATTGCGACATTCGGTGGAACAGCAATGTATCTTGTTATCAATAAAGGTGCAAGTATAGCAGAAGATGTTAAAGGTGATTACACAGTAGCACTCTTCTCATTATTATCACACTTCCCTCTATACGAGTTCACAAGTATACTAGCGATTATTTTAATTTTCTTATTCTTAGTTACGAGCGCTGATTCAACTACATTTATTCTTTCAAGTATGTCGGACAGAGGCTCAATTACACCACCATTCAAATACAAATTAGTTTGGGGTATACTGATTGGAGCTATATCAGTCGCAATGACGTTAGCAGGTGGTTTAGAAAGCTTACAAACTGCTTCCATCGTCGCCGGTCTTCCATTCGCATTCATACTCTTTATGATGATATTCTCTATCATGAAAGCATTACGAAGAGAGCCTACTAAGCATTTCAAAATGACTTATATCGATGACGACACAGATTTTTCTAAATCATTAGAAGAACGTGAAGACGAAGAAAATAAAAAATAAAAAATATATACACTTTCACATAGAAAATTTGAATTTCTATGTGAAAGTGTTTTAATTTATACTTAACTTTCTTATCATTATATTTATAGTATAATGAATAATAATTTATGTCGTTATATTATTAAGGTACAAACGCATATTATAATAAGGAGTACATTCATGAAAATTATTCAACCAAAAATAAAGAAAGAATTTGAATATGAACCTGAAGAACACTATACACTATTACAATCTTCTTATGATTTATATTTTAACAAAGCGCATATTGAATTCGATGAAGACACAACGCAAATGGATACACTATATTTTAACCAATGTACGTTTGAATCTATTGATTTTACAAAAATACATGGGCTTGACCTTGTGTTTCATGGCTGCGACTTATCAAATTGCCAGTTTGAAGACGCTTCATTAAATAGAATACAATTTAAAGATTGCCGTATGATTGGTGCGACATTTACTGACTTAACACTTAAACATGTCCAATTTTCAAATTGTCAGTTAAAGATGAGCCAATTTGTTAATTGCCAATTTGACCACGTTTTATTTAATGATAATCAAATGTCTGAAACTTACATATCATTCTGTAAGCAAAAAGCTCTTGAAATTAAAGATTGTAGTTTAACTTCATTAGAAGTAGTAGAAACATCTTTAAATGGCGTTGATTTATCATCAAATGAAATAGAAGAACTTGTAATACAGCCTACAGATTTAAAGGGCGCTACTGTTTCGGAATACCAAGCCTATGACATACTCCCTTTATTTGGAGTCAAGGTAACTTAAAGTTAAAGGATGATCAGCATGAATAAAATGATAGATTTATTAAAACAATTTGGTTTAAGTGAATATGGATCAAAAGCTTATATTTATTTAGTACAAAACCCAGGTATTACTGCATACAAATTAAGCGAACTATCAAGCGTACCCAATTCAAAAATTTATGAATCATTAAATAAATTAGAAGAACAAGGACTTGTATACTATAATTTACAAAATCAAAAAAAGTTTTATTATGCTATTTCACCTAAACAAACAGTAGAATTATTTGAGAAGAAACAAAATAATGCATTGATTCAATTAGAAGAAGAAATGGATAAATTAAATATCGCAAATCAAAATGACGCAATACAAATAGAAGTTTTAACAAACGCATCAAACATATATAGTAATATTTCAGAAACGGTTAAAACTGCAAAAAAGCAAATAACTGTTTCTATTTGGCCAGATATATATGAAGTCATAGACAAAAATGCGCATAAAGATATTCATATCCAAGGAATGACTTTTCAAGTAGATAAACCAGGACACGATTTAATCAATCACAGATATACCAATTATGTTCAAAGCTCATTGACCCTTAAACCATTTATCGTAATCATCGATAATCAATATATGATTTACGGTCAAACACCAGATGATGATATGCGTGCGTATATCAGTCGAGATAGTACGCAAATTAAAATGATGAAAGATTACATTTGGCACGACGTTCTTGTGAATTTATATATAAGCAAGTTCGAAGAAAATATAGAAGACGAAATAACCCTTAAGAGAAAAAGATTTTTCTCTTAAGGGGTATTTTAATGGAAAAATTATTTTACTACGTCGGGATGTAGTAACTACCTAAGTAGTTAGTAATAATGTATCAAACTATCTTCCCACCGTCAACACGAATCGGTAAATATAATTTCTTTAACTTATGACCATTACGGTCGAGGTAAGCTAGTTCTAAATCATTTTCTCCATCAGGATCTATTGGTGTATATCTAAATGTAACGTGTCCCTCATAAACATTATGCTTATCAAAGTATGGTCTATCCGGCACAAGTCTTTTACCTTTTTTCGTTTTAAATTCATCAGACTGTTGTAAGATTTCATCATTAACACGTAAAAATAAACTTGCATAAATATTATTATAATATTTATCTGGATAGGCATCCTTTTTAACTACTTTGATATCAGCACTTAAAAATATCTCTTTATCTTTAACTTTATAACTCAAATTACTAAATTTCATTGTTCCAAAAGTTATATTATGCGTTTGATTAAGTTTAATTTTCTCTTCCTTAAATTCATAATCTTGAAATTCTGCGTTTACTTTACGATACTGAATGAATCCTAATATAACGAGAACTACAAATACAATTAAAGAAGATAATAGAATTACTTTATTTTTCATTCTAATGCACCTGCTTCTATATGAACAACCTCATCTACAACACTTTCTATGTCTTCAAATTGATGTGAAGCAATCAGTATTGTACATCCTTGCTGTTTTAATTTTTCAAAGATTTGAACAAGTTTCTCAATACTCTTTCTATCCAAAGCATTGGTAGGTTCATCTAAAACAATTAACTCTGGTTCCCCCATTAGCATTTGAGCGATACCTACTTTTTGTTTCATACCTAGTGAATATTTTCTAACTTTTCTTTTATCTTTATAATCTAATCCAAGTTCTACTAAATATTTAGTCATTTCATTGATATCTGTTATTCCTTTTAATGCAGCTACTAATTTAAGATTTTTTAAAGCCGTAAATTCAGTTATAATGCTTGGTTTTTCTATAAATACACCGACTTTAAGAGGGTATTTTGAGCCAAATTTAAGCGGTTCATTATTAATCATTACTTGCCCATCAACTTTAATCAATCCTAATATCGCCCTTAAAAGCATTGTCTTGCCAGAACCATTACGTCCTTTAAATCCATAAACTTTTCCACGCTCAATTTCTAAATTAATATTTTTAAGCAATTGATTGCGTTGGTGTTCTTTTGATACATCTATTAATTTAATCATACTTCATCATCACCTCTTTGAAATTTCATGTGATGATCACGTCCTAATTCAAAAACCAATAACATATTCACCATAACAATAGATAGCACACAACATATAAAATTTGTGTAAGAAACGCCTTGTATTCTTGAAAATAAAGATGTATTTAAAATGTTAAAATCTAAATCAAATCTTGTTGTGGCGATAATCCACATCAACGATATTAAAAAGCTTATATAAAATTTATAAGCAATGTAACTCCAAATAAATACAATCATTAAGAAATAAACACTTATTATTAAGTTCAATAAGTGAGTTACATTATGCGAAAATTCTCCGTCAATAGCAGAAATGGTAAACCATATACCTAGAATATAAATTAAACTCATAATGAATGATATGATGATAAGAACCATCCATCTTCCCTTAATATTTAATAGCATTTGCCACTCTACAATGTAATATTGATAAAGAACATGTATAAAGCGATAAATGAAAAATATGGCAAGAAACATAATCATTATGTACAACCCAGGTATCCTATATAAATGCACACTTAACTCAGCTTCATTATTACCACGAAAAATAAAATTCCATAAACCATCTCTTAAATATGGTCTGAATAGCATTAGTACCAAAATAAATATTCCGTTTATAATCATGAACGTTTTCCATAAACTTTGTATAATACCAACAGTAAATTTTAGAATATTCATCACATTATTTCCTTTTTCATAATAGTCCATTCAACAATTAAATAGACAAACACTATAAATAACAATTGATATATCATCCACGACCAAGAAATTGAAAATAATTTCTTTGAATCAAGAATTAACCAATTCCATTTTCCACTTTGCATTATGACAAAATCTAAAAGCACAAGCACATTTACAAGTAATAATGATATTGCACGATTAAAAAACCTTAAATATAAAGTAAGTGACAATAATGAAATCGTAAAATTCCCTACTATCATCAAGCAAGCTGTTACAATAAACACTATATTAAATTGAAGTTGAAAGTTCATAGCAACCATACTTGCCAACATCATTTCGATACTTATTAGCAAAGATATAAAACCGACATATAACAATACATCTATCTTTAAATAATTTCTATATCCAATAAACACTTTATGAACAAGTTCATTTCGGTAAAACACAATCGTCATAATGGTTAATATTGGTAGAACAACATAAGTAAGCGTAAACTTTCTTAATAATAAATTTGTAAATTGAAAATCATCAGAAGGAAAATACCCGACGTTTCCCTTCTGATAGAAAATCATTAATCCAAAGAATAAAATATGCCACGCTAGAAATTTTGTATTAATCAATGATGTAAATCGATATTTAATCAAGTTCATATTTGCGCATACCTCTTATATAGAAATAAATTGATAAACTGATAAACAATATGAAAGTCAAGACAATCGGTAAAAATTTGAAATACATGAATTCCGTTCGTCCCGTTAAGAAATATATTGGAGGAACTACATATGGTTTATATGATAAATTTGTTAATATAATCAATAAAATTTGAAAAATAAATGGACCAATCATTGCCAAAATTCTATTATTCGTATATATAGAAAGAGTTATCCCAAATATATTCATTATTGCCCCCCAAATACCAGCCAATAAAATATATAATAAGATATATAATAATGGCATTGTATAGTATAAAGGTACACTTAATGTATTTGAGCTATGAATTCCTATTAGATTATTAGTATATCTTTCTGGCGATATATTAGGTAATATTAAAAATTCACCTATAAGATTCATTAATAAAGGAATTATTACAAGAAGCGAAGCAATAATACTTGAGTATAAAATCACCTTTATATCTACTGATTTATTCACATGATACATATAAGCATGATGTAATAAATGTTGCTTACGATCTTGTATAAAAATATCACTTACACCTATGGATACAGCTAAAGGCATAATCAATAGATAAACCGTTTGTAAAGCACTAAACCCATCAAATAATAAAGATCGTGTATATGGTGTGTTTTCTAATACTACATAGATACCATAAGTTTGATAAGCATTGTATAAATGCAATAGAGCAATTATCGTTAAAAGGATAATTGCTATAAATAGTTGTAACCTTAATATGCGTAATTTCCTATATTTAAACATTATTATCACCTTTATGTAGAAGCTCTTTAGTGGCATAATTTTCTACTATTTAAATCTTGAACTTTTTTTACATTATTTTACATTTTAATCTAATTAAAGTTCTTTTACAACAATGCTTTAATTTATTTAATTTAATTATTACCAACTTATTCAAGGCATAAAAAAAGACTTTTGCTATTTAGCAAAAGTCTAAAATTAATATTTTATTCCCTTAACAAGGCATCGCGTTTAATACTACTTTAGGATCTGTAACTGTACCAATCATTCCCGGTTTTAAGTTCACACCTAATGCAATATTATCTTGTTTTAAATCTTCTAGCCATTCTTCAAATACTTCAGTTTCTACTTCGATGATGTCATATTCCTCAAAATCATTGCGGTGTACTTTTTCTACAAGTTTTCTTGTACTCCACACTGTCATCATATTTGGTAGGCTGCTGTCTTCTTCTGAAACGATAATAAATTGCTTTTGCCCTTTTACTGTTAACCCGTATACGTAGTCTTCATTGCAAATATCTTCAGCAAATTCTTCAATACGAATATCATCTAACTCACTCATGATTTGTTCGATAAATCTTATCGCTTCGACTTCTGTACCTGAAAATTCTTCATAACGGTCTACTATGAATCGGTCACCTTCGTCTAATATATCGTCCATTTCATAAGTTACAAAGCGGTCTAGATCTAATTCCATCACTTTTTCGTATGTTGTAATGTTAGTTTCTTTTAAATACTTTTCTGCGTATTCTTGTTTTGACCAAATTAAACGAGTATTTGTATCTGCATCTCTTAAAATTCTTTTATCTGTTAGAACAACGTAAAATTTTTCTTTCGTTAATATTTGTTTGAACATAGACATATCCTGGATAGCCATTGTTATACCACCCTCTTCTTTATATTTAATACCAATAAAATATAGTATATTTAAAAGCTATAAGTCAATGAAAATTCGCTTTAATTTCCATAATTATTTTAAACGCTATTCATCGTAGAGTTCAGAAAGGAATTTTTGTTCTAATTGAAGTGCTTTAGATTCTGTTTCAGCATGCCATATGCCAGCAAATCTTGCATTTACTTTATTCTTTCCAAACCAATCCCCATCGAAGAATGAGAGTGGATAAAGATGGCCATCTTCAACATATTTTTCAATCACTTTATAAAAGTGTTCGTTATCTCCTTTTGCATGGTAACTTAAAAATTTATGAAAACCATCTTTTAATCTATTTTTAAGTAAAAGCATACTCGTTGAACCATTTTGTCTAAAGTTTAAATCTATGGCATATATTTTTCCTTCTTTATCTATCAGTAAATCAAAGCCTGAAACACCTTTATAACCATAATCAACACCATTTTGCATAATTTCATATCCTGCATCTATAACGCTTTGTGGTACTTCGTCTGAATTAACATTACCATTATAAAATCCGTAGTCATCTGTTAATTGTTTAACTGCCCCTATATATTGGATACCAGTATCTTCACTATATACATATTGTACACAATAATTGTCTACCTCTTCGATAAATTGTTCTATAATAATATGTTCTGTTTCAGTAGCTTCTTTAATTCTTTGATTTGCTTTCTTTAGATCATCTTCAGTATAACATATCATAACCCCATACCCACCTGCTGTCGGTAATTCATCTCCCGGCTTTAATACAAGAGGTAGTTCCCAATTTTTAATTTCTTCTTCATATTCTTTAACACTAACACATTCACGTCTAGGTAAATACTTTCCTTTAGTCCACTGTGATAATTTCGATTTATTATTTAAGTCTATAAACTTTGGTTTATATATAGCATAATCGTCCTTATCACATAAATGTTCTCCATGAATATATTGAAAGAATATTTTATTACGTTTATTTGTTAATTGCTGTATCAATTGTTCGTAACTTTCTTTATCTTTAAAACGATGTATATTGTCTGGCACTTTTTCTCCAACTAGATTTAACAAATCTTCTATCCTTTTTGTTAAACATGCTTCATGAATAATCATTGGCATTTTACTAATAACCAATTCTCTAGCTGTTAAAAAATTAGATTGATCTTCTTCGGCTTTTAACCAAGGATTATCTTCATAGGATGGCCTCGAATTATAGATAATATTATCTTCATATAAATCTTTAAGTGTTAATAATAAAGGTTTATGATAGGCTTTTGTCATAATAAGTTCTCCCTTAATGTTTGATGATGCTCGATAATCTCATTTCTAAGGGGTACGTTCTCTATTAATTCTAATCCCATCGATGCTAATATTTTAGCACCGCTTATCAATGCTTTATCTCCCATTGTACTTGCTGCAGCTTGGCAAAATTCTTTCGTATGACCAACTAAATTAGATGGTCCGATTTTAATATGTGGATGTATAGTAGGTATGATATGACTTACATTCCCCGTATCTGTTGATCCAAAACCAAAATCATCTTCTATAACATCTTCTCCTAAAGATTCTGCATGTTTTCTAAACAATTCATCTAAAGGTTTATTAATAACAAATTCATTTACACCGTTTTGTATTGGTCTTACTTCTGACTTACAACCAGTTTGCAATGCAGCTCCTTCAGCGATTTTTCGAACTCTATCAGTTAGTTCATCTAAATGTTTACGTGAGGTTGCTCTAGTATAAAATCTTGCATGTGTAAAATCAGGAATAATATTTGCCGCTTCACCTCCATTTAATATTACACCGTGCACTTTATCTGTTTTCTTAATTTGTTGTCTCAACATACTTACACCGTTAAAGAAGGACAACATAGCGTCTAAAGCATTAATCGCTTCAAAAGCATTCTCAGACGCGTGAGCACTCCTTCCATAAAACTTTACGTCGAATACATCTACTGCTAATGATGGCACTGTGACATACGTCTCATGGCCAGGGTGTACCATAAGTGCAATGTCTAAATCGTCTATAATACCCGCTTTAACATAACTAGCTTTAGCACTACCATTAACCCCGCCTTCTTCTGCTGGACAACCAAGCACGACTATTTTACCGCCCACTTGGTCAATAACTTTTGATAAACTAATACCTGCTAAAACGCTAGAAGTACCGATTATATTATGTCCACATGCATGCCCTAAGCCTGGCAATGCATCATATTCCGCTAAAAAACATATCGTTGGACCTTCTATTTTCGTGTCATATGTAGCTATAAATCCAGTCGGATGCTTTGCTATATTTTTCTCTATCTTAAAATGATGATTTTTCAGTTGATCACTTAACAATCTTGAAGCAAAAACTTCTTCATTACCTAGTTCTGGACGTTCGTGTATTTGATGGCTCATAGACAAATATAAGTGTTTATTTTGTTCAATATAATTTAAAATATTTTGCGATAAATTGCTCATTCACTATACAACCTTTCCAATATAAAAGCGCACTCCTTAGTTAGGAAATGCGCCAATCGAAATTTTATCTCTCAGTTGAACACTGCAGGATTTGGCACCTTTCCATGTAGGGAGGTTGCTGGACGTCAAAGGGCCTTTCCCTCAGTCACTCTTGATAATACGTATGAAATTGTTTTAATTCTAACTTTAACACTCGGATATGTCAATGTTTTGCGAGCGCATCATTTGAGTTTAAGTACCATTTTTCAGCCTTTTTCTCAAATTCTTTAATCATACTATCTTTACCTTGATAATACTCTACACTATCCGCTGGAAAATCTATAGATAAGTCATGTTTAAGGCGACTATATCGTTCTCTCTCGCCGTTAAATGTTCTCAAATAATCTCTAAAAGAAATAAGTCTCAATATGTGCGGGCTGTCTTCATCATAGATATGTAAATGATGAGAGACATCACCGTTATGATTATATTTTTTAAAATAACGATTTCCAATAACGCCTCGTTCACCTTTAGACTCGTAACCTAGTGCAGATAATTCCTTTGTATAATCATCTATCGTTTCACTATCTTTTACCACCATTAAAATATCAATGATAGGTTTAGCTGATAACCCTGGGATAGCTGTAGATCCAATGTGTTCTATATTTATGCTATGTTCTTTTAATAACGATTGTAAATATTTCTTTTCTTCTAAAAAAAGATGTTGCCATATACTATCGTATGGGACGACTCTTAATCTCTCCATACACATCACTCCATTTTCAGAATAATTTATTTTATTATCTTATAAAGTAACACATAAAGAAAGTAATTGAAATCTGAATTTATTGTTTTTTCAAAATTTACTTGATATAATGATGCCGAAATCAAAGGAGGAATCTTCATGACAAAGATGAATGTAGAAAGTTTTAATTTAGATCACACTAAAGTAGATGCACCATTTGTAAGACTTGCGGGAATTAAAGAAGGTTTAAATGGAGATGTTATTCACAAATATGATATTCGTTTTAAACAACCAAATAAAGAACATATGGAAATGCCCGCTTTACACTCTTTAGAACATTTAATGGCTGAAAACATTAGAAACCATACTGATAATGTTGTAGATGTAAGCCCAATGGGTTGTCAAACAGGCTTTTACGCTTCATTTATAAATCATGACGATTATGATGATGTCTTAAATATTATAGAAAAAACGTTAAAAGATGTTGAGCAAGCTACAGAAGTTCCAGCATGTAATGAAGTACAATGTGGTTGGGCAGCAAGCCACTCATTAGAAGGTGCTCAACGACTTGCAACTGAATTCTTATCGAAAAAAGATGGATGGAATGTAATATTTAAAGAAGATTAATAAAATACACTATTATGTTTAAAATAGAAAAAAGGAGTGAAACGGAGATTTAATTTTTCAAAAAATCTCTGTTTCACTCCTTTTTAATTACATTTTTCTAACGATTTTAATAAGTACATATTGTAATGGTAATCTACCCCATAAAGCCCATGTAGGTAATTGTTTCCCATTTAACGGTATATTTTTTTGTGCCATATATACGTTTGCTGGAAATACAGCAACTAAGAACCATTCAATTAATTTCTTAGTCATACTACTTGGTTTTCTAACGAGTAATAAAATACCGAAAATAATTTCCATCACGCCTGAAATCCATACAATTCCTTTTTTAAAGGGTAAGAAATTAGGTACAATAGCTTCAAAACCTTCTGATCTCATAAAATGCATAAGGCCTGCAAAACTAAATGCAAGACCAAAAATACGTCTTACTGCGTTCATTATTTAATCCCCATTTCACTTAAATAGCTCTTACCGAACTGCGGTAATTCTACATTAAAGTTATCTGCAATTGTTGCACCAATTGAACTAAACGTTGTATCCCCTGAAAGTTCGTGGTATTCCGTAATGCTTGGGCTAAACATTAATAATGGAACATATTCACGAGTATGGTCAGTACCATCAGCTGTTGGATCATTACCGTGATCTGCTGTAATAATAACTAAATCATCTTCGCGAACATTTTCTAACAATTCACCTAAACGATTATCGAAATCTTTAATTGCTTGAGCGTAACCTTCTTTATCTCTTCTATGGCCATATAACGCATCAAAATCAACTAAATTTAAGAAACTAATTCCTGTAAAGTCTGTATCTACAACTTTAAGAAGTTGGTCCATGCCGTCCATATTATCTTTCGTACGTATTGCTTTTGTTACACCTTCTCCGTCATAAATATCATTAATTTTACCAATTGCAATTACATCGTAATCTGCATCTTTTAGCGTGTTCATGACAGTTTTACCAAATGGTTTCAATGCATAATCGTGTCTATTAGATGTTCTTGTGAAATTACCTGGTTCTCCTAGATAAGGTCGTGCAATAATACGCCCGATTAAATATTTAGGGTCTTTAGTTAGTTCTCTAACTTTTTCACAAATATCATATAATTCCTCTAATGGAATGATATCTTCGTGTGCAGCAATCTGTAATACTGGGTCTGCTGACGTATAAACGATTAAATCGCCTGTTTCCATTTGATGTTTACCGTATTCTTCTATAATTTCAGTACCTGATGCTGGTTTATTTGCCACAACTTTTCTACCTGTTAAATCTTCTATTTCTTTAACAAGTTCTTCAGGGAAACCTTCAGGATATACTTTGAATGGTTTATCAATATTTAATCCCATGATTTCCCAATGTCCTGTCATTGTATCTTTTCCTACAGACGCTTCACTTAATTTTGTATAAAATGCTTCAGGTTTTTCTACATTATTGATAACTGGTAAAGATTCTATATTTCCAAGTCCTAATTTTTCTAGGTTTGGTAAGGATTCTTTGAAACCTTCTAGCGTATGCTTTAATGTATGTGAACCTTCGTCACCAAAATCTTTAGCGTCTGGTGCTTCGCCTATTCCTACTGAATCCATTACAATTAAATGAATACGTTTAAATCGGTTTGTCATTTGACACACTCCTAATCTGTAATCACTTTATGGATTAAAGTCGGTTTCACTTGTTCATCAGAAATATCAATGTTATTTAAAATTTTCTCTTCAACATCTTTAATATCTTCTTGATTTGCATAGATTGTTACAAGTGATTCTCCTTCTTCAACTTTATCTCCAACTTTTTTATTTAATACTAAACCAACGGCTAAGTCAATTATATCATCTTTTGTAGCTCTTCCTGCCCCTAAAAGCATTGAAGCAACACCAATCTCATCAGCTACAATGTTAGATACATATCCAGATTTTTTCGCCTTTACTTCAAATGTATGTTGAGCTTGAGGTAATTTAGAAACATCATCAACTACCGAACCATCTCCGCCTTGGTTTTCAAGGAATACTTTAAACTTCTCAAGTGCTTTACCGTTTTGGATAACTTCTTGTAATTTTTCTCGTGCCTCATCTAAATTCTCAGCTTTTTTAGCTAAAACAACCATTTGAGATCCTAAAGTTAATACAAGTTCTGTTAAATCTTCAGGTCCTTCACCTCTTAACGTTTCTATTGCTTCTTTCACTTCAAGTCCATTGCCAATTGCTCTTCCTAATGGTTGACTCATATCAGAAATAATAGCCATAGTATTTCGCCCTACATTATTCCCTATTTTCACCATTGCATGCGCTAATAATTCTGAGTCTTCTAGCGTTTTCATAAACGCACCAGCACCCGTCTTCACATCTAAAACAATCGCATCTGCTCCAGCTGCAATTTTCTTACTCATTATAGATGACGCAATAAGTGGGATAGAGTTAACTGTTCCAGTAACATCACGTAGACCATAAAGCTTTTTATCTGCTGGTGTTAAGTTTCCAGTTTGACCAATAACAGCTACTTTATCTCTATTTACTAAATCAATAAATTCTTGTTCTGATATTTCTACATGGAAACCTTCAACCGCTTCTAATTTATCTATTGTACCGCCAGTGTGACCTAATCCTCGGCCACTCATTTTTGCTACAGGTATATCTAATGCAGCTACTAAAGGAGCCAATACTAAAGTAGTTGTATCTCCCACTCCACCTGTTGAATGTTTATCCACTTTAATACCTTCAATTTCAGATAAATCAATTTGATCGCCTGATTCAACCATTGCCATCGTTAAATATGCACGCTCGTTATCAGTCATATCTTGGAAATATGTCGCCATTGCAAAACTTGAAGCTTGATAATCAGGTATTTCTCCATCAGTATACCCTTTAATGAAAAATTCAATTTCTTCTTTCGTTAATTCTTTCCCGTCTCGTTTCTTAGCTATAACATCTACCATTCTCATAATGAAACCCTCCTGTTTATGAATACGCTTACTTGTATTTCAAAAGATTAAAGGTACATAAACGTACCTTTAATTTTAATAATCTGAATCAGATGATTCACCTTTTAATATTTTCACACCTGCTGAAGCACCAATACGAGTTGCACCATTATCAATCATCGTCTTAACATCTTCGTATGAACGGATACCACCTGAAGCTTTAACGCCTAAATCAGGACCAACTGTTTCTCTCATTAATTTGATATCTTCTGCAGTTGCGCCACCTGATGAGAATCCAGTTGATGTTTTAACGAAATCTGCACCTGCAGCAAGAGCTAATTCACATGCTCTAACTTTCTCATCTTCTGTTAATAAACAAGTTTCAATAATTACTTTAGTTGTTACACCATTTGCTGCTGCTACAACACTTTCAATATCACGTTTAACTTCTTCATCACGACCGTCTTTAAGCGCACCAATATTGATGACCATGTCTACTTCTTGTGCACCTTTTTTAATAGCGTCTTCTGTTTCAAAAGCCTTCACTTCACTTGTTGTTGCCCCTAAAGGGAACCCAATTACTGTACAAACTAATACATCTGTACTTTCTAATGCTTTTCGTGCATGTGCAACATGTGTTGGATTAATACATACAGATTTAAATCCATATTCTTTCGCTTCTTCTAATAAAGCATCAATTTGTTCCAGTGTTGTGTCTGGTTTTAAAGCTGTGTGATCGATATATTTTGCTAATGTCATAGTGAATCCTCCTCGTATATTCTATCTTTAACTATATTATAAACAAGCTTTGAACAAATGTAAAATGATATAAGAAATTTTGTTCATAAATCTAATAATGCTTGTGCTGTATATTGATCAGTGATCAATATATTACTTAAACGACCTTCTAAAGCACCACGTATAGCAGAAATTTTGTGGTCTCCTCCAGCTACTAAAATAGAATTTTCAATTTCTTTTAGAGCATCTAATTCAATACCTATCGTTCGGTCATTTATAGCTTGATCTGCAACTTCCCCTTGCTCGTTATAAAAGCGTGAGCAAATATCTCCCACAGCTGAGTGTTTAATTCTCTCTTTTTCTTCATCGTTAAAAAATCCTAATTTAAATAATAAAGAAGAATCTCTAACTGTTCCTACTGTAAACAAAGCGATATTAACTTGTCTTCCTTGTTCTAAAATAGATTGGATGTGTCTATCTTTTTCTACCATTTGCTTAACTTCTTTCACATCAAATATAACTGGTAGAGGCAAATCTCTGGGTGTCGCATTATAAGCTTGTGCAAACCTTTCAAGGATTTGATGGCTTCTTGTGTCTATATGAGAAAAACTAATACCACCTTTAAGTTGTATTACACCAATATCCTTTAAATGTGTAGACTGTAAAAATTGAGACACTTGATACATTGTTTTACCCCAACTAATGCCAATATTATCTCCATCTTTAACAATAGTATTTAAATATTCCGCGGTACGCTTTCCAATAGCACTTTGTACGTTTAAATAATCATTATGCGATGCATGTTCAACAATACAATCTTTCAATTGGTATTTAGCTTTTAATAGTGAAGCTAAACTTTCAGCATCTTGATATGGATCTTCAATTGTTACTTTGACAAACCCATGTTCTTTCGCGTGATTCAATAATCTCGATACAGTTGGTCTAGAGATATTAAGCTTTTGAGCTATTGCTTCTTGACTTAAACTATCTTCATAATATAGTTTTGCTACGCGTATGCTGTCTTTATTTTTTTGTAAATCCATCTCCATTCACCACTTTCTTTCAACTTAATCGTACAAAAATTCGCAAAAAATTGAAACAAATGTTATCTTTAAATTGAAAAAACTTTTATTTTTAAAGGAGAAGATAGTTATGACACAAGGGACACCGCATATTCAACCAAATGGTGTAAAAATTGCAAAAACTGTACTAATGCCTGGGGATCCATTACGTGCTAAATTTATTGCTGAAAACTTTTTAGAAAATGTTGAACAATTCAACGATGTAAGAAATATGTTAGGATACACAGGTACATATAAAGGAAAAGAAGTATCGGTTATGGGCTCAGGTATGGGTATCGCTTCAATCGGTATTTATTCTTATGAACTATATAATTTCTTTGATGTAGAAACGATTATCCGAATTGGATCATGCGGTGCTATGCAAGAGAATATCAATTTATATGATATTATTATTGCACAAGGTGCATCTACTAATTCTCGCTATGTTGACCAATTCAACGTACCAGGTTACTTCGCACCAATTGCTGACTTCGGTTTAGTATCAAGCGCTAAAAATAAAGCAGACGAAATTGGAGCAACTACTCATGTAGGTAATATCTTCTCAAGTGATATTTTCTATAATGCAGACACAGAAGTAACAAGTAAATGGGCAAGATTAGGTATTTTAGGTGTTGAAATGGAATCAGCAGGTTTATACGTAAATGCTGCTGCTGCCGGTAAAAAAGCACTAGGTATCTTTACAGTTAGTGACCACTTATTAAGAGACGAAGCAACAACAGCAGAAGAAAGACAAAATTCATTTACTCAAATGATGGAAATTGCTTTAGAAATCGCTGAATAAAAAAGAAGCTAAGACATTATATGTCTTAGCTTCTTTTTTTATAATGTTGTTACATTCAAAGGAGCTATGTTACACGTGAACCTCGTTTTGCAATATTCAGGTCCTTTATTGTCATTTCTCATCAAACGTGTCAACAACAGTGCCTTTATTGTCACTTCTTACCAAACGTGTCAACAACAATGCCATTATTGCCTTTTCTTGCTAAACGTGTCAACAAGCAAAACTATATACATCAAATATTCTACATTCTTTAATAATAAAAAAGCACCGGCTTATTGAGAATTCTCAATAAGCCGGTGCTTGATAATGAGATAGATTTATTTAAACTACCTCATTTATATTTTATTATCCTAAGAATGATTTAAGCATCCAGTTGTGTTTTTCAAGACTTGTTACCATACCTAATAACATGTCTCCTGTCATTTCGTCATCTAATTTTTCCGCTAATTGTATACCTTCTTCTAATTGTCCAATTACAGTTGTGAAGTCTTTTGATAATTGTTCTACCATTTGGTTAGCTGATAGATTTTTCTCTGCTTCTTTAACTTCTGACCATTCTAAAGCTTCTTGTAAAGTAGCGATTGGGTTACCATCGATTGCTAAAATACGTTCAGCAATGTCGTCGATATATACACTTGCTTCATTGTATAATTCTTCAAATTTTTCGTGTAGTGAGAAGAAGTTTGGTCCTTTTACATACCAATGATAATTGTGTAGTTTAGTGAAAAGTACTGTCCATTCTGCTACTTGTTTGTTTAATACTTCAATTACTTCTTTATTGTTATTCATTTATTACACTCCTCTAAGATTTGTTTGTTATTTGGTCTCTTCTGATTACAATAACTATTATATTATAATCATTCTAATCTGTCAACGCTATTTACACACTTATTTAGAATCATTATAAATAAGTTGCAAATTCTAAAAGTTTTTTTCTCAAATAAATTAAGGTAAAAGACTACATTAGTCTCTTACCTTATTCACCATAAAATAAACATTTATTTAGATTTTTCGAGTTTAAGTGGTACTTTAATTTCTTTATCTACTTTTTTACCTTCCATCAGTTTCAACACTGAATTTACTGATTCTTGTCCCATTTTTTCAGGTTGCTGAGCGATTGTTGCATCTAACTTACCTTCTTTAATAGATTGCATCGCATCTTCATTTCCGTCAAATCCTACAACGAGTATATCTTTATCGCCTACCGCTTCTATTGCTCCTAAAGCCATCTCATCGTTATGAGAGAATATTGCTTTAACACCTGGATGAGCTTGTAATATGTTTTGAGTGACATTGAGCCCTTCTGCACGATCAAATTTAGCGCTTTGCTTTGCGATAACATCTAATGATTTATCTGCTACTTCATGGAATCCTTTTCCTCTTTCTCTAGTAGCACTTGCGCCAGGTACACCTTCTAATTCAGCGACTTTAGCATTTTCACCTAATTCATCTAAGATAAATTTGCCACCCATCTTACCGCCTTCTATATTATCCGAAGCAATAAATGTAGCGACATCACCTTTATCAACTGATCTATCTAAAGTAATAACTGGAATACCTTCATTGTTAGCAGATTGAACTGCACTAGAAATGGCACTTGAATCAGTTGGATTCACAACTAAATAATCAACCTGTTGTTGAACTAAGTCTTCTATATCATTTGTTTGTTTAGCAGAATCATCCCTCGCATCTACTACTTTAACATTCATACCTTGCTTTTTAGCCTCTTTTTGAAGTCCTTCTTTAATTGAAACAAAAAATGGATTATTTAAAGTCGAAACACTTACCCCTATTGTAATATCTGATTTCTTTTTATTCGTTTTACTACCATTGTCTTTTTTTAATGGAGATTCTAACGAACATGCTGATAAAAACACTACCAACGAAAGAAAAAGTATTAAAAATTTCTTCATCATTTATCCCTCACTTTGTTAATTATTTTTTACGATCTATAAGAACAGCAATTAATATAACAATACCTTTTACTACTTGTTGATAGAATGAAGATACACCTAATAAGTTCAATCCATTATTCAACACGCCGATAATAAGTACACCAATTAGTGTACCAACGATACGCCCTTTACCACCTGTTAAAGACGTTCCACCTAACACTACTGCTGCTATGGCATCTAGTTCATATGAAGTACCAGCAGTCGGTTGAGCTGAATTTAGACGTGATGTTAATATTGCTCCAGCTAAAGCTGACATTAAACCAGATATACCATAAATTAAGATTTTCACTTTATTAACTTTGATTCCTGAAATTTTAGAAGCTACTTCATTTCCCCCGATGGCATATGTATGTCTACCAAAAGTTGTCTTCTGTAGAATAATTGCCAATACAATAAATACGATAATCATCGTTACTGCCGGTACTGGTATACCAAAGAAATAACCTTTACCAAACAATTGGAATAAATAACTATCACCTAAGTCTGTTATAGGATTACCATCTGTAATAACTAACGTTAATCCTCTAAAAATTGTCATAGTTGCCAATGTTGCAATAAATGGCGCCATGCTACCGAAAGTAACCAAAACACCGTTAAATACCCCTAGTAAAAATCCTCCTAATACACCAACAATTAAAGCTACAATTGGATCAAGACCACTCGTAATTAAAATTGCTGTAAATGCACTTGATAAAGCTAATATAGACCCTACTGATAAATCTATACCACCTGTCAAAATAACAAACGTCATACCAAAAGCAATTAAACCGTTAATAGATACTTGTCTCAATAAGTTAAGTAAATTCGATAAATCTAAAAATGCAGTATTTAAAACACTTATAACAACCACTAAAAGAATCAATCCTATAAATGGTATAATTTTTTCTAACAATGATGATTTAGCTGTTAACTGTTGCATTTAATTCCCCTCCTGTAGCCAATGTCATAATATTTTCTTCTGTAATTTGTTCCGCTTCAACTTGTCCCTTTATTTCTCCTTCTTGTACAACTAAGACTCTATCACTCATACCGATAACTTCTGGTAATTCTGAAGAAATCATTATAATAGAAACACCGCGCTCAGTTAATTCGTTCATTAATTGATAAATTTCTCTCTTTGCTCCAACATCAATACCTCTAGTCGGTTCATCTAGTATTAAAACTTGTGCACCCGTACCAATCCATTTAGCTAAAACTACTTTCTGTTGATTACCACCGGAAAGTGAAGAAACAAGTGCTTTTCTATTTGTTTTAATATTTAGTCGTTTACTCATTTGATCAGCAAATATATGAACAGACTTTTCTTTCGTAAAACCTTTATTGGAAAAGCTTTCTAAAGAAGGTAAAACCATATTATCTTCAATAGAGAAATCTAATATCAGACCTTCGTCCTTTCTGTTCTCAGTAATAAGCCCAATTCCGTTTTTCATAGCGTCTTCAGGTGAATTAATGGAAACTTTTTTATCGTTAATCGTAATGTCTTTACTGCCTTTATCTATGCCGAATAAACTTCGCATTATTTCAGTTCTGCCAGCCCCCATTAGTCCACTAACACCAAGAATTTCTCCTTTTCTTAATGAAAATGATATATCTTTAATTTGATGTTCATCATTATTTAACGATTTAACGTCCATGATGATATTACCAGGTGAAACAGTTCTTTTCGGGAATTGTTCTGTTAAATCTCTACCTACCATTGATTTAACTATCTCATCATAATTAGTATCATTCGTTTCTTTATATAACACTGTTTTACCATCTCTCATTACAGTTATCTCATCAGATATCTCAAAGATTTCTGCCATTCTATGTGAAATATATACAAATGCAACGCCTTGTTTTTGCAAGCTTTTAATAAGCTTAAACAATTGATTAATTTCTTTATCCGTTAAAGCAGCTGTTGGTTCATCCATAACGATTATTTTAGCGTTCGTCATCAATGCTTTAGCAATTTCTATCATTTGTTGTTCACCAATAGAACATTTTCCTGCAACTTTTTTAAGTGGTATTTTAAAGTTTAACTTTTCAAATACTTTCATTGCTTCTTTCTTCATTTGTCTCTCGTTTAAGATTCCAAATTTATTTCTAATTTCTTTACCAATAAACAAATTTTCTAACACTGTTAATTCTGACCAAATATTTAATTCTTGGTGTATAAAAGTTATGCCTGCTTCTTCAGCCATTTGTGCATCTTTATATTCAATATTTTCATCTTTGTATATTATCTGACCCTCATCTTTGCCGTGTATACCTACTAAAATTTTCATTAACGTAGATTTACCTGCCCCGTTTTCTCCCATCAATGCATGTACAGAAGCTTCCTTTAAAATAAAATCTACCCCAGTTAATACTTTATTTTGTCCAAAAGCTTTATGTATATTCTTCATCTGTAACATGGTAACCCTCCTTTAGAATAAAACATCACTTTCCAATATGACATTTGCAAATGGTGTTGCTTCTCCAGTTCTAATAATCGCGACTGTATCATTTGTTAATTCTTTAAATCGTTCATGTGATACATATTCTGTATCAATATTAGATTGAGTAATCTTTTCAAAAAGCGAAACATTATCTTCTTTTATTTCTTCCGCAACGATCATTTTTTGAACCGACATATGCTTCATCACTTCTTCGTAAACGCTTTCAAAATTTGGTACACCAAAAGACAGTGCTAAATCAATCTTCTTCACTTCTTTTGGAATTGGTAGACCACAATCTGCTATTACTATTCTGTCAGTATGACCAAGATCACTTAATACTTTAGATATTTCACTGTTTAAAATCCCTGTTTTATACATGCCATTCTCCCTCTATTTCTGAAAGTTTAGGCATACCACCTTGTGCACCCATACCTGTTACTGAATAACTTGCTGCTAAGTTTGCAAAATCTAACGCTTTTTCTAGATTGAATTCTTTCTGTAACGCTACTGCAAATGCACCGTTAAATGTATCACCTGCGCCAGTAGTATCTTTAACTTCTCGTTTATAACCTGGTACTTCTACCTTTTTGTTACCATCGTGATAGACTGCACCTTTATCTCCTAAAGTAACAATCAATTTATTCGGATATTTTGCTAACGCTTCATCCATATTTCCTTTAAACATTCCGTCACTTTCTGTTTCATTAGGAGTTAAGTAATCAGCTTTTTCAATTACATTATCACTAACTTCTCTAAAAGGAGCTGGATTTAATATAGATGTAATTTCATTTTCCTTACAGTAATCAATTACATGTTCAACTGTTTCACTAGGTATTTCTTGTTGAAGAAGAACGATGTCACCTTTATTAAGATGTGCTAAATGTTTCTCAACATATTCAGGTGTTACTTCGTTATTGGCAGATGGAACAAAAATGATACTATTATCTTGTTCAGCTAATGTTATGTGAGCAGTACCTGACGGCATTTGTGTAACGGGTTCCACACCATCTACTAAAACGTAGTTATTTTGTAGATTTTGATAAATTTCTTTACCGAAATCATCATCTCCTATGCGCCCTACTAAATATACTTCTTTCCCTAATCTTGCTGCTGCCACAGCTTGATTAGCGCCTTTTCCACCTGGTGTAGTGAAAAAACTATCTCCTAATATTGTTTCACCTTTTTCAGGTCTTTTTGAAGCTGAAACTACTAAATCTATAGACATACTTCCTATAACCATAATCTTTTTCATTTTACTCTCTCCTCGTCGATTGTCGTTCTATTAAACTAACGTCTAATATTTGATGATGTTCTCTTCCTTTACCTTCTAGTTGATTGATAAGCTGTTGACAAGCCTTTTTGCCTATTAAATATGCTGGTTGATGAATTGTAGTTAAACTTGGTGTATACATACGAGATAATGGTATATCATCATAACCTACAACTTGAACATCAGAAGGTACTTTAAATTCATGATGTAACAAAGTACGCATAACAGCAAATGCGCTCACATCATTACTACAAATAATACTATCAATATTGTGCTTATGAATCATCGATACTAAATCTTCTTCAATGAGAAAACGTTCATCTACAGTAATGTAAGGGATGTTCTTTTCATCAAAAATAGATTTAGCACCGGATAGTCTTTCGTTAAATGATTTATATTGTAAGTTTTGTTGCATAATTAAAACAGATTTTGTCGAACCTTTTATAACGGCTTGAGCTTGTAACTGTCCACCTTTATAATGATTTGTTTCAACAAATTCATGGTCGGCATACACTCTGTCTAATAAAACAAATGGCATATTATATGATTTAAAAGAATCAAATGTTTCTTGAGTAGATAATTGTGATGCAATAATCCCACTACAATTATGCACATTGAATGTGTTTATATACGCTAATTCTTTTTCTTCATTTCCATCACCATTACCTAAAATGATGTGATAACCCTTAGCCATCGCTTCATCTTCAACACCTCTAGCGACAACCGTGAAAAATGGATTGCTAATATCAGGTAATAATAATCCTATCATTTTAGATTTACGTTTATACAATGTCCGAGCTGTTTCATTCGGTCTGTAATTTAAATCTTTGATCGCTTTATTAATCTTCTTTCTTGTTTCTTCTTTGACATACCCACTTCTATTAAGAGCTCTTGAAACTGTCGCCACTGAGACACCAGCGTATTTAGCAACTTCTTTAATCGTAGCCATTCGTTCAACTTCCTTTTGTGTAACCGTTTACATAAAAGGATACCACCACTCTAAAACTATTGCAATACTAATCTAAAAAATACTGACGTTCTTCTTTAGTTGGTAGTTTACATGCTTGCTTAAATTGGATGCGATGTCTTATTTTTGCAAATGAATCGTAACCTAGATTTCTAAGAAAACGAGGCACTATTTTCAATAGGAATGCAAAAATTTTATATTTCTTAATTTGATTCAATAAGTGAATAATAGCATCTGTTTTAGTAAATACTTGTGATTTATCAACTACAACAATTGTGTCTATATTTTTCAATTCAGGTTGAGCTTTAATTAAGTTCTCTCCATATTGCCCTTCTAATTGTGCAAATTGGAATCTCGTTGGAATATTATGATGAATCAACCACATTACTACTCTATTACAATAACCACAATCACCGTCATAGTATACTATAGCCATAAATATCACCTTATTCCTTTCTCTAGTTTTAAGATAACACGATTATAAGAAACATTAAATTAATAAGGGAGTGAACCAGAAATATCATTTTGCTAAAAAGACTTCATAATACCATCCCTATATAATGAAACAGTCCGAGATATTTATATATGTCCTGGACTGTTATTATTGTTATTGAGCTTCTTTAAATTGTTTATATTCTTGTTCGTTAATTGTTATAATTTTAAATCCTATGTATCCAAATATTATAGATATGATTGGGACCGTATAATTAAATACTGCATACATCCCATACTCCAATACGTTTACATTTAAGGTCTGAGCTATAAACACACCACAAGTATTCCATAAGAAAAATACTGAAGTCACTGTTCCACCATCTTCTAGAGCTCTAGATAAATTTTTAGGGTGTAACCTCTTTTCTAAAAACGTATTAATATACATTCTTGATGGTACAACAATTGAAATATATTGTTCTGAGCATGAAGCGTTTGTACCAATACATGAAATAATAACAGAAGCGATTAGTCCACCAGTACCTTTAGCTACTTTCAAAACTTGTGTAATAATTGCCTTCAACATACCCGAATATTCGAGTATTCCACCAAATGTCATCGCAACAATTGTCATAGAAATGGTATAAAACATCGACTCCAAACCACCCCTATTAAATAGTTCTTTTACGAGTTCATTCTTTGTTTCTAACACATATCCTGTTTGTAAAGCTTGAACGCTATCATGAATACTTCCACCTTGAACAAAAATTTGTGATAAAAATCCTAAAATAATACCAACTACCAATGCAGGTATTGCAGGTACTTTTAAGGCTACTAAAATAATAACAATCAGTGGTACTAATAGTAACCAAGGTGAAATGACAAATTTATCAATCATTTCATTATTAATTGCATCAATTTTACCTTGATTAATGTCACCTGCGGAAAATTGTCTACCGAGTATAAAGAAAGCAATTAACGAAATTACAATAGCAGGTACAGTTGTATAGAACATATGCTTAATATGATCGAATAGATTTGTACCAGTTAAACCAGCTGCTAAATTTGTGGTGTCAGATAAAGGGCTCATTTTATCACCAAAATAAGAACCTGATATGATAGCACCAGCAATCATTCCCGCTGGAATATCCATACTCAGTCCTATACCCATTCCGGCTACGCCTACTGTGGCCATCGTAGACCAACTACTACCAATTGCTAAAGATACAATGGCGCATATAATAGCAATGGTCACTAAAAATAATGAAGGCGTAATAAGCTTTAAACCGTAATAAATCATCGTGGCAACTATACCGCCACCTATCCATGCCCCAATGATTAAACCGACTAGTATAATAATAACAATCGCAGGTAGTGCTAATTTTATCCCCTTATACATCATTTCTTCTATATCTTTCCACGTATGCCCATGATAATAGGCAACTATGGCTGCTATAGCTGTCCCTATCATTAAAGGAATATGAGGTGCTAATTCTAAAACAACAACAGTATAGAGCATGCTTACTATCATAAATAGAAACGGAACAATAGCCCATACAAAACTTATATTCTTTGTTGTAGATTCTTTTACCATAATGACTAATCCCACTATAATAAAGCGCTTACATTTAAAATTGTATAACTTTCCACCATAATTTACAAATTAAATTTTAAAATATAATTTGATTATAAATACAAAAATGCATTGTAAAAGTTAGCCTTTGGCTAACTTTTACAATGCATTTCATTAATATTAAAAAGATTTATAATCTAAGCTACATTTAACATATCCAATACTTCTTGCATTATCACTTCAAAATCATTTTTATAATCATCGTTAAAGCGTAATATAACTGCTCTTTCATCTGTTTTTAAGCGGTTTTTTAATATATATTTCTTTTCAAATAGTCTCTTAATGGCACGAGCAGATTTGTTTTGCTTTATGTATCCTTTTTCAATTGCATCTTTAAGGTGTACTTCTTTCACTTCATTTAATTTCATTAAGAAGAAAAATTCATGTTTCTTTAAGCCATACTTTTGTTCAATTACTACAAAGATATTGTCAATTTTATTTTGGTAATCAAAGAATTCAGAACATGAAGTAATTGCTTCTGAATAAGATTGAGTGCTCATTGTTGTAACCTCCTAAAAATTAGTTAATTAAATTATCTTAAAATAATCTTACCATAAAATTAAATAACATCAATATGGAATTTAATAAAATATTTGACATTTTGTGTAAATTAGAATAATTTATATGACTACATACAAAAGAGGTTTTTTTTTGAAGACATCTACAATTTTTTTAAATACAAAAAAAGATTATAACGATAACGTTATAATCTAAAAGGAATAAACTATTTCAGTTTTTATTATTTTTATCTTTCAAATAAAATTCTTTGCTTGTGAAAAATTCTCGTGTCAAGTCTTTAACTTTAGGTGATAACATAATAACAGCTATAATATTGGGAATAAGAATGCATGCTAACGCTATATCTAATAAATTCCACAATTGTGTACCTGCCCCAAACGCACCGAGCGCTATAGATAAAACATATACTATTTTCATAATAAATCCAGCTGTTAATCCAAATAAATATTCTGCCATTCTTGAACCATAATAAATAACTACAATTATAGTAGAGAATACAAAGAATACCATTGATATAGAAACAATCCAACTTCCAAATGTACCAAATGCATCATTAAAAGCTCTAGCTGTCAGTGCAGCTGATTGTTCTTTTGCATCATCTGCTTTCCAAACGTCTGAAACCAATACAACAAACGCTGTTGTACTACATATAATTAAAGTATCAACAACTATTTCACTTACACTCCAAAAAGCTTGTCTCACTGGATGATCTGTCTTAGCAGCAGCGTGAGCAATTGGAGAAGTACCTAAACCTGCTTCGTTTGAATAGATGCCTCGAGCAAACCCCCATCTAACCGTTGTAGCTAAAGCAGCTCCAAAACTACCTCCTAATGCTGCATCAGGATTAAAAGCTTTTTCAACTACTAACGCTATGACTCCCGGTAAATGTTGAATGTTCATTAAAATGATAATAAAACCCATAATACAATATAATCCAACCATAACCGGCACAATCATTTCAGTGAATGTTGCAATTCTTTTAATACCTCCAAACACAACTAAAGCAGCTAACACAGCTAAAATGATTCCTGTATAACCCATATCGATATTGAATGTATCTTCTACCGTGCTTGCTGCTGAATTTCCTTGCACCATAATACTCGGAATGAGTTCCAACATAAGCGCGAATGCAAAAATAAAAGCGAATACTATTCCAACTTTTTTATTTTTCATTCCTTTTTTCATATAGTATGTAGGTCCCCCTACAAATTCGCCTTTACTATTCTTTTCTCGATAATGTATACCAAGTACGTTTTCACTATACTTTAGAGCCATCCCTAAAAATGCAATAACCATCATCCAAAATACTGCACCAGGTCCACCCATCATGATTGCTGTAGGTACCCCTACGATATTTGCTGCACCAACAGTAGAAGATAAAGCAGAAGTTAACGCTTGCCTCGGTGTAATCGTTCCTTCACCTTTAGGTTTTTTATTAATACTGCCAAATGTTTGTTTCATCATATAGCCAAAATGCCTAAACTGTATAAACCCTAAATAAATTGTTAAAAATAAACTAGATACTAATAATAGAGTTACGAGTGGATATCCCCATAACCAATCTGAAAATGCTACTATTTTGTCCATAAACACGTCCCCTTTGTTGTTTATTGATAAGAGCAATTTTAATTATATATATCATATTACAGAAAATTCTATCAATTTAAAAGATAATTTTTCACTTATAAATTAAAAACACCATTTGATATTAAACAAATAGTGTTTTTCAATGAAAATTTATTTTATTTATCCAACGTGTATTACACGACAATGTTTTAAAAATTGATGTGAATATTGTTTTTTTATATCTTCAACTGTCCCATAACATAAACCTATCATTCTCCATTTTGGATTATGGCGGTAGAATGAGTCTTTTTCTAAACTCCATTTTACCATTTTTCCATCATGATTATATCTAGGTAGTGTCATTTCATGACCATCTAAAACATTTAGGAATAGTTGGAATATTTCAGGGTCTATTCGCTCAAATTGATCGATTACAAGCCATTCTCTTTCTGAATTTGTGATATACCCCGTGATAAATCCTTCACGATAATATAGAGCTCCACTTTCGTTAGGTAAATACCTACCGTATAACATTTCTTCAGAAAAATCTGGATGCCCTGTTGTATAAATACCTTTAGCAAGCTCGCGCTCTACGTAATGTTTTGCTTTTTTTATACCTTCTTCTTTACTATCACATAACATTAATATAATTGGCTTATCTTTTTTATCTTCTTGTTCTTGTGGAATCGAGACTTGATATTGTTGTGAATTATTTTGAGAAAACTCACCTCTACTCATATCCATCATTGCATCATATTGAGCTTTTGTTAAATTAGCTATAGATTGCTTAGAATTTTCTTGTAAGAAATATAATTTTTTTAATGTTTGATGTCTATTTAGTTCTGCTACACTTATAGGATTAATATCCTTTTCATATCTAATAGTTATGCAAGTTGAATCAGTTCGTCCTGGTTGTGGTGGAAGTTTATGTATACTATCTGTAACTTCACCAATACCAATAATAGAATGATTCGCGTTTTTATTTAAGAATACAAGCTGATCCCCGATTTCAAGTTGTGTATAATAAATATAACCATTTCTTTTAATACCATTCACTGTATGTGTAAAAATAGTATATGTTTCATCTTCTTCAAACTGTATTTCTTCTGAAAGTAAGAAATATCTAGGTATTTTAACTTCTCCTTGTCCTAGGCCAATAATTAATTCAAATTCTTCTTTAGATATACGATTGAATAATTGATCCGTTAGTTGCTTAATACGCAATTCTAAATGTTCACTTCTCTTTAAGTATTCAACTGAAAGCATTGTTAAAGAAGTTTCAAATTTAAAATGAATGCTTACTTTTTGGTTGCCGCCTGTCTGAACATCAATAATTTCCCCATATCCTAATAATCCCACTTGATTTTGGACTTGATAATAAATTACTTTATCACCAGGTTTTGCCGTCTTAAAGGCATGGTAACCTTGAGTAGGATTAAAACTTGCACCCGATTCAAATACTGCAACTTGTCCTTCTAGAGGTTCTGTATGATTCCACCTATTATATCCACAATTTAACCAAAAGTAGTTTGTTTCTTCAGACATATGTATACTCCTTGTTATAAATAATTATCAATTTTAAACGATTTACTATGTAAATATGACGTTTATTATACTAATCATATTTTTTACATGACATTAATATTAACATTGTATAAGACATTAGCATCCGTGTCTATGTTTACACAAGTAAAAACTGAGACATTATATATGCCTCAGTTCAAGATTAATGTATAAAATTATAACTTGGTACGAGTGAAGCTGGTACAGTTCTGTATGTTAATACACCAGGTGAAGATGTAAAATTCATTTCTGATACTTGAATACTACCGTCATTATTAATGCGTTCAACAAATGAAACATGACCGTAATAACCAGCAGAAGATTGTAAAATCGAACCTACAGCAGGTTTATGATTTACTCTATATCCATCTTTAGCTGCAGCGCTAGCCCAGTTGTTCGCATTCCACCAATATGTGCTTATTGGTTTACCGATTGCTTTACGTCGATTAAATACGTGCCAAGTACATTGACCCCAATCATATAAATTTTGGTGGTAGAACATAGGAGGTGTATAGCTACCAGTGTTATTAGAGCTTGATTGTCCACCACCTGTTGACACTGAACCACTTACTTTTAATTTTTGTCCCGGATAAATAATGAAATTTGATAAACCATTTAAAGACATTATTTTTTGATATGTTGTACCATATCGAGCAGCAATTACTGATAATGAATCTCCTGATTTAACCGTATAAGTAGTTGTACTAGTAGATGTGTTTGATGAACCCGTATTATTTGAACTTGAACTACTAGAAGTCCCTTTTACTTTTAATTTTTGGCCAGGATAAATAATTGTATTATTCAACCCGTTTAAAGACATTATTTTTTGATATGTTGTGCCATATTTACCAGCAATTACTGATAACGAATCCCCTGATTTAACCGTATAGTATGTTGTTGATGACGTTGAAGTCGATCCTGTATTCGTATTAGACGAACTAGAAGAACCAGGTACTTGAATGATTTGATTCGGAAAAATTAGATTAGAGCTTAATTTGTTTAAGCTTTTAATTTTTGCGATAGTTGTATTATGTTTTTCAGCAATTAACCAAAGTGAGTCTCCGCTCTTAACTTTATATGATGCAGCTTCAGCACTTTGTGATGTTAAAGCTACTGCTACAGAAGCACCTACAAATGCTGTTAATGTCTTCTTCTTCAAAATTAGTTACCTCCATTATCTTACATTTTTATATAAAGATATTAATTCTTCCTAATTATACACTGTTATGGCGCAATTTTATATTACAGTTTTATTTCATTTATATTAATAGAATTATAGAAAAATTCTTTTAAAGACAATTAATTTTTTTATTTATATGATGAGAATACACTGTAAAATTGAAATAAATGACAATATAACAATTTAAATCTGCACAAAAAAACTGTCGTCAAAGTTATTAACTTTACGACAGTTTAAATGTATATTACAAAACTAATAATCTATTTATTGAAGTATTAACGATAAACCGGCTAATGTTGGCATTAAATTAACTAGAACGCCTCCGATTTTCAACCCCATTGTTATTTCTTTATCTTTAAAAGTACTAATAGCTAATATTAGCCCAATTAAAGCAATAATAAATGGTATCACTGGATTTGGATATTTTGGCTGTTCAAAAAATATTCCTAGACCAGCTATAACGGCACAAACAAGTGATAAATATAAGAATTTTTTCATATTAGTATAACTCCTATCTAGACGTAACTTACTATAACTTCTAGTTGCCCGTTAATGTGATTATCTAAATCATCAGCCGTTAATATGAGGTGACTTCCCGTTGACACTTCATATACATTTCCGTCTGTTATGATTTCACCTTCCCCAGAAATAATACTCACTAAGCAATAATCTCTAGGTTTTCTGAAGTTAAATGTACCTTCTATTTGCCATTTCGTAACAGTGAAAAAGTCGCTTTCTACAAGCATTTGACCTTTTTGTTCATCAGAATCTATTCTCACAGGTGCTACATTTGGGCTTGTTGGTCCTATATTGATAACATCAATACTTTTATCAAGATGTAATTCACGTTCCTTACCATCTCGCTCAATTCTATCGTAATCATAAATTCTGTAAGTAGTATCTGAGTTTTGTTGCGTTTCTAGTATCATAATACCTTCTCCGATTGCATGCACTGTACCACTTGGCACATAGAAAAAGTCTCCCTTTTCAACTTTAACGCGCTTGAATAAATGATCCCAATCTTCATTTTGAATATATTCTTCAAGCTGTTCTTTCGAATTTGCATAAGTTCCATATATAATTTCTGCGTCTTCTTTTGCGTCAAGAACATACCAGCACTCAGTTTTACCAAACTCACCATTTTCATGTTCGTGTGCATATTCATCATCTGGATGAACTTGTACAGATAATTTTTGGTTTGCATCTAATATTTTCGTAAGCAATGGAAATTTCTTTTCTGAAGGATTTCCAAATAATTCAGGATGTTCTTCCCAAACCTTATCCAATGTTTGACCTTCGTAAGCTCCATTGGCAATAACATTAGGTCCATTTTGATGCGCTGAAATACCCCAACATTCCCCAATATTACCATCAGGAATGTCGTAGCCCATTTTTTCTAAATTACGTCCTCCCCAAATACGCTCTTTAAATACGGGTTTTAATACTAATGGAGACATTTAATCATCCTTTTCTTTTTTGTCGTTAAAAATATATGTAAGTTCAATTAATTAAATTAAATATATACCCTTCGTGATTGTACCATATAGTGCTTTACTTATGAAATACTGAAATGGCAGTGGGACGGAAATCTCATTTTTCTAAAAAGACTTCATAGCCTCATCCTAGAAAGAATGAGACTACATTTTAACTTATTATTTACTCCAATATATATCTCCACCAGGTCCTAATGGTAAACCTAGTAAGAACCATATAATCATAAATATAGGCCAAACGATCGCCAATACAATCGAATATGGCATTAAACTAGAAATTAATGTTCCAAGTTTCATATTCTTATCATATTTTTGAGCATATGATAGTAATAGTGGTAAGTAAGGCATCATCGGTGTTATTGGATTTGTGATTGAATCTCCTATACGATAAACCAACTGTGTAAACGCGGGATGATATCCTAATAACATAAACATAGGTATAAATATTGGTGCTAATATCGCCCATTTTGCGGATGCGCTACCTATTAGCAAGTTAATTAAACAACTTAATAATATTAATCCTATTATTAACACTACACCATTTTGACCTTGTAATAATTCTGCGCCTTTAACTGATATAACTACACCTAGCTTGCTCCAATTTAAATACGCTAATAATTGTGAAGCAAAAAATACAATTACAATAAAACTTCCCATTGTCGCCATTGAATCAGTTAACATTTTCCCTAAATCTTTTGTATTTTTAAGTTTACCTGACATAATTCCATAAACAAAACCGGGAACAAAGAAAACAACAAGAATGATTATACCAACACCATCCATTAGTGGCGATTCTTCGATTAAGCTTCCAGTTTTAGCGTTTCTTAGCCAGCCATTTTCAGGTATTGATAAAGCTAATAAAATAACTATAACCGCAAAGAAACTCCAATTAGCAAACTTTAATGCTTTGTTTTCTTTAGATGTTATTTCATTATCATCACTTGAACTATCTGTTTCTTCTTTATATGTACCTAGACGTGGTATAACAATTTTCATACTTACAAAATAAATTGCTGGTAATAAAATGATAGAAGATGCTGCTATAAAATACCAGTTCATAGCTACGTTCAACGAAATATCTTTGCTAATAATTTCAGCTGCTGGTTTGGTAAATGCATAAACAAGCGCATCACTCATACCTAAAGTTAAATTAGCTGCAAACGCCCCTAAGGCAGAAGCATATGCCATCGCTAAACCAGCTATCGGATGATAACCAAGTTTAATAAAAACTAATGCCGTCAAAGGTGGTAAAACTACTGGAGCTGCATCTCCAGCAGCATTCCCAATAATACCTACAAATATAATAATGGGTACTATAATTTTCTTAAGCGCTTTATTAACTATCATTATCATTAATTTATCAAAATATCCTGTTTTTTCTGCTACACCTATTCCAAGCATAACTGCAAGTACAAGGCCTAATGCTGGGAATTCGGAAAAGTTTGTTATAGATTCACTTAATATTTTAGAAAAACCTTCTCTAGAAATTAGATTTGTTACTTCTACTGTTTTTCCTGTACCTGGGTTTTCTACTTTTATATTGAACAAAGATACAAACCAAGATAGTACAATTAATCCTACACATAAAAGGAAAAATAATATACTTGGATCTGGCAATCGGTTTCCTGCTTTTTCTATGAAGTTTAAGAATCTATTAATAATAGAAACTTTTCTCTTTGTCTGATTCATAATAGCCCCCTTAATATAAGAAATTAGAAATATTATATCATAAAATATCTATATATTTTGAAGTTTCTGACGATTTGTAATGTATGATTTTATTATTTATATAAAATCTATTTATTCGGTATAATTTGGATATTATTTTTTTAATAATTAATATTGCTAAACTCTTGAAGGAACCTTATACTTAAGATACAAATATTAAATTGTAATAAGCTTTTTCATTATTGCAATGATAAGTTACAGTTTATTATTTTACTGTGAGAAGTCTTTATATATGATTATGAAATGGAACGGATGGGTTATACATACCCAAAGCGATAAGCATCCTGAAGCTTATCGCTTTTTATTTTTATAAATAGTATATATAACGAATAGAGGCCGAGACAAATGTCTCGGCCTCTTTCGGTTTATTGAGCAAGTGTTTCGCCTCAAGCTTATTTAATATCATTAATCATCATCTAATGTGTTTTAATACTGCGTTTTCAACTTCAGACAAATGAAATGCCATTTTTTCTTCAGCTAATTTACTATTTTGACTTTTTATAGCTTCGTATATATCTTTATGTTCATTATAGAGCTTCTCAATCGATTTGCTTTTTGTATATAAATATATTCTTCTTGTTTCTTTCATAGTATGTTGCATTAATTCTGATACATTGCGCAATAGCTGTTTTAACATGTAATTATTTGAAGCATCTGCAATAGCAAGATGGAATCTTAAATCTGAAGCTTCTCCTAATTCATTTTTTTTAATTGCTACTTTCATATCAAAAAGTGCCGCTTCAATTTCCTTAAGATTATTTTCATCACGATTAGATGCTGCCAATCTTGCTACACCAACTTCAACTATATTACGTACTTCTAATAAATTTTCGATGTCTTCCACATTAGCATTAATTGCTTCAAGATTAAATTTTGTTTCTTCTCTATTTATAACAAAAGTTCCTTGTCCATGTTTAATATCGACATATCCCATTGCTCGTAAAGCATTCAACGCTTCTCTAATAGTAGCTTGACCAACACCAAAACTCTCAGATAATGCTTTGATTGACGGTAATCGATCACCAGGATTTATACGACCTTCGTTAATATCAAATATGATGACATCTGCAACTTTTTCATATAATTTCTGATTCGATATTTTCATTTTTTATTTCTCCACCTTGTAAAATCATTAGTAGAGCAATTATATCATTTTATATTTTTGACTTGATCACATTTTAAGATTTTTTAGAAAATTCCCTTTCAATGCTTGAAATTGCTTCTTCTAATGTTGCTCCTGTTGATAATGATACGCTCGCTAGAAATGCTCCTTCAACAATAGGCCCGTCAACTTTATATAATTTGTAATCGCCTTCGTATAAATCAATAGCCATTTCCAAGTTCATTTCTGCTGACCCAATATCGTAAAATAACAATGCATCTTCTGTCAGTTCATCGATGATTTCGTTAACTGTATCGATACTTGTTCCTATCTCACCTTCATTATTTCCGCCTTTAGCAATTACTGTTACATCTGGTGACATTTGTGCTAACAAATCTTTCACACCTTGTGCTATATCTTTACTATGACTAATAATTCCTATTGTCGCCATTTTCTACACATCCTCACTTAAAGCATTCAATACAAATACCATACTCTGTGCACCTGGATCGATATGTCCAATTGAATCCTTTTTGAAATATGCTGCTCTACCTTTAGTAGCTTCTAAATCTTTCGTATCATCTGCAAATTGTTGTAATTGTTCTTTACTTATAGATTGATTGTTTTCTAAGTACTCAGATGTTTTTTGTAGCACATCATACATCGTTTTTTCGCCACCAGAAACTTTACCTCGTGTTGCTACAGCATTTTTAAATTCATCAATGTATTCTTTCAAATTATCTTGATTAATTTCATCATAGTTAAGAGAAGCCATTTTTACAAAACTAAATCCATAGAGTGGACCAGACGCCCCTCCTACAGAACTCATTAATGTCATACCTGTTGATTTCAAAACTTCATTCAACGTATTCCCAGAAATTTTCTCGTCAACTGCTTTGAAACCTCTCAGCATATTAACGCCATGATCCCCGTCACCAATTGCTCTGTCTAAGTCTGTTAAAAGTTGTTCTTCTTGTTCAAAAGTATTTCTTAAATCTTTTAATTTTTTAGTTAATAAATCTGCATCCATGGATAAATCCTCCTATACGAAATATTTACTTTCTGTCGGTGCATCAAAAGCATCGCGATATTCATCATCATAAGGTACTAAAGTAATAGAAAAACCTTGCATATCTAAAGCTGTCATATAATTACCGATTAAATATTTTTCGATATTTAATTCATTTTTTTTAGCATATTCATTAAAGTAATGTGAAACAATCGCTAATTCAGAATCTGGAGTTGCACCCATGCCATTAATCATTACGATTAATGTTTTATCTGATATTTCTTTCTCTAATTCGTGCATTAACCTTTTAATAATTTCATCGATTGGTTCAATGTCCTCTTGATATATACCACGTTCACCATGAATACCGATTCCTATTTCCATTTGATTCTCTTTTAAATCAAAACCGTATTGACCAGTAGTTGGTACTAAACAAGGATAAATAGCCATACCAATTGTTCTTATCTTTTCGATAAATGTTTCTGTTCTACTCTTTATATCAGCGAGATTGAATCCATTATCGGATAAGAAACCTGCATATTTATGGACTAAGACTGTTCCGGCCACACCTCTTCTATCTTCTATGTTTTCGATAGATATATCATCTCTCACCACGATTGACTCACAAGAGATACCTTCCATCTCAGCCATTTCTTGCGCCATCTCAAAATTCATTACATCCCCTGCATAATTTTTCACTATTAAAAGAACACCTTCATCTGTAGCTACATGTTTGATTGCTTCTAAAATTTTATCAGGAGTAGGAGATGTAAACACTTCACCACATACAGCTGCATCTAACATACCCTCTGCCACATAACCAGCATGAGCAGGTTCGTGGCCTGAACCTCCTCCAGAAACTAAAGCAACACCTTTTGTTTTTAGTTTTTTTCTTACTACTACATTTTCACTTATTATTTCAACCGCATCATCCATTATTTCAATGCCTTTTAACATATCAGCAACAAAATTTGTTTTTTCTTTCATTAATTTCTTCATACTATGACCTCCCGATTGAATTCTATTACCTCAATACTATTATAAAACGTTTAAGGTAGTAAGCGTTAACAATATGGATATATATAAAATCCATACACAAGAGACATTATCAAGAATTCGTATTAGCTGCATTGAATAATACGTTATTCTATAAAAGTCATGTTATGCATGGATTTTATACTAAGTTATTTATTTTATTTGATACACTCTTGTTTCAAAAGGTTTTAACTTTTGTGTTTTTTCAATATCTCTATAATTATTCAGTAATAAATCATAATCTTCAATTTTAAAAGCTTTAGATATATCTGCTTCTTCACTAGTTAAATTACACATTATAATAACTTGATTGTTATCAAGCTTTCTCTTATAAGTATAAATTTGTGGATGATATTCATCTACTAATTCATAAACACCATAATTAAATACATTATTAGATTTTTTAAGTTTAATTAGCTTTTTATAGTAACTTAAAATTGAATCTTCATCTTCTAATTGTTGTTCAACATTTATACTTTTATAATTAGGATTTACATGGAACCAAGGTCTTTCTTTTGAAAATCCTGCATAATCAGTTTGGTTCCATTGCATCATTGTTCTCGAATTATCTCGATTTACTTTACTGAAATCATGTAATAATTGCTCTACGTTTTCTCCATTTTCTTTTTTTAATCTAACTTCATTTTTGACTGATACATCATTAAATTCTTCTAATGATTGGAATGGATAGTTAGTCATACCTATTTCTTGTCCTTGATATATAAATGGCGTCCCTTTTTGTAAGAAATAATTCGTCGCATGACTTGTCGCACTTTCATACCAATAATGTTGATCGTCTCCCCACGTTGAAACAAGTCTTGGTTGATCGTGGTTTTCAATAAATAAAGCATTCCAACCCTTACCTTCTAATTGGTTTTGCCATTTGGTCATAACTTCTTTATATCTTTGAATGTCGAACCCTGCATCTTCAGTATTCCATAATCCTAAGTGCTCAAATTGAAATATCATATTAAATATTCCATTTTCAAACCCGACCCAATTTTCAGCATCATATGGAGAAACACCGTTCGCTTCACCGACTGTCATGATATCATACTTATTAAAAGTTTCGTCTCTCAGCTCTCTTAAATGTTCTAAAATACCTGGCCTATTTGTATATCGATCGAACGCAGGTTTAAAATTCGTTTCATTTTCAGCATATTCAATATCACCATCTTCAAATGATTTTTGAATATGTGTAATGGCATCTACTCTAAATCCATCAATTCCTTTATCAAACCACCAATTAATCATCTTATATAATTCTTTTCTAACATCTGCATTTTCCCAGTTAAGGTCTGGCTGTTTTTTACTAAATATATGCAAATAATATTCATCAGTTTCATTTGTTTTTGCCCATGCAGAACCATTAAAAATACTTCCCCAGTTATTGGGCTCTTTATTATTATTTCCTTCTTTCCAAATATACCAATCTCTCTTAGAATTTTTTTTACTGGATTTTGATTCTATAAACCATGGATGTTCATCTGAAGTATGATTTATAACTAAATCTAAAATTAATTTCATACCGAGATCATGCGTTTCTTCTAGTAATAAATCAAAGTCCTCCATCGTACCGAATTCTTCCATTATATCTTGATAGTCACTTATATCGTAGCCATTATCATCATTAGGTGACGTAAAAATTGGAGAAACCCAAATTACATCAATTCCTAAATCTTTTAAATAACTTAATTTCTCTCTTATGCCGTTAATATCACCTATCCCATCGTCATTAGAATCTTTAAAACTTCTTGGATAAATTTGATAACAAACAGCTTCTTTCCACCAAATACGCTCTTCCATATTTAAACATTCTCCTGTCTTTTTGTAGATGCTCTTTCTATAATCTCAGTCGGTATAATAGTGTTTTTCTTAATTATATGTGGATCTTCTATTAATTTAATCATGGCTATACCTGCTTCTTCCCCTAAATATTCAGGATGAATATTTACAACTGTTTGGGGTGGCGAAGCAGATTCATTAATGAAAGAATCATTAAATGTTGCAGTCATTACATCATCAGGAATTCTTATATTGTAGTGATACAAAGCACTTAATAAATTTATATTTAACATGCTATCTGATGTAATAATTGCGCTTGGAAATACTTCTTGTTCCTTCATTTTCTTAACGACTTCCATAATTTCATTTCTTTCAGGTCGTGCATTAAAAATATGAAATTCATTAACATTATTTTTTATGCAAACCCTTTTAAACCCTTCAATTCGATCTATTGCCACTGCATACGAATCTGGTTCAGCAATAAAAGCTAAATGGTTATGTCCCTTATCTATCATAAACTGCGTCATTAATTCGCTCGCTTCAATATTATCGTTATCAATATGAATAATATCTCGTTCTTGTAGTTGCTTGCCTATAACAACAAACGGGAATTTATTTTTTTTAAGTAATTTTATAATTGGATCATTTTCTTTTGAATACAGCATGATAAATCCATCAATAGATTTAGATTTCATTAAACTTTCTACTTCTGCGATTAATTCTTCTGACTCAATCGCAGTGGTCATAATCGTAGAATACGCTCTTTTTTTACATGCGATAGATATGCCCATCAATACATCGGTAAAGAACGGATTTTGAGTCATTTCTTTAGATGCTGTCTTTAAAATTAATCCTATTGTTTTTGTTTTTTGAGTTACAAGTGTTCTTGCAGCTACATTAGGTTCATAACCTAATTTTCGCATAACAGCTTTTACTTTTTTCGATGTATTTTCACTGATGCTTTTATGACCGCTTATTACTCTTGAAACTGTTGAAGGGGCTACATTAGCCTCTTTTGCGACATCTTTAATTGTAACCACAAAACCACTCCTTATTATCCTTTAGTTGCACCTGCAGTTAATCCAGTGACTAAATATCTTTGTAAAAGTAAAAATACGATTGAAATTGGGATTGCTATCATCATAGCACCTGCAGCAAAAACTGTGAAATTATTACCGAACTGGTCATTTATAAAATTAAATAATCCAACTGCCAATGTATATTTTTCAGGACTTCTTAATAAGATTCTAGGTAATATAAAGTCCATGAATGGTCCCATAAAATTAAACAGTGCTACTACTGCTAATATCGGTTTAGCTAAAGGTAACATAATTGTGAAGAATATTCTCATATGCCCAGCACCATCCATTTTGGCTGACTCATCTAATTCTTTTGGTATTGTATCAAAATACCCTTTCACTAAAAACGCATTCATCGGTATTGATCCACCGATATAGATCAAAGTTAGCCCAAATAATGAATCTAAAAGACCGATAGTATTTAACAAGATATAAATAGCTACCATCGCCATTAAAACAGGAAACATTTGAAGTATTAAAAATGCTATTAACCCATATTTTCTACCTACAAATCTATATCTTGAAAAAGCATAAGACGTTAAACCTACAAATATAACTGAAAATAATGCATTTGCAGTCGCAACGATTAATGTGTTTTTATACCAAGTTAAATAATCACTAGAAGGATCTGTTAATAAAAATATATAGTTTTTTAGCGAAGCATCTTTAGGTATCATACTTGATCCATATAAATTTGAACCCGAGTTTAAAGATAATCCTAATGTCCATAATAACGGATAAATAATGATAATAAACATAACAGCCAAAATACTATACATCAAAATAGCTCTTAATATATTTTTGTTTTTCTTATTCATTAAATATCCCCCTCATCTTTAAACGTACTTGTTTTTCTAAATTGTATAAATGCAATTATTGCGATAAATATCCCAATAATTAATGAAATAGTAGCTGCCATATTATAGTTTTGCATATCGAATGTTAAGCGATAAACCCATGATATTAATATATCTGTACTTCCTGCGTTTTGGCCTGATACTGGCGGTCCACCTTTATTAAATAAATATATAAGGTTAAAGTTATTAAAATTACCTGCATATTGCATAATCAATAACGGAGCAGTTGCAAACAAAATATGAGGAAATGTTATGTTTCTAAATTTCTGCCAACTCGAAGCGCCATCCATATCAGCTGCTTCATACCAATCTGATGAAATACTTTGTAATACACCAGTAAATAAAGCAAATACAAAAGGAAACCCTAACCATACTTGAATGAATATCAAAGCTATTTTCGCCCAAAATGGATCGTTTAACCACGCTGGTGCTATACCTAATAAGGGTTGCAATATATCATTATTTATTGAACCAAAATCATCGTTAAATATTGCTGCAAATATTAAAATAGTAACAAATGATGGTACTGCCCATGGAAGAATCAATACTGTTCTAATTAATTTTTTAAACTTTACCAACGGGTGATTTACAATTATAGCCAACAATAATGCCAACACAATTTGTAAAGTTGTAGCTACTAGTGTCCATACAATTGTCCAAGTTAATACATTAAAAAAAGTTGTCTTCCAAATAGGAACAGTTAATAACGATTTAAAATTATCAAAGCCAACCCATTCTAATAAATTTCTAGGAGGTGCATTATATAAATTATAATTCGTAAAAGCTAAAAAACACATAAATAGTAATGGAAATACTACAACAAAAATTAATAAAAAAACACCTGGTGAAATCAATAAATAAGGGAATGTTTTATCCCATGTTGCAACCATACGTCCTTTACTATCTTTAATTTCGTGACCTCGGTTATATTGTTCGGCGTTTCTATATGCATCGATTATATTTACAACGTAAAGTGTGATAGCAAATGCTATAAGTATGAGGGATATAATCCCTTGCGCTAACAATACTCTTGAATCATCTAGTTTTGGCACTGTACCAAGCGTAAATAATCCCCAAAATCCAATGTTCATAAACTGATAAAAAACACTTATAAAACTAATAAAAAATATAATAAAAATACTGCCTTTTATGTATCTTTTATTATAAAATTGTCCAACACCTGGAATAACGGACAATATCCCAGCTAATTTAGGATTTCTATTCTTCATATTTGACACCTTCTTTTATTTTTTAGATGCATTCATAATTTTCACCTGTTCGTCTATATTACTTTTTGCTTCATCTAATGCTTCTTTTGAATCTTTCCCATTTGACATAAATATCGCTGCATTTCCCATAGGATCCCAGACCTGACTCATTTCTGGAATATTAGGCATTGGAACAGCATTTTGTGCTTGTTGCTCATATGGTCTTAGAAGTTCATTTTTAGATGAAACATCTGTACGTCCTGTAATTTCTTGCATATCGTCAGTATATTTCTGCATGTTCTTTTGATTTGTTAGAAATAATAATAAATCTTTAGCCCAATATTTCTCCTTACTGTACTCTGATATAAACCAACCACGAACACCTAAAAATGGTTTCATTTGTTTGCCATTATCTTTAGGTAAAATCGCTGTACCAAAATCGTCACCTAATTCTTCTTTAAACTCTGAAGTTTGCCATGGACCAGTCACAAACATGCCAACTTTTCCTTCTTTAAATAAACCAACAATGACATCTTGATCTGCTGACTTTGTGATATAACCTTTTTCATACCATGATTGCAGTCTTTTGCCACTTTCTACTACAGCTTTATCATTTACTGCTACATCTGTAGTATCAAACCCGTTATCTTTTTCTTTAAAAATGTATCCGCCTTGTGAAAATAAAAATGGGTAATTAAAGTAAAAGTTTTTAGCATCAAACATGAAACCATATTGTTTTTTATCTTTATCAGTTATGTTTTCAGCAATTTTTTCTACATCTTCCATAGTCTTTGGTGGTGTTTTTACAAGCTTTTTATTATAAACGACAGCCGTTGATTCAACTATTACTGGTAATGCTAATTGTTTACCTTCGTAGTTTAATGCATCTAATGCATCTTTTGAATATCCTTCAAGTTCTTCTTCTGTAAAATCAATTTCTGCTGCCAATCCTTGTAAGTATGCATCTCCTGCTCTATCCTGAGGTTGAAAGAATAAATCAGGTCCTTTTCCAGAGGGGCCATCTAAAGATAAATTGTCAACTTGGTCATCTTGTGCAGTGTTTTTTAGAATAATTTCTATTCCTGTTTTTTTAGTGTATTCTTTCGTTACTTCTTTATAGAAAGACATTTGCCTATCTCCATCAACCCACATTGTTAACGATTCAGGTTTTGAAGTCTTTTCATCATCATTTAAAGCTTTATCAATATCTTCTTGTGTACGTTTTGGACCACAACTTACTAATAACGTAACAACTAGTATCACTGAGCAAAATTTTATTATTCGCTTCATATACTCTCCTTCTTTCAAGTGTTAATTTGACACTGATTTAATTTTTTATTTTTTCTCCGGTTTCTTTATCTAAGAAATGACATTTATTTAAATCGATGGCTAATTCAATTTCTTCATTAGGATTTACTACTGTTCTTGCATCTAATTTCGCTGAAAATTCAATGTCACTAAACAAACCATGTATCATTATTTCTGAACCTAATAATTCACTTACTAATACTTTTGTTTTGAATGTTGTATCCCGATGTGCTGATATAAATATTGGTTCATCGTGAATATCTTCTGGTCTTATACCAAATCTTATGTCTTTCCCATCATAACCAGCATTTGTTAATAATCTTGTCTGTCTCTCATTCAACTTAATCACTTGATCGCCTATTTCTAAGTTATCTTGATTTATTTTTGCATCGAAAATGTTCATTGCAGGTGAGCCAATAAATTGAGCAACAAACTCATTTTCTGGCGAATCATACACTTCTCTTGGTGTACCTATTTGCATGATATCTCCATCTTTCAATACAACGATGCGACTTGCCATTGTTAATGCTTCAGTTTGGTCATGTGTTACGTAAATTGTTGTCGTTTGTAGACGTTCATGTAATTTCAAAATTTCAGTCCTCATTTGAACACGTAATTTTGCATCTAAATTAGATAAAGGTTCATCCATTAAAAATACTTTAGCATCTCTAACAATCGCTCTACCTAAAGCTACTCTTTGTCTTTGTCCACCAGATAAAGCTTTAGGCTTTCTCGGTAAAAATTCTTTTAAACCTAAAATTTCTGCAGCATATTGTACCCTTTTGTCTATTTCTTTTTTATTCATTTTTCTAAGTTTTAAGCCAAAAGCCATATTATCGTATACTGTCATATGTGGATATAAAGCATAATTTTGAAATACCATCGCTATATCTCTATCTTTAGGTGCTACATCGTTCATTCTTGAACCATCAATAGAAAATTCTCCATCCGTTATATCTTCTAGCCCTGCTATCATCTTTAATGTTGTTGATTTGCCACACCCTGACGGACCGACAAACACTATAAATTCTTTGTCTTTAATATGTAAATTAAAATCATTAACCACCGTATTTCCTTTATCATAGGTTTTCTTAATATTTTCTAATTTTAAATCGGTCATATGATTCCCTCCGTTAATTGAAATCGCTTTCATTTTTAAATATAAACTTATCATATGTGTAATTTAACAATTTGTCAATGAATTTTACGCAAACGTTTGCATTTATATTTATATACATATATTAGCTTTATAAATACATATCTATAATCTAGCGCAAACGTTTGTTTTAATAATGTATTTTATTGTTGCAATTTTAGTTCATAGGGTGTACTATATGAAAAGTAATAAGTTCAGGAGGTGTACTAATGGAAAATAATGAATTAAAAAAAGCATTTAACCTATTTCAAGAATCTATTGTTAACATTCATAGCGAAGTAGCAAAAATTTTAAATAAGTCTGGGTTAGATGAAGTAATCTCTAAAGAACAATTTCAAACTCTAAAAATTATTAAAGAATCTCCTAAATGTACATTTAGCTTTATAGCTCAAAGACAAGGTGTTTTTAAAACAGCAATATCTAACAGAATTAATAAACTAAAGCATTTAGATCTTATTTCAATCCAACAAGGTGAAGATAAAAGAGAAAAATCTGTATTGCTAACTGAAAAAGGATTATCTCTTGTTAGTCGTACTGAAGATATAATCTATGAAACTTTTAGTCGTAAATTATCTTCTCATTTCTCTGATCAAGAAATCATCACATTCGTTAAACAGCTCCAAAAAGCAAACAATCTTATAACTGGAAAGGATAATGCTAAACATGTTTGATGATATAAAAAACTTATGGACACATAAATTTATGCTCATTTCTTTAATAGCAATCATGCTTTTACCGCTTATTTATAGTTCTGTATTCGTGGGGTCTTTGTGGGATCCTTATGGTAAAACTGACGAATTAAAAATATCAATAGTCAATTATGATAAAGGCGGCGAAATTAATGGTGAGAAGACGAATATAGGTAATGACGTCGTTGATAAATTAAAGGATAATGATAAATTCAAATGGGAGTTTGTAGAACAATCTACTGCAGATAAACATTTAGAACGCGGTGAATCTTATGCAGTTATAACAATACCTGAAAATACAACTAAAAACGCTGGGTCCATGTTAGATAAATCTCCAGAAAAAATTGATTTAAATATTAAAACAAACCCTGGATATAGTTATACTGGTTCTCAAATTGCAACTAAAGCAGTAACAGCAGTTGAAGATAACCTAAGTAGTTCTATTCGAGACAAATACATTACAGAAGTATTTAATGGCATGAATAAACTTACAGATGGTTATAAAGATACCTCTAAAGCTTTAGGACAAATGTCTGATGCAGAATCCCAACTTATAGATGGTAATCAACAAGTTGAATCTGGGTTAGAACAAATGGCACCTATGGCCGGAGCTCAAGGAGAGCAACTTCTACAAGGTAGTAAGCAAGTATCACAAGGTCTAAACGAACTACAAGCTAATAATAATAAATTGAAAGATAATATTGATAAAGCTATTAAACAGTCTGAAGGTCAATATTTTAATAAGAAAAATACAGATTCCATCAATAAACCAGTTAAATCAAGTGAAAACGACTTAACTGAAGTAGATAATTATGGTCAAAGTTTCGCACCATATATTCTTGCATTAAGCTTATATGTCGGAGCAGTAGCCTTTGCTGCAGTTTATCCAATAGATAAACGTATGGGAGATTCAACAGGAATCAAATGGTGGTTAAGTAAATTTGTTATTTATTTCTTACAATCTGTAGGTTCAGCACTCGCACTAGCAGTACTATGTCTATATATATTTGATATGGATATCGCCAACCATGGATATTTCACACTGACACTTCTATTATGGAGTTTAGCAGCTTATATGATTGTTACTTTTTTAACTGTAGTATTAGGTAATATCGGTAAATTCTTAGCAATCATATTATTAATTTTACAGTTAGGTTCAAGTGAAGGTACTTTCCCTATTCAATTATCAGGCAAGTTCTTCCAAGACTTACATCCATTTTCTCCAATGAGCTATGTCATTAAAGCATTAAGAGAAAATATATTTAACTTTACAAGCGACGTAACGTACTTACAATCTATGTTGATTATTGGAAGTATCGCAATTGTCTTTGCATTACTATCAATGCTTGTTTATACAATACGTTCTAAATATCCAAACTTTAGACGTAAAGCAAACGAAAACGATTATTAATATAGCTACGTATCCCTATTTAAAAAGAAGCTGGAACATTATAAATGTTCCAGCTTTTTTGATTTTAGGTTAGAAAAAGTAAATTCGTGAGTCTATTTAATCGTAAATCCAACAAGAGAGGATCTATTTGGATTTTCGGCGTAATTAATCCAATAAAATGGGCTTTACTTGGATTTTCGTCTTAGTTAATCCAATAACAATATATTCTATCCAAAAAAGAGCCAGAGATTTATATCTCAAGCTCTTTTTTTAATATATTTCTTAACTATATTTATTTTTCTTCATAGTCTATTACAATTTTACCTATACTATTTCCTTTTTCTATCATTTCATGAGCTTTTGTAATTGTTTCTACAGTTAAGCCTTTTAATGTTTGATAATGTGTTGTTTTAATAGAGCCTCTATCTATTAATTTCATCAATTCACTTAAATATTTATGATGTTGTTTCATATCTTCAGTTTCATATTTAGGTCTTGTAAACATAAATTCAAATGAAAATGAAACACTTTTATCTTTTAATAAATTTAAATCTACTTTATCCATAAAATTAACTAACGCTACAATTTTACCTCTAGGCTTTATCATTTCTGCCATTACTGCAAAGTATTCATCACTATTATGCGTATCAAAAATATAATCTACTTCATTGATACGGTGAGCTTTTAATTCATCTGGTAAATGGTGTTTATGATTTAATACAATATCAGCGCCCATTTTTTCAGACCATCTTCTTGTTTCTTTTCTAGAAGCTGTAGTGATTACAGTTAAACCTAGATGTTTTCCAATTTGAGTTGCTATTGAACCAACACCACCAGCTCCATTAATAATCAGTAATTTCTTCCCTTCATTATCTTCAGGGTTTGTTGATATATTTAACCCTTCGCATAGCGCTTCAAACGCTGTAAGTGAAGTTAAAGGTAATGCAGCAGCTTCTACATTGGATAAATGTTCTGGTTTAATACTTACTAGTCTTTCATCAACGAGTTGATATTCTGCATTAGAACCTTGTCTTATGTTAGATCCTGAGTAGTATACTTCATCTCCAACATGGAATAATTCAACATCATTTCCAACCGCTTCTACAACACCTACTGCATCATAGCCTAATACTTTGTAATCATCGTAGTTTGCCGTTCGTAACTTTGTATCTACTGGGTTAATACTTGCTGCTTTTACATTTACAAGTATATCTTTACCTTCAGCTTTAGGCGTAGGTAAGTCTAATTCTTCAAAACCGTTTTCTTCATTTAAATCAAAGCCATTTTTAAATCCAATTGCTTTCATTTAATCCCCACCTCTTGTTTTATTTTATAAAGGCTTACTATAATAGTTATGATCTTCATCTAAAACCATACCTAATTTTTGATATAGTTTGTTTCCAGCTACATTTGTTTTCTCAGTCTCCAAATACATTATCTCATACCCATTTTCTTTACCATATTGAAATGCTTGGTTCATGAGTTTCTCTCCAACGTGTTTACCACGTGCTTGCTCAGTAACAAATAAATCATTAATAATAAGTAGTTGTGACATTTTCATCGAAGAAAGCATCGTATATAATTGTATAAATCCAATAACATCATTTTCTTCTTCAGCTATAAATATAGTAGCATTTTTATTTTTTAAATTATTATACAGAAATGTATTAGCCTGTTCTTTATTAGATTTTTTCCCCGCATGAACACGATATGCATTAAAAATTGGTACAATTCGTGAAATGTCATCTTCGTTAATTTTTACGATATTCAATTGTATATCCCCCTGTTTATCTATAAAAATTTATCTATCACTCATAATTGTGTTTTCATCAGCTTTAAGTTTCGGTCTTACTACAAGTTCGCCACTACATTCTGGGCAAACATAATATAGATTTTCTGCACAATCACGGCAAAAAGTATGTTCTTTAACACAAATAAAAGCATTACTTTTTTCATGGAAAACATAATCGCAATTGTCGCATTTTGTTTTCATTTCCAATACCATCTCTATCACTCCATTATTGTATGTTAATATTGATTATAATTATCATATCATTTTTTAGTATTTAATATTAATATGAAGGTGATTATATTGGAAAAAGAACTTGTCGGTAAATGTAAGATTTGTCAAAAGAATATTTATTGTAACAGTGGTTTTATAGAAGGTATTGTTTTAGAAGATAAGACATTAATTTGTTTTAAATGTACAAAAAAACAGGCTGAGACATAATTAAATGTCTCAGCCTAATTAATTATACACCTTGATCGAGTTTATCCATCATAGTTTTCATCAATTTTATTTGTCCAGTATGGTAATTAGTATGCGTAACACCAAAAGGTATTGTTTCAGCAAAAGTTGTCATATTAGCTAATGGCTCATTTCGTTTACGATCTAATTGGTCATCTACAATATTTAATATTCTGTCTAATTGTGTATTTAAAATACCTTTTAGTTCTTTAAATGTTGGTTCAGCGCCAGTAAAGCTTTGAGGTGAAGTACCAGGTGCAAATGACTTTCCTAATTCAGCCCCTAAAGTATTCTCTTCCTCAGTCGTACCAAAAACAAATGTTTCATTCGCAACTATGATATGACCTAGCTGCCACTTAATATTATTATTAGCCAAGTCTAACTGAAAGTCTGCCTCTTTCTCATCAATATCTTTTATAATATTTGATAACATATTATAAGAAATTTCAAACTGTTCTTTTAGCATATAAATCTTCCCCCTATTATTATTTCATTAATATGAAATATCTCCTCATGATTTGGAAGTTAATCAAGTGACTTTCTACTTTATCTTAATATCCTATATACAACATAACTTGTTATAGCATATGTATCAAGAAACAGGCTTTATTACATGACTGTATAGGGAGTATAATTTTATCGTATATTATTTAACCAATAGCCAATCTAATATATCTAGAAAACTTTTAGCTTATATATTCTTTTCTGCTACAACTATATAAACAGGCTGATTAGCAATTTTACCTTCTGGATAAAATACATCTACTTTATCAAATCCTGCATCTCGAACTTGTTCTACCATATCTTCTGACGAGACTCTTGGAGCTTTTGTTAAATCTAGCTTTTCTAATTCAATACATAGAAATACGCCTTTATTTTTTAAGACTCTATATATTTCATTTAAAGCCTGCGAAAGTGGACTTACTTCATGCAGTGATATTGATGCAATTGCTCTATCGAATGTTTCGCTACTTAATTGAATATCTTTAAAATCTGATACCAGTGTTTCAATATTCGTAATTTCTTTTTCCTTAGATTTTTTATCTAAATAATTTAAAATGTCTTTATCAAAATCAATTGCAGTTACTTCATCTACGTACTTAGATATTGGAAGACTTATATACCCTACTCCAGCTCCAAGATCTAATACTTTATCCACTTTATTTAGAGAAATAAATGATAGTATATCTTCTACTGGAATTCTTTGTATCGTCTCTAAGTTATTGATTTTCTTTGTTAATTTTTGATTCATTAAAATACCTCCTCAAATAGATAAAACAGAATTTATATATAAATTTAATTATGTTTCTTTGCTTATATCGTGCTTTAATAAAATTTAATTTTAATGCAGTAATTTACCTTTCAAAGATATTAAAGACTTTTTATATCTTTGATTGAATCATATTAACACCAGATATAATACAAGTCAACTTGGAGGTTTAGAGATTTTAATATATTTTATATAATGATAAAAATATTTATTAGTTAAGTATAAAAAAATCCCATAAGCATTTGCTTATGGGATTCAAAATAATATTGGTAAACAATATTAACGTTTTGAGAATTGTGGTGAACGACGAGCGCCTTTAAGACCAGGTTTCATACGTTCTTTCATACGTGGATCACGAGTAAGTAATCCTGCGCGTTTTAATGAAGCACGGTATTCTGGGTCAGCTTCTAACAATGCACGTGCAATTCCGTGACGGATAGCTTGTGCTTGTCCTGTTAAACCGCCACCTTGAACGTTTACTAAAACATCATAGTTTCCTTTAGTTTCAGTTACTTCAAATGGTTGGTTTAAATCTAAAATTAATGATTCAAATGGTAAGTAGTCACGTACGTCACGTTTGTTAATTGTTATGTTACCTTCACCAGGTACTAAACGTACACGTGCTACTGAATGTTTACGACGGCCTGTGCCTTGATATTCAACTTGTGCCAATGTAGTATCCTCCTCTTAATTAACCACGTAACTCGTAGTTTTCAGGTTGTTGTGCAGCATGTGGATGCTCTGCACCAGCATATACGAATAATTTTTTACCTTGTTTTTCACCAAGTTTATTATTTGGTAACATACCTTTGATAGATGTTTCTAATAAACGAACTGGGTTTTTCTCTTTTAATTCACCAGCTGAAATTGATTTGATTCCGCCTGGGTGATTTGAGTGACGGTAGTAAATTTTATCTTGTTCTTTGTTACCTGATAAGTAGATTTTGTCAGCATTGATAATTATAACATTATCTCCTGTATCAACGTGTGGTGTATAAGTTGCTTTATGTTTACCGCGTAAGATTGATGCGATTTCTGATGATAAACGACCTAACGTTTCTCCTTCAGCATCAACAACAAACCATTTGCGATCGATGTTTGCTTCATTAGCCATAAATGTTTGACGCATTATAGTGTCCTCCTAAATTTTAAAAAAGTTCTGGTCAAGATGTATGAATTCGCCTGTACCAAAGAAAAAACATACATCTTATATTCCGTTATCTGATTCCTGCTTCTATATCTTAAAACACAATAAGATTCCGGGGCTTATCGTGGTGGTGATATAAAACAATACCGTTAACTATAATATAATTTATTTCGCTTTTTGTCAATTGATTTCAAACAATTTATATAGAGTTTTTCTTATGAATGTGAATGTGTTCTCCAAACTCTTCTTTGAGTTCTTCTTCGCTAAGATAAATTCTTTCTAAGTATAATCCATGTGCAGGTGCTGTATGTGGCACTTTATTACGATCTCTTTCTTCAAGTAATTTATGAATTTCCTGACCGCTTCTTTTCCCTTCACCTACAAGAATTAAATAAGCTACCATAACGCGTACCATATTATATAGAAAACCAGAACCTGTCACGATAAATTCAAAGCCTTCTTCCGTTTCTACAACTTCACTTTGATAAATTGTTCTTTCTTTGTTTTTTACTTCTGTCTTTTGTGAACAAAAACTTGTAAAATCATGTGTTCCTAAAAATGATTTAGCTGCTTCGTTCATTGCGTTTATATCGACCGGTTTCTTTTGTTGTACTTTTGTATCGTGTTCAAATACTTTTCTAGCTTCGTCTATATAAACTTTGTAACGATATTTTTTACCTACACAATGATATCGACAATGAAATGTATCACTGATTTGTTCTACGCTTTGAACATATATATCTTTTGGTAAAGCAGAATTAAATGCATACTGCCATTTATCTGGGGCGATACTCAACTCTGTATCAAAATGAAAATACTGCTCTATAGCGTGAACACCTTTATCCGTTCTACTAGAAGGATGAATTCTAACAAATGTACGGTGCATTCTTTTTAGAATTCTTTCAAATTCATATTGGACCGTTCTTTCATGGTGTTGTATTTGAAAACCCATGAATTGTCCTCCATGATATGAAATTTTCACTAACATCCTCAAAATAGGCACCTCAATTTCTTAATAAATATATAACAATTGCTATGATAATAATTGTTGATAATGCTAACGTATCTCTCATACGCCAATTTAAATTACGATATGTTGTTCTAACATTTGATGCATTATAACCTCTTGCTTCCATTGCTATTGCTAAGTCATCTGCTCTCTTAAAAGCCGAAATAAACATAGGAATTAATAAAGGTATAATAGCTTTAAATCTATTCATAATACTTCCAGACGTAACATCTGAACCTCTTGATGTTTGAGCCTTTATTATTCTTTCCAATTCATCCATTAAAGTAGGGATAAACCTTAAAGATATAGACATCATCATAGCCATTTCGTGAACTGGAAACTTTATTTTTTTTAACGGTCTTAGCATTGATTCTATTGCATCTGTTAAACTAATTGGGCTTGTAGTAAGGGTCATAATAGTTGAAATCATAACAAGTAACACAAGTCTTAATACAATAAATGTACCTTGTACTACACCATTTTGTTCAACTGTAAATATTTTAAAATCAATGAGCACAGGACCGCCTTTTGTTACGATTAAGTGCATGACGAATGTAAAGATAAATAGAATCATCACTGGAGTAAGACCTTTAATTAAAAACCAAAGTTTTATTTTTGATAAATACATAATGAATAAAACGGATAAAATCATGAAACAATAACTCAACCACGAATTACAAAAGAATATTAACACCATAAAAAGTAGTACAAAAATCATTTTCATTCGAGAATCAAGTTGGTGAATAATTGTATTACCAGGAATATAACGACCAATTATCAGTTTATCTGTCATGTTTCATCACCCACTTATCATACATATCTTTAAACATTTCTTCAGAAGTTGCAAGTTGATCAAATTGCATATTGTATTTGCGCTCAACAGCTTGTTGTAATTGGATGATTTTTGGAATGTCTAAATGTGCTTGTCTCACTAATTCTTCATTAGTAAAAATATTAATAGGTTTATCTTCAGCTATTAATTCTCCTGCTTTAATCACTTTCACTTCATCTGCGTATTTCAAAACGATGTCCATTTGATGAGAAATAAGTATTACTGTTATACCTAGGTCCATTTGTATTTTTCTGAACAAATCCATCATGTCTTGTTGTCCTTTAGGGTCTAAGCCCACTGTAGGCTCATCAAGGACTAATATCTCAGGTTCCATAGCTAGTACACCCGCGATAGCTATACGTCGTTTTTGGCCACCTGAGAGCTCGAATGGCGACTTCTTTAATAAAGCATGTTCCATACCTAATAAATCCATTAATTCTTCTGCTCTTTTAACTGCTTTATCTTTATCCATACCATAATTAAGTGGACCGAATATAATATCTTTTTCGACTGTATCTTCGAATAATTGATGTTCTGCAAATTGAAAAACGATACCAACCTTTTTACGAACAGGAGATAATTTCTTAGATTTTGTCTTTCTATTGATTTCTATTTCATCAATAGTTAACTGCCCTTCAGTTGGTTTTAATATTGCGTTTAAATGTTGGATTAGCGTAGATTTCCCCGACCCAGTCTGTCCTACAACTGCATAAAATCTCGATTCGTTAAAAGTGGTTGAAATATGATTTAACGCTCTATATTGAAATGGCGTTTTTAAACCATAGTCATAACTTACATTATTAAATATAATTTTCATAAGCGATTCACCAACTGTTCAAAAGATGAAAACGCGTAATTATTTAATAACAGGCTATTCATTCTCATTGCGAAAGGTAAATCTAATCCTATTTCAGTTAAATATGCCCCTTCTTTAAATATTTCTTCTGGGACATCTTGTTTATAAACTTTACCTTTATTCATAACGATAATTTCATCAGCTTCTACTGCTTCTTCTAAATCGTGTGTAATTGAAATGACTGTTAAGTGACGTTCATCTTGTATAGTTTTAATTAAATTCATGATGCTTCCTTTTCCTTCAGGGTCTAACATTGCTGTTGCTTCATCTAAAATAATGACATCTGGCGACATAGCTAAAATACCTGCAATTGCAACGCGCTGTTTTTGACCGCCTGACAAATGAGATGGCTCGAATGTCTTCATTTCTAACATACTTACTTCAGTTAATACTTGATCTACAATTGTATGCATAAGACTATATTCTATGCCTTGGTTCTCCATTCCAAACGCAACATCATACTCTACAGTAGAGCCTATAAACTGATTATCAGGATTTTGAAAAACGATACCGATATGTTTTCTAACTTCGTCGATATTTTCTTCAGATACTTTAATATCTTTTACAATAATATCTCCTTCATAATTATTGTTGATACCCATGAGCAATTTAGCAATTGTAGACTTACCTGAACCATTATGGCCAACGATTGATGTCCATTTACCGCGTTTTATATTAAATGTAACATTTTCCAATGCAGTAGGTTCATCTTCATCGTATTTAAATGTAACATTCGAGAACCTAATAATTTCGTTCTGCACCATCTATATTCATCCTTCGAAAATTAATTGTCTCTCTATTTGATAAAGTCCGTATAATTGTGTAAAAGTAAAAAGGCCATATAACAGTCCTTTTACGGTACAATGTTTTTAACGACAAAAACATACCCAGGA
>NZ_JAJNHH010000013.1:0-78534 GCF_022386955.1 Mammaliicoccus sp. A-M4
TCCTTGTTAAATTGTTTATATCTGAAATAGTTCATACAGAAGACTCCTTTTTGTTAAAATTATACTATAAATTCAACTTTGCAACAGAACCATAATAAAAATGAAGTAGTAAAAACAAATAATCACAGGAAGAAAACTAATAAAAGGAGAATCTCTAATTTGAAGATTCTCCTTTCATTAGTTTTTATAACCTTTATTATAATTTAACGAGAATTTTTGCTTGTGATTTATCGTTTACAAGTTGTTCAAATCCTGACTCTACAATATCATTTAACTCAATTTCATCAGTAACGACGTCTTTGACTTTTAAATTACCTTCGTTAATTAAGTCTATTGTTTGTTGAAATGTAGTAGGTGTATAAGCAATCGTCGAAGTAAGTTTTACACCTGTATTAGTTAATTGCATTGGATTCCATTCAATAGGATGACCGAATATAGAAACTATAACAACAATACCTCTTGCTTTAGTAACATCTATTGCAGATTTAAGTGTTGGCGCTACACCAGCTACCTCAAATGCTACATCAACGCCATTATCAGTGTATTTACTAATAACATCACTTGGATTTGATTCCCCAGAATTTATGTAATCCAAATAGACACACCCTTGTTGGATTATCTACTTCATTAATCCAACACATAACCCGAAGCATATATAAATAAAAGCTCCTAACCCGTTAGTTCAATAAACTAGGGGTTAGGAGCTTTATTTTGAGTTAATGGTTTATACCACGCGCTCTATTATTTATCTGAGTCTGAATCTTTAGTCCATTCTTTAACTTTATCTTGGTTGTCATCTACCCATTTAGCTGCTGCTTTTTTAGGTGATGTACCTTCTTGGATGTCTAACATAACTTCTTCCATGTCTTTTGTCTTCCAGTTAAAGTTGTCTAAAATTTCATAAGCTTTTGGACTATCTTTCTTCAAGTCTTTACGAGCCATTGTATTAATATGTTCTGCTTCACCGAATGAACCTTTAGGGTCTTTCAAGTATTTTAGATCATATTTTTGGAATTTCCAGTGTGGAGACCAACCAGTAACTACAATGTCGTCTTTTTTCTTCATTGCTTGACCTAATGTAGTAGCCATTGCACCTGAAGATGAAGTTTCAACTTCCCATCCATCTAAGTTGTAATCTTTAACTGCTTTTTCAGATGCTTTAACAACACCAGCACCTGGTTCAATTCCTACAATTTTCTTACCAGCTTGATCTTTCAAGTCTTCGATTGAATCACCATCGAAGTCTTCAGGAACTACTAAACCAATTTTAGCTCCTTTAAGGTTTGCACCTAAGTTATCAAGATCTTTTTTATGTTTTTTGTATAAATCACCATGAGTTCCTGGTAACCACGCACTAACTGTTGCGTCAGTTTCACCTGATGCTACAGATTCCCACATTACTGCGTTATCTAAAGGTGTAGCTTCTACGTTATAACCTTCATCTTCTAAAACTTTTTGTATTACATGTGTTGAGGCAACTTCTGAATCCCACTCAACGTAAGATAATTTAATATCTTTTTTACCTAAGTCTCCATCTTCACTTGAGCCGCCATTCCCGCAAGCCGCTAATACAAGTGCTAATGATAGCATAAGAACGAGTACACGCCATTTGTTATTCATTCTGAATCCTCCTAAGTTTATTTGTTTTTAGATGATTGAGTGAAGCGGTCAATGATGATAGCAAGAATAACGATACTTAGTCCTGCTACAAATCCTGTTCCTACTTCTGCACGTTGTAGAGAACTTAATACGTCTCTACCTAAACCTGGTGCCCCAATCATTGATGCTATAACAACCATTGATAAAGCTAACATGACAGTTTGGTTAACACCGGCCATGATTGATGCTTTAGCAAGAGGGAGTTGTACCTTAATTAATTTTTGCATTGAAGTCGTACCGAATGAGTCACTTGCTTCAATTAGTTCTGCAGATATTTGTCTAATACCTAAGTTTGTTAAACGGATAGTAGGTGGTGTCGCAAAAATAATAGAAGCGAATACACCTGGAACCATACCTATACCGAAAAATGCTACTGCTGGAATTAAATAAACAAATGCAGGCATTGTTTGCATAAAGTCTAATATTGGTTTCATAATTGCTTGGAAACGATCACTTCTAGACATTAGAATACCAAGTGGAACACCAATAATAACTGATAATAAACTACTGATAATAACTAACGTCATTGTATTCAGTAACTGATCCCATAATTCTTGGTTATAAATAAAGAGCAAGCCGATACCTACAAGAATAGGAGCGACGATTTTCTTATTCATAATGAAGTAAGCTAATATCATAACAATGATGATAAATACGAATGGATGTAACAAATCTAATAATGAAATGATGAACTGCATGAAGTTTCCTAAATACGTTTTAATAGGATCAAAAATAAAACTAAACGTATCAGTTAACCATTCAACAAACGAATCTGCCCATTCACCAAGAGGTAAGATAGGTAATAGATTAAGCATGATCCATCACCTCATTCCCTTGAGCTAACACATCGAATACTTCTTTGAAGTTTAATTTACCAACAATTTTGTCGTTCTCTTTAATCCAAAGTTCATGTGTTCCCGTTCTGAAATGTGGAAATGTTTCAAACAGTAGTGATTCTGCATCTATGAAAGTCTTATCGTCTGTCATTTCAACATTTTCTACTGAATCCATAATATGTTTAACTTTTAATACTTTAGAACGATCGATGTCTTTAACGAAATCTTTAACATAGTCGTTACCAGGGTTGATAACGATTTCTTCTGGTGTACCAACCTGAGCGATAGCACCATCTTTCATTAATGCGATACGATCCCCGATATGTAGTGCTTCGTCTAGGTCGTGTGTAATGAAAACAATTGTTTTTTTCATATCTTGTTGTAATTGTAATAGTTCATTCTGCATTTCTTTACGAATTAATGGGTCTAATGCTGAGAAAGCTTCATCCATTAATAGGATATCTGTGTCATTAGCTAAAGCTCTAGCTAAACCAACACGTTGTTGCATACCACCAGATAATTGATTTGGATATTGGTCTTTGTAACCATCAAGTCCAACCAATTTTAATGATTCTTCAGCTTTTGTTAATCGTTCTTTTTTCGGAACATCTTTAACTTCTAAACCAAAAGCAACATTCTCTACAACAGTTTTGAAGGGGAATAATGCGAAGCTTTGGAATACCATGCTTAAGTTATCTCTTCTGAAGTTTCTTAAATCTTCTTTGTTAAGAGAAGAAATATTATTTGAATTGATTAAGATATCGCCATCAGTTGGGTCTATTAATCGGTTAATCAAGCGAATTAGCGTTGATTTACCGCTCCCGGAAAGCCCCATGACTACGAATACCTCACCATCTTCAATAGTAAAGTTAGCGTTTTTAACGGCTACAGTAGAACCAGTTTCTTTAAGGATTTCGTCTTTTGACTTATTTTCCTTTAATAGTGATTTAACTTGGTCATTGTAATCGCCGAAAACTTTTGTAACGTCTTTGATTTGTATATTGCTCAAAATAACCAGTCCTTATCTATTTAATCGACTTATATTACACTAGCACAGTAAAATTTTATAGTCAAATTGATATTGCACAATTTATAACGTATTAAACTTAAATTCTTACGTGCAAAAATCATAAAAAGTTAATTAATTTTATAAGATATTAAATGCTCAAGCCAGTATTAATAACAATAAAGAAAGCGCTTAATTTTTAGACATAAAGACGTGTTTCTTCATATTTAAAATAAGCGCTTTGAAAAAAGAATTTTTTTCTTTAAATTTTTTAAAAATTCAGTGTAATTATTAAGTTGTCATGAAGTCTCCACCGTTTACATGAATTACTTGTCCTGTTACATAAGTGGAATCTTGTGATGCTAAATATACATAGGCAGGTGCGTTTTCACTTGGCTGTCCTCTTCGACCTAGTGGCGTATCAGATCCAGCATTCTCAACTTTACTTTCATCGAATGTAGCTGGAATTAGTGGTGTGTATATCGGACCAGGTGCAACAGCGTTCACTCGGATACCCTTATCAGCTAGTGTAGTTGCAAGCGATCTTGTAAATGAAACGATAGCACCTTTAGTAGCTGAATAGTCAATAAGGTGAGCCGAACCTCGATATGCTGTTACGCTCGTTGTATTAACGATAGCATCGCCTTTATTAAGGTGCGGTAAGACTGCCTGGGATAAATAGAACATTCCGAAAAAGTTTGTTTCGAATGTTTCTTGTAATTGTGATTTAGAAATATCCTCAAAATTATTTTGTGGATATTGAATACCACCGTTGTTAACGAGGATATTAATTTTGCCAAAGTCTTGTATCACATTATTTACTAATTCTTCTGCATGATTGTCTTTTTTTAGATCGTGTGAATAAGCTTTAGCTTTCGCACCGATTTCTTGTAATCTTTTTATAGCGTATTGCGCATCAGTATCTTCGTCATAATAAGATATCGCAACATCAGCGCCTTCTTTAGCAAATAAAATAGCTGTAGCTTCTCCAATGCCAGAATCTCCGCCGGTCACTAAAGCAACTTTACCTTTTAATTTGCCGCCAGCTTTATAATCTTCATCTTCTATAATAGGCTTCGGTTCCATTTCATGTTCAACGCCTGGTTGTACATCTTGTGTGTAACCTTCGATTTCTTCATGTTTCTTTTCAAATTTATCTTTCATGTAAAAATCATCACCTTTTCATTTAATGGTTATTATTTAACATAGCCCGTCAATGAAAAATAAAACAGCTTAGACTTCTGGCTGAAATGTATTTAATATTGCATAACAGTTTTCTATTAGAGGTGTTGAAAGTTGATGTTTTTTACTTTGTTCTAGCAAATAACCTTGAATATATTCAATTTCAAGTGATTTATGATTGATGACATCATAGTACATACTTGTACCCATATCATCTGGGTATCCTGCATAAATATTCATGATACTGTCAATTAATTGCTCGTTAAAATGAATACCTTCAGCAGAAGCAATTCGTCTTCCTTCTATTAAAAGGTTACGACAAAGATTTTCTATACCATCTGATTTGAGTACTTTTGCTGTTTGGCGAGTTATAGCTGTTACAGTGTTAATACCTAAATTGACGAGTAGCTTATACCAAACTTGTTCGTAGTAGTCTTCGATACATTCAATATTTAAAATGCTATCTTTAGTTAAACTCTTTAGTAACAAAGTATCATTATTGATAGGTAACTTTAATGTCCAATCTCTAAAATGGGTAACTTGTTGATCTGTTTTTTGACCACTAATGTAAACAACCGCTTGATATACATGAGAATGGTTAATCTGTTTAAGCTGACCATAACCGTTCTGAGTTAGTATAATAACTGTTTTATCATGTGTGATATTTGTTAAATGAGGTGTGATTTGATCGAGTTGAGTAGTCTTAACAGCTATAAATAAAATATCAAATGTTTCTGTTGAGGATTTAAGTGACGCTACGGGCAATGTATGAATTGCTTGCTCATTGTAATCTTGAAATCGAACTTCTGAATTTTCTCTGCCTAATAATGTAACATCAAGAGCGTTTTCTCGTAAGGCAAAAGCAATAGCTGTACCAACTGCACCTGGACCAATTATTCCAAACTTTTTCATTTATTATTTTCCTTTCGGTGTTATTATATATATATAATAACAAAAATTTAAGGGTGGTACGGGATGAAAACAATTAAAGAATTGTTAGTCATGAAAGAACAAACAGAAAAAATTTCAATGATTACTGCGTATGATTATCCAAGTGCTAAGCAAGCAGAATCAGCACAAATTGATACGATATTAGTCGGTGATTCATTAGGCATGGTTGTACTAGGATACGATAGTACAGTTGAAGTAACGATGGACGATATGATTCATCATGCTAAGGCAGTAAGAAGAGGTGCACCAAATACTTTTGTAGTAGTTGATGTTCCATTTGGCGCTATCGGAATAGACGATGCAACAGATATCAAAAATGCTATTGATTTATACAAAGAAACAAAAGGGAATGCCATCAAAATAGAAGGCATGCACACAAATTTAATCGAACGTTGCACGCAAATCGGCGTACCAGTCGTTTCCCATTTAGGATTAACACCACAAAGTGTTGGCATAACAGGATATAAGTTACAAGCAAGTTCTAAAGAAGATGCAGAACAGTTAATTAAACATGCACAAGAAGTAGAAGCTGCAGGAGCAGTTATGCTTGTATTAGAAGCAATACCGAGTGACTTAGCAGAAGTCATTAGTGAAAAGCTGACTATCCCTGTCATCGGTATCGGAGCAGGTAAAGGAACAGATGGCCAAGTATTGGTATATCACGATTTATTAAACTACGGTTCAGAACATGTTGCTAAGTTCGTTAAACAATATGGAAACTTTTCAACTGGAGTAGATGCGTTGAATAATTATCATAAAGAAGTTAAGAGTGGCGCTTTCCCTTCAGAAGAATTTACGTATAAAAAGAAAGTGATGGGAGAGACAGGTAAGTGACTCAAGTAATTGAATATATAAAAGAAATGATGAATATTTCTTCAAAATATAAAGTACAAAATAAGACTATTGGACTTGTACCAACGATGGGTGCTTTACATGACGGTCATTTAAAAATGATGAAACAATCTATTCAAGAAAATGACATAACAGTCGTGAGTATATTCGTAAATCCATTACAATTTGGGCCAAACGAAGACTTTGACGATTATCCAAGACCTTTTGAAGAAGACTTAAATAAACTGAAACAAATAGGTGTAGATTATGTCTTTCATCCAACAGTAGAAGAGATGTATCCAGGAGAATTAAGTTTGTCTATTACAGTAGGATATTTAGCTACTGTGTTGGAAGGTAAGAAACGACCAGGACATTTTGACGGTGTAGTAACAGTTGTTAATAAATTATTTAATATAATAGAACCAACAAAAGCATACTTCGGGAAAAAAGATGCACAACAATTAGCCATTATCGAAAAAATGGTCCAAGACTTTAATCATAATATAGAAATTGTACCTATTGATATAGTCAGAGAAGAAGACGGTTTAGCCAAAAGCTCAAGAAATGTATATTTAACAGAAGAAGAAAGAACAGAAGCGGTACATTTATCTAAAAGCTTACAAAAAGCTAAAGAATTATATGAAGCAGGCGAAAGAAATAGCAAAGTGTTAATAGAAGCTATTACAACATATTTAGAAAAAAATGTGAGCGGAGAGATAGTAGAAGTCGCAGTATATAGCTACCCCGAACTCATAGAACAACAAACCATTAAGGGACAAATCTTCATATCATTAGCCGTTAAATTCTCACAAGCACGATTGATAGATAATGTGATTATATAAAATCTTAGTGGAGATAAGTATATAGGAAAATGAAAAGCAGTAGAAAATCATGGTCAAAACCATATTTCTACTGCTTTTTTTTATTTGCGGTTCGATAATTATATTTTATCGACCTGTATTTTGCATATATGGAAATATAATGACGAAAATACGTCCTTATTTATCAATAGCATGACTCAAATACAAAAAAGCTACATCCAACAAATCAACTTTTAGAGCGCACAACAATTTTTTAATAAAGAAAATGTTCATTTCATTAATGGTATCGGTGTTAATTTAAGTGAATATAATGCTGTTAATATTGATAATCATACGAGTATTAGAGAGGAATTAGGCTTAGATTCAAATGATATCATCATCAGTTACGTGGCAGAAATGAGTAAAAGAAAAAATCAGCTATACTTACTTAAAAATTGGAAAAAGATTACGTATAAATGTCCACGTGCAAAGTTAGTGCTCATCGGTAGTGGGGAAATGGGAGAAGTATATAAAGAATATGTGGCGAATCACAACCTTGAAGGCGTTATATTTGCAGGATATAGACAAGATATTAAAGAAATAATCTATCAGTCAGACATCGTTGCTTTATTATCAACTCAAGAAGGACTACCGAGATGTGTATTAGAAGGCATGGCATTGCATAAGCCATTAATAGTAAGTCATATACGTGGTAATACGGATTTAGTACAAAATGGAATTAATGGTTTCACAATCGACTTAGATAATGACGAAGAATTAATAGATAAGTTTATAACGTTAATTCAGAACAAAAATTTACGTCATAATATGGGCTTGAATAATGAACAAATTAAAGAAAGATATTCCGAAACTACTGTGCTAGAACAAATGAAATGTATATACGATAAAGTATTATCAAAATAAATAAAGGCGTGATGGAATGTTAAAAAGAACATTAGATATAACGGTCTCATTCGCTGCTTTAATAGTTTCTTCTCCTGTTATTTTAGGAACTGCAATAGTAATCAACAAAAAGATTGGCAAACCTATATTTTTTAAGCAAACGAGACCAGGTAAAGATGAAAAGCCATTTGAGATTTTAAAATTTAGAACAATGACTGATGAAAGAGACCTAAATGGTGAGCTGTTACCTGATAAAGATAGAATGACAAAGACAGGGGATTTCATTCGTAAAACGAGTATAGACGAACTACCACAATTAATTAATGTATTAAAAGGTGATTTAAGTCTAGTAGGGCCAAGGCCACTCTTGATGGACTACTTACCGTTATATACAGAAGAACAAAGAAAGCGACATCTCGTAAAACCTGGTATAACAGGATGGGCACAGGTGAATGGCCGTAACACTATATCTTGGGAAGAAAAATTCAAATTAGATGTGTGGTATGTGGAAAATCAATCATTTAAATTAGATATGTTTATCTTATATAAGACGATTATGAATGTCATCAAAAGAAAAGATATTACAGCTACTAACCATGTAACAATAGAGAAATTTAGAGGTAATCCACTATGAAACCTATACTGTTAATAGGAAATGGCGGCCAGGCGAAAGTAGTTAAAGAAATAATTGATTTAAGTGATGAATATGAGCTTAAAGGCTATTTAACGGATGACATAACAGAATATCACAAAGAAGAAAATTTAATATACGATAATCTGAAAAATATTCATTTATATAAAGCGGAATATGTATTCCATATTGCTATAGGTAATAATCATATAAGAAAGAGATTGTTTAATAGACTAGCAATTTCAATTGAACAATTTCCTGTTCTGACACATCCATCAGCGATTGTTAGTTCATCAGCGAAAATAGAGAACGGGACAGTCGTGATGGCAAATAGTGTTATAAACGCAGAAACATCAATTGGTAAACATAACATTATCAATACAGGATCCATCATCGAGCATGAGAACGTCATTAAAGACTATGTCCATATCTCACCGAATTCAACGCTAACAGGAGGCGTAGAAGTTGGAGAAGCATCACAAATAGGTGCTAGCGCTACAGTATTACCAGCATTAAAAATTGGCGACGACGCAATTGTAGGGGCTGGCGCTACAGTGGTAAATCATGTCGAAAATCATCAAATAGTAGTTGGGACACCTGCAAAGCCTATTAGGAGGTAGGTAGAATGAATCAAACAATATATTTATCATCGCCTCATATGGGAGGAAATGAACAAAAATATATAGACAGTGCTTTCAAACAAAATTGGATTGCACCGCTTGGAGAAAATGTAACTGAATTCGAGAACACTGTTAAAAATTATGTCCAAGTAGAACATGCTTTAGCAGTTGGAAGCGGGACATTCGCTTTACATTTAGCATTAATAGAATGTGGAGTAAGTGAAGGAGATATTGTGCTTTGTTCTTCTTTAACATTTTGCGCAACTTCTAATCCTATTTTATATCAAAAAGCGACACCAGTATTTATCGACTCTGAAATGGATACGTGGAATATGTCGCCACATGCTTTACGCAAAGCTTTAGAAAAATATACTGAGGTAGGCAAACGACCTAAAGCTGTTATAGTTGTGAATTTATATGGACAGTCAGCCAAAATGGATGAAATTCAAGCGTTGTGTGAAGAATACAACGTAAAGTTAATAGAAGACGCAGCAGAGTCGTTAGGGTCAGAATATAAAGGTAAGAAAAGCGGTAGCTTCGGAGACTACGCGATATTTTCATTCAACGGGAATAAAATTATTACGACGAGCGGTGGAGGTATGCTTGTCTCAAGCAATGAAGAGAGTATAAAACATGCATTATATTTAGCGACTCAAGCACGGGATAAAGCCATTCATTATCAACATAGTGAGTTAGGTTATAATTATCGACTAAGTAATATTTCAGCAGGTATAGGTAGAGGCCAAATGGAAGTGTTAGAAGAACGCGTAAATCAAAGAAGAGCTATATTTGATACTTATTACGACGTATTAAATGAAATAGAAGGATTTCAATTCCAACCAGAATTAGAGAACAGTAAATCTAATAGATGGCTAACAGCCTTAACGATAGACTCAGAAAAGACAGGATTTACTGCTAAAACGTTAATTGAATACCTACATCAACATAATATTGAGGCGAGGCCAGTGTGGAAACCGATGCACTTGCAACCATTGTATGAGGGGTATGACTACATATTTGAAAAAGAAGATAATGCGAAAAAACTATTTGAAACAGGGGTATGTCTTCCGTCAGGCTCAAATATGACAGAAGAACAATTGAGTATTGTTATTGAACATATAAATAAACTTGCAAAACAATATAACTAAAAAGTAAAAGAGGAAGGGAAAATGAAAGTTTTAGTTCTAGGTGGTGCAGGATATATTGGATCTCATGCAGTAGATCAATTAATTGAGGAAGGGTTTGATGTAGTAGTAGTCGATAATTTAGAAACAGGACATAAAGAAGCCATACATCAAAAAGCTAAATTTTATGAAGGGGACTGTAGAAATATAGCGTTTATGGAAAATGTATTTAAAAACGAGAAAGTTCATGCAGTCATGCACTTCTGTGCATACTCACTAGTTGGCGAATCTATGAAAAAGCCACTTAAATATTTTAATAATAATATGTATGGTATGCAGGTTTTACTCGAAACAATAAAAAAATACTCAATCGACAAATTAATATTTTCATCAACTGCAGCAGTGTATGGCGAAGTAGAGCAAGTAACTATTAAAGAAGAAACGATATTACAACCAACAAATCCATACGGTGAATCAAAATTAGTAATGGAAAAGATGGTTAAATGGGCAAACAAAGCATATGGATTAAAGTATATAGCATTAAGATACTTTAACGTAGCCGGTGCAAAAGCTGGCGCAACAATAGGCGAAGACCATAACCCAGAAACACATTTAATACCGATAATATTAGAAGTAGCATTAGGAAAAAGAAAAGAAATTGCTATATACGGAAATGACTACCCAACAAAAGACGGAACATGTATAAGAGACTACTTACACGTATCAGACTTGGTGGACGCACACATTAAAGCGTTGAAATACTTAAATGATGGTGGCGAGAGCCAATCAATAAATTTAGGCAGTTCAAAAGGGTATTCCGTTCTAGAAATTATTGAAGCAGCAAGAAAAGTAACAGGTCATAACATTCCATGCAAAGTAGAACAAAGAAGAGCAGGCGATCCAAGTATACTTATTGCTTCAACAAAAAAAGCAGTCGAAAAATTAAACTTCAAACCAAAATATACAGATATAGAAGAAATTATAAAAACAGCATGGGCATTTCATAAGAAGTATCCAGAAGGGTATAACAGTATTAATAAAGATGTAATATAATTTAAGAGTCCGAGACGAATTTATGTCCCGGACTCTTAAACGTTTTTTGGTAATTATTATATAAGTAACTGACTATAGTTGTATATCAATATTTTGTAGTTTAATATTAATGATAATAGAAACTAGAGAAAGAGGTATACAAATGAAAAATCTGATACCAGTTATATTAGTCATATGTTTCACAATATTTACGGGTTATTTAATGATAACGGGGGAAATAGGTACCGATGAAAAAGATGATAAAGCTACAGAACAAAAGAAAGATGCTAAATCATCTAAAGAAAAGAAAGAGAAAAAGGAAGAAAAACAAGATTCAGAAATGAAAATAAATAATCAACAAGATTTAGCTGAAATTATCTATAGCAAAAAAGATGAAAAAACAAAAATGGATGCATATAACCAAGCAGTCGAAAAGAAAATATTACCGCGCAGTAATAATTACCAAGAAGCGGTTTACGCATATGAAGAATCAGTGCAAATTAAAGAAAGTAAAAGTGAATAGAAGGAATATTAAAAGCCCTGCATACGCATATAGAATAGAAGCGTGTGCAGGGCTTTTGTGTTGTGAAATGAATACAACATGTACAAGAAGGTTCATTTTTAATTATATTCAAATCCACCTAATAAGGTGTTTAAAATCATTAATTGTTCAGGAATCGTATTCCTTGAAACTTCTGGATGTGAAGTAATTAAATTATCAATTTTATTTAAAATTTTAAGTTTATCTTTTTCTAATCTCATGTCTTGTTCATAGTATAGAGGTACTTTTTCACTACATATTAAATATTTATCCATAGTATTATATTTATTTAAATTTTTATTAATATCTGGAACTAAGTCTTCTTTTCTTAAATTCTTTAAAAAACGCCTATCATTATCTTCTAATTTATCTCCGATGTTTAGTATAGGATCGACTGCTAAAGTTTTGAAATCCAGAGCAGAACCATGATATAAAGCACCTGTACCACCTTTTGAAACACCATAAAATACAATATTTTCATCTTGAATATTTAAATCTTGTTTTAATTGTAAAATAGCTTGTTGAATTTCATTTTCATAATTTTGATAATTTACAGTGCTTATATAGTGAGAGCCATGTGATACATTTAAATCCATAATACGCATAGTATAAACGTTTTTAACTAAACTTCTTTCAATTCCGTCAAAGAATTTTGTGAACATACGTTTAGGCATTAAATGACTATCATATTCGTTTTGTGGAGGCATACAAGTAAAAATGACTAATAATTTTCTTGGGATGTCCTCATTGATTTTTCTATCTTTAGGTTTATCTAATGTGTAATAAACCTCGTTTGATTTAATAAGATCTTTGCGTTTAAAAAGTTCGTTAACATATTTTCTTTTATAAAGTTTAGATACACCATCTTTATGGAAATATAACACATAGTCTTGTTCTAATAATTTTTTGTATAAATTATAAGCATCTTTATTTCTTCTTGCTAATTTAATTAAATTAGTATCAGAATTAGTTATAACTTCAACTCTTTTTGCGTTTATCAATTTTTGTTCTACATCATCAAAATTTATTTTTTGATTTTTAAACAATTTAGATTTTTCATCTACAATATTATTAGAATTTGTTAAAACTTCGTCTTTATATACGATGTTTAATAAATTAACTAAAAAGTCCTTGTAAAACTTGGGTTCGAAATGTAAATAATACTTCCCCCATAAGTGATTTTTATCAAGATAATATTTTTCTTGTGTCATATCTATATTCAAAACATTATAATTTTTAGCAATATAAGAATCCAATTGGTTCCATAAAGAATTCATCTTAACAATATTTTGGATTGGTAACTTGGATTTTTCTCTGTACATATCTACAGACGTATTATCAGGAAACTTATCATTAAATCTAGCGTTAACTATTATAACTTTAGTGTTAGGTAAATATTTGTTTAAAAAAACAAACAATTTATCTATATAGAATTTCCATATTTCTATATAGATATCGAAGTCATTAATAATATTTATTTTTTTCTTATTAAATAATTCTGGAATTTTTTTGAATTTCCAATTATCAGTTATATAGGAATCTTTACTTATTTGAATTAGACCAAGTTTAATATCTCCATATAAATCTATAACAATATATTCTGGTTGAGATTTACGGATCTTTTGTAAAAAGGTTTTATCAAATTCACTTTTTATATGACGTTGTCGCACTAAATCATAATCAAGGAAATCTTTATCAATGTTTAATTCTAATGGTTCAGACATTAAACTAGGAATGGATACTTGGTTTTGATGTGCTATAACTTCAAAATAATCTTTATAGTAAGGATTGAATGAAGAGTTAAAATTATCTCTTGTTACGCAAGAACTTATAGTTGCAATTTTTATAGTCACAATTTTCTCCCTTTATTTATTATTTGAATAAACTTTCAAATTCATTAATTCTCTCTGTTTCGTATTTATCAAAATTAAATTTAGTTGTTGGCAATTCATTGTTTATTAATCTATTCATTCCTTCTATTAAGCCATCTTCAGAATTTTCTACTAAAATTATATCTGTATCTTGTAAAAATTGAGTTGTTGTGTTGAGATCCACTGAGATAACAGGTGTATTCACATACATACTCTCATAAACAACTAGACCAAGTCCTTCATAATATGAAGATAAAACGAAGGCATCTACCTTGCTTAATAATAAATAAGGATTACTCATTCTGTCTAATACAGTAATAGCATCTTTAGCATCACTATGTCTAACTTGGTTTAAGGTTTTTTCTTTAATAGGACCATAAGAAGCAAGTAGATAAAGTCTAGTGTTATTATCTTGTTCATAAACTTTCTCAAATGCCTTTATTAATCTATCATGTCCCTTTTGTTGATCGAAACGACCAATGTTGAAAAATACTTTTATATTTGGGTCTTCAAGCTCTTTTAACATTTCCATCTTTCTTAGACCAAATTCATCTTTAAAAGTTTTTAATCCTATTTCAGGATTATAGTCTTGCATAATAGGTGAACTAATCTCTTTAGACTTATAGTGATCTTCAATATAATTTTGAATTGTATTATAATGCCTCAAAAAGTAAGAAGTATTTAAATCTTCTCTTAATAAACTCATAATTAAATTGTTATATTTCTTTTTATCTTCTATTGTTTTAGAAAAATCTTCAATAATTTGTTCACCATAAACTTCTTTTACATAAGATAGGTGTAATTCTTGTTTCATTTCATTATTTTGTAATAATAATTTTTTTTGTTCACTATTTTTAGCATACTTAACAATTGGGTTAGTTGAAAAGCGTTTTATTGCTTTGAAAATTATAGGGTCATCTGAATTATTAGGATTTATAAATGTGTCATTTAAAGTTTCAAACAAATCGTTTTTTGATTGTTGGAAATTTCTAAAATGAAATCTAACTTTTTGAAAAGTTTCTAAAAAATCCTCTTGTAATAATTCTTTAATTCTACTAACCCCTAAGAAATTATTTGCAATATGAATATTATCTAATTCATATGAAAAATTATCTTTAAAACCTTGTTTTAAATGTTCATTAACTAAAACTAATTTATCAGCATTTTGCCAGGCATCAGATACAAGATTCTTATTATAATTTTTCTTGTTCTTATAATCTTCAAACATATCAGTGTGTACATATATCATTGTTTTTGTGTTAAAGTTTTTGAGGAAGACAGCATACTCTGAGTACTTAGCTTCAAAACCTGTATAATGAATATAATAATCTGGTATGTTATTTCCAAAAACTCTATTGATTTCTCTGTTTTGAATATTCGTAAGTTTATCTGAAAATCCTGCGGAATTACCTTCTTTTACGTATTTATTATGGAGTTCTTTTTCTGCAGATCTTAAGATTCTAATTCCTTCTATTGGATAAATTTTTACATTCGGAGGTAATAGGAGTATGTTTTCTTCTCCCGCCTTACTTATTGCTTTTCTTTCAAAACAAAGAATGTAGTTTCTTTTTGATGTATCAATATTTTTTAATAAGTTCTTTAATGCTGCTGTGATGCCGGTATCCCACATCGGACCTACAAACATATAGACATTAGGTTTTTGATTATAATTATTATACAATTCGATAGATTTATGTGACTTATTAAATAACATATGTTCTACTATCTCTTTAGTACCATTTACTGAATCGTTGGGGCAGAATTTATATGCAAAATCAGAATAATCATTAGGTTCGTTATTACTAATAATTTCTATAACTTCTTCTATATTATCAGTGAGATTAAATGGATATTGCTTAATATCTTCATACATTCCCCTAGTTACTCGGTACTCCTCATAATCATAAGTGAACAATATTATTTTTTTATTTTGACTGGCAAAATCATACATTATAGAAGAATAATCTGTAATTAGCCCATCAACTGAACTCATAAAGTCGTATAATTCGTATGATTCAGGAAATGGTTTTACTTTTTTTCCGTTAAAAATAAAGTTTTTTGAGATCATTGAGTGAAGTTTATAAAATACTATTACATCATCTGGTAGTTTTTGTTCAAGTGAAGTCAAAATATTTTCTTCAGTAAAGTTAATGTTTTTGTCTTTTTTATGACCTCTCCAAGTTGGCATATAGATATAAATTTTTTTGTTTTTTAAATTTAAATCTTTCCTTATATTTTCTCCTCTGTTTTTATCAAATAATAAAGAATTTCTAGGAGATGGGGAAATATATACATCAGATTTAAGGACACCTTCTAAATCTGAACTACCGAGTACTTTATTTACAGAATATTCATTTGGTAAATATAATGCATCAGTCATCATAAAGTTTCTAGCAACATTACCAAACTCTAAGAATTCGCCTTCTATGTCTTTTCCTAAAGTTTTCAAAGGTGTACCGTGCCAAAAATTATAATATTGTTGTTCGTTTCTTTTAGAGAAGAAAGGATAGAAAGTGTTGTCATTAATTAATATTTGTGAAGTTGCTAAAAGTAACCCATAATCATATGTCATGTGTTGTATTATTGAAATGTTGTGAAGATTATATTGAGTAAGTAGTTTTTGGGTATCATCCATACTTTTTGTTACTAAGAAGACATTATACTCAGTATATTGGTTTAATTCTTTTGCTAGTGCAAATAAATGACCATTAATGTCCTTACCATGTAAACTTTCTATTAGTATTTGTTTTTTTATTACATCTTTACTTTGACCATCTAAAAAACCATTAATATAAGGTTTATCTGGCTTGTGATAATTCGTATTGCCCTCATACTTTAAAAATTTTTTTAATTTTTCCCTTTTTTCAATAGATACTTTTTCCCGGAACATAGTTCTTAATATACTCATAGTTCTCTCCTTATTTCATTTCATATAATTATTTTAAAAAATAAAAAATTCTTTTTAAAAAATGTACATTGAGTTAGTATAGTATAAAATTTAAAAACAATAAATGATTTTTTTAGTTTTGTGAATTTATTTAAAAATCAAGTGCTAAACAAATAAAAACTTATTCGTTATATATTGTTCGTTTATGGAAGATATTATTTATAATAATAAAAATACATATGTAACATTATAAAACTTTAATATTATATTATAAAAAAAACTGATTATAGTTGTATAAAAAAATAAATTGACTAAAATGTAAAAAGTTATTTACTTTATATTAATAAAATAGTAAAATTTATAAGTATTGTGTTAAAAAAATAATTAAATTCAAAATCAAATAATGTGCAATTCCTAATATTAAAATACTTAGGAAAATTTATTTTATATTAAAGGGAGAATAATATGGTTATTAAAAAAGCAATTATTCCAGCAGCTGGTCTAGGGACAAGATTTTTACCGGCAACTAAAGCTATGCCAAAGGAAATGTTGCCAATATTAGATAAACCAACGATTCAATATATCGTTGAAGAGGCGGCAAAAGCTGGTATTGAGGACATCATTATAGTTACGGGGAAACATAAACGTTCGATTGAAGATCACTTCGATACACAAAAGGAATTAGAAACAAATTTATATGAAAAAGGGAAACTAGAGTTACTTGATAAAGTACAGTATTCTACAAACTTGGCTAATATATTTTATGTGAGACAAAAAGAACAAAAAGGTTTGGGGCATGCAATTTTTACGGCTAAACAATTTATTGGTAACGAACCATTCGCCGTATTATTAGGTGATGACATTGTTGAATCAGATACACCAGCTATTCGTCAATTAATGGATCAATATGAAGAAACTCATAAATCAGTTATAGGTGTTCAAACAGTTCCAACAAGTGAAACACATAGATACGGCATTATTGCACCTCAATCTCAAGAAGGCAGACGATATGAAGTTGAAAAATTTGTAGAAAAACCTAAACAAGGAACAGCACCATCTAATTTAGCGATTATGGGTAGATATGTATTATCTCCTGAGATCTTTGATTATTTAGAAAATCAAACTGAAGGTAGTGGGGGTGAAATACAATTAACAGATGCTATTGAACGCCTTAATCAAGATGATAGAGTTTATGCGTATGATTTTGAAGGGGAACGTTATGATGTTGGCGAAAAAATAGGGTTCGTTAAGACGACAATCGAATATGCATTGAAAGATAATGAAATGAAAGAAGAAATCAAGCAATATATTCAATCACTTAATATAGAGTAGAAAGGCGGGGCGAGATTGTGAAACAAGCATGGGAAGATAAGCTTTCTGAGAGTTTAGTTGAATCGTTTCATAATGAACTCACTGAACAAGAAATAGATGAAGGATTTCAAGATACATTGGCCTTCGGTACAGCTGGTATTAGAAGTACTTTCGGTATTGGCCCAGGTAGGTTAAATAAATTTACGATACAAAAATTTGCTTTAGGTTTCGCAAATTACTTAAAGGATATTTCGGATGAACCAAAAGTGGTAATCCACTTTGATACAAGATACTTATCAAAAGAATTTTCAGAAGAAATCGCTAAAGTTCTCGGAACTCATGGTGTGATAGTGGTATTACCTGATACTTATAAATCGACACCAGAATTATCATTTGCAGTTCGTCATTTAAATACAACCGCAGGTATTATGATAACAGCGAGTCATAATCCTAAAAACTATAATGGCATTAAAGTATACGGAGCCGACGGTGGACAATTATTAACAGAACCATCATTAAAGCTCAGTGAATATATTGATCAAGTAAATGACCCATTAAATATTAAAGTGAATGACTTAAAGACACTGAAAGAAAACAATATCGTTATACCATTTGAAAATGAGACGACAGAAGCTTATAAAAAAGCAGTATGCGAATTAGTCGGCGCATTCAAAACTCAAAACTCAAAAACTGTATTATCAAGTTTACATGGTACAAGCTTGCCAATACTTTCTGATATTTTACATAATTTATCTTATAATTATTTTGTAATTGAAACATCTCAGTCAGAGCCAGACAGCGATTTTCCAACGGTTAATATTGCCAACCCAGAAATGGAAGATACATTTGATTTAGGGAAGGAATTAGCTGATAAAGAGAGTGCGAATTTAATCGTAGCTACGGATCCAGATGCAGATAGGTTAGGTATTGTAGAACGATATGAAGATGGTACAACCCGTTACTTTAATGGTAATGAAATTGGATTGTTACTTCTGAAATTAAGACATGATGAATTACAAAGTACAAAATCAAATATGATTAAATCAGTTGTAACAAGTGCTTTAAGTGAGAAATTAGCGGAACATTTACATATAGATGTAATTAATGTCTTAACTGGATTTAAATATATATCAGAACAACTTAAAGCGTTAGAAAATGATGAAGCTAAACTTGTATTAGCTTTCGAAGAAAGTCATGGCTATTTATTAAATGATTTTTCTAGAGATAAAGATGCCATCCAAACCGCTGCCTTATTAATTAAATATAAAGAACAGCTAACACAAGAGAAACAAACGTTTAAAGATGTAATTGAAACAATATATGAAACGCTTGGCTATTATCAGGATAAGACTTTATCACCAACCTTTAAGGGTATGGAAGGCAAAGCACAAATTAAACAAATAATGGAACATTTTAATAACCTTACAACAATTGAAGTAGGAGAATTAAAGCCTTTAGTTATAGAGAACTATATCAAGCAAGAAAGAACAAATATTGAAACAGGCGAACAAAGTAAAATCGATTTGCCTCAAGCAGATTTAATTAAATTCATATTTGAAGAAGGATTCATCGCAGTCAGACCATCAGGGACAGAACCAAAAATGAAATTGTATTTTTCATTGAATAAACCAAATATAGAAGAATATGTTAGTAAGTTCAAAGACAAATATATTTTCTAAAATGTAATGCCTTGTTAATGGTCATTGCATTCTTCACAAATATAGAGGAGAGTAACATGAGTAAAATAAAAGAAATTAAAGATTTTATTTTAAATCCAGTAAAAGAAAATAGAAATAATAAAAGAGTAAGTGATAATGCTTATTATTTGGATAAAATTAGAACGACAACAATTAAAAGAAATAGTATATTATTTGAATCTTATCATGGAGTGAATTTTACAGGAAACGTGTATGCAATCTTCAAAAAAATGATAGACGTATATCCCACAATGAGGTTTTATATTGCAATAAAAAATATAGATGATCCAATGATTCAGTGGATAAAACAAAATTATAATAGTAGTAATATAGAAATAGTGGAATATGAAAGTCGTGAATATTTAAAGTTATTAGCAACCTGTAAATATCTTGTTAATGATACTTCTTTTATGCCTTATTTTACAAAAAGAAATAATCAAATATATATAAATACCTGGCATGGTACTCCGCTAAAAACATTAGGAATAGATATAAAAAACAGAGGATTTAACGATCATAAAAATATTCAAAAAAACTTATTTACTGCTGATAAAATTATTATGCCTAATAAATTTACTGCCAATAAATTAATTATAAGTCATGATTTGGAAGGTATATTAAATGCTGAAGTTGGTATATATGGTAATCCGAGAGTTGATTTAACTTTAAAAAGCAATAGAGATGAAATAATAGAAAAATATCAATTGGAATCCAATAAAAATATTGTTTTATTTGCTCCTACTTGGAAAAAATCCATTGATCAAACTACTAATGAAGATATTAACCATTTAATAATGGAGATAGCCTTGATTCAAGAAAAGTTTGGAAGTAAATATAAAATTTATTTGAAAGCTCATTACTTTATTTATGATAAATTAGAAGAACTAGGTTTAGAAGATGTAATTATACCTAATTGGGTGGATACAAATGAATTACTGAGTGCAGTAGATGTTTTAATAACAGACTATTCAAGTATTTTCTTTGATTTCTTACCACTACAAAGACCTATATATTTTTATATGCCTGATAAAGAAATTTATGAAGAAGATAGAGGTTTTTATTTAAATATTGAATCTCTACCGGGTAGTAAGGCATACACTATACAAGAACTTATAAATAATATAGAAAAATATCAAGAAATATACAATGTGGCTTTTAAAAATGAAATCACTAAATTTTTAGAACTATATTGTAATTATGACAAAGGGATTGCTTCAGCTAAATCTATTGATTTTATATTAGGAAAACAAAAAGAGAAAAAGTTGTATAAATCAAATAAAAAAGTAATCGTTTTTTATGGTGGAGGCTTTTATAATAATGGAATTACTAATTCTATTATTAATTTAAGTAAAAAAATCGATTATGATAATTATGAAATGATTTTAATTGAGAATGATAAAAAGTTTAGAGATAAAATTTTAAATATGAGAAGATTAGATCCTAGAGTTCACGTAATAAGCAAATTTTCTAGGACAAATAGAAATATATTTGATACAATTTCCCAAAATTTATTATATAGACAAGGATACTCTTCAAAATTCATCAATAAAAAATTACTTGAAGAGTATTTTAAATTAGATTTTAAAAGGATTTTTGGTAATTTAAATCCTGATGTTTTAATTGACTACGGTGGGTATAATAAAATGTTTACTGCTATATTTGCATTTGCTCCAGTTAAGAAAAAAGCAATTTTCTTACATAATGATATGCAAGGTGAATATGATAAAATTATAAATGGAAGATACAAACATAGATGGAATTTAAAAGTTATATTTAGCTTATATGACAAATTTGACAAAATTATTTCAGTAACAGAAAGTGCTAATAAAGCTAATAAAGAAAACCTATCTAAATATATCACTAACCCTCAAGAAAAAATGATATCAATTAGTAACATCATTAATGGCGATGAAATAGAGAAAATGGCTAAGTTAGGCGAAAACAGAAAATACTTTGACGATGAAGATGATATAGAATATCTAGTGTTTAATAAATCTGAAGTTAAAAATACTCAAATTACTATGAAAGCAGTAGAATTACCTAACTCTAGTTATCATAATTTTGTAAATATAGCTAGATTATCTCCAGAAAAAAATCATGAAGAATTAATAAAAGCTTTTGTAGATGTTGTGAAAAAATATAAAAATAGTAGGTTATATATATTAGGTGATGGTCCTTTAAAGAAAAGCTTGCATAAATTAATTGTTAGCTTAAGAATGGAAAAAAATATATTTTTACTTGGTTTCATTGAGAACCCATTTATGTTTGTTAATCAATGTGACTGTTTTATATTACCTTCAATATATGAAGGCCAAGGAATGGTCATAATGGAAGCACAAGTACTAGGACTTCCTGTTATAGGAACCAATGTAGCTGGAATAAATTCAATAATTAATGAAAACAATGGGCTACTAGTTGAACAAAATGTTGAACAAATAGCTGCAGGCATGCTTAAGTATATCGAAGAAGGCATTGTTAAAGAAAAATTTGATTATGAAAAATATAATAATGAAATTATAGAGAAGTTTACTTATGAAATATTAGAAAATTGATATATTTGTTTAAAAAGCAGGTCCTAACCTTAAATTGGTTGGGCCTGCTTTTTTGACAAAGTAAATATATATATAATCAAAGATTTTATATATAATTTTTTTAATATGTTAATTCATAAAAAAATGATTAAACAATTAAAAATAAGATTTTACAAAACTAACATTTTGTAGTTTAATATTAATAATAAAATAATGAAAGAGAAAGTTTTTTGAAAAATGATGCTAGTTTTATTGCTGGAATGATGTTATGGTGTCTTCATGCTATGAAAATTTGTAAAATAGCTGAAATAAGATAATAAAAGTTGAACATTCAAAAAAGATAATTAAAATAAACTATAAACATGAGCTATTGAAAATATATAAAGAATAAATCCAATATGTTTTTCTGAATAATTAGTATTTATTCTTTTAGCTTTAGCAAGTTCAAAGGAGATTTTATGGAAATTTTAAATTTAAGTGAAGAAATTAAATTTGAAGAGCAAGAAAGAATTTATATTAATACTGGTAGTGATAAAAATTTGTTAGAACTTGCTAGAAAAAATATGGAATTAAAAAAAAAATATAAAGAACTATTAAAAAATGATTATATACTTTATTTACATAAAGACTCTATTTCTAAATTCTGTAAGAGAGAAAAAGTGAATAAACTTTTTACAAAAGAACATAATTTTTATCAACATAAAGATGTATTTTACAGATTAAAAGCTCCTCAAGGAAGAAAAGTTAATGATAAAGTCGCAAAAAAATTATTGGTAATATTTGCTAAAATGCCAGGAGCCGAACAATATGATAGTGCGAAAATACCTCATAGAATGCTTCCACCTTTTTTTGAGGATATAGAAAGAAGCTTATCTAAGAATGTATATATTATGAGAATAATGGATTTAAATGTTTCACATGGTTCTCATTATATAAATACTATTAACTATCCAAGCTATGAAAGTGATTTAGAAGATGCAATTAAAAATGTTACTGATGAATTAGAAATTGAACAACAAAATGTTGTACTTTATGGAGTTTCTAGAGGTGGGGCGGGCGCTATTTACCATGGCACTTCCCTAGACTATAAAACTTTAGTTGTTGATCCAATTGTGAATATTGGTGGAAAGTTATATGGAAATGACAGAAGAATACTGAAAGATTTACGTAAAGAAGATTTAGTACCGGATATAAATAAAAATGTGAAAAAGTCAAACGAATTTAGTAAAGTCATAATTTGTAGTGAAAATGTTGAGGCATATTATGAACAAATACAGAGGGTAGACTCACACGAAATTAAAATTTTAAACATGCCAGACGATAAAATTACATCTCACCCTCAGGTTTCACCGAACACTGTACCAGAGCAATTAATGGTTTTAAATAATTTATTGACAGACATTAAAATTTAATTGAGAAATTTTAGGAGAGAGAGAATGTTTTCAGTAATCATATCAACTTATAATGGTGCCAAAAGTTTAGTAAATACTATTGAAAATATAAAAGATGGATTAAAGAATTTTAAAAGCGAAATCATCATTATAAATGATGGAAGTACTGATAATACTGAAAAAATACTTAATAAATATAAGAGCGATAAACAATTTAAAATTTTTAATCAAGTAAATAAGGGGGTCAGTGCATCAAGAAACATTGGTTTAGATAATTTAAATTTAAATACTGATTATGTAGTTTTTGTTGATGATTCTGACACTGTTCAAAGTGATTACTTTAAAAAAATTAATAATTTTTTTATTTTTAACAAAGACATAGACATAGCTGCTGTTCCTTTAATTAGAACAAATAAGGGGAAAAGAAAACATCATAGTTTAAATTACAGGTTTTATTCTAAAGTAGATGTTGTGAATATTCATAAAAATTACAACTTTATTCATTTTCATATAGGTGGAATGGCATTTAGATTCGAAATTTTTAAGAATGCAAAATATAGATTTGATGAAACAATGACTTATTGGGAAGATGCTAAATTTATTAATACATTACTACTCGATAAACAAAAATATGGTCTAGTGAAAGAGACAGCCTATTTTTATAATAGTGAAGATCCAAACTCATTAAGTAAAGGTGCATGGTCGCTAAAAGAAAGATACACACCATTGATAATAAACAATTATATGTATTTAATAAAAAAGTCTAATCAAAACTTTGATAAGACAATAAAATATGTTCAGTATTTAATTTCAACTCACTATTTAGAATATCTTAAAATGCATAACCAGGAAAAAATTATAAAAAGTGAATACTTTGAGAAAAATGACTTTGAAAAAATATCCGAAGCATTATTTGAAAATATAGACTGCAATATTATTTATGACTTAAATTGTGAATATCTGTTTAAAAATTACATGCTCAGACTAAAAGGAGAAAGTTTGGATGTAAATAAATACATAGATGATTTAGACATCTATATTCATTCATATAATCCATTTAATAAGAAAATATTATTTACTTTTTCAAAACAAACATGCTCTTTACCGATAGAATCTGAAGTATATTTATGCTATTTAAAAAAGAAAACTAGAATAGCTAAGGTTATAAAAAAGAAAGATACTTATATTTTAGGCGAATACATAGGTGATTTCAGTAAAAATATTTATGAGATAAAACTACCAATAATAGCAATGTTTAAAGCAACTAAAATGTTAATAGTTGCTGAAAAGAACTCATATGTGGTAAGTAATCCATCAATAATAAATAGGATAATTAAAAAAGTTCTTTATATTAGAAAATGAAGTATATACAAAATATGGAGGGAAAGATTTGAGTTATAATACAAAAGTATCAGTTATAATACCAGTTTATAATGCTGAAGAACATATTATAGAAACACTAGAAACTGTTAATAATCAAACATTTGAAGAGAATTTTGAAGTTATAATAATTAATGATGGTTCTACAGATAATTCAATTAAACTAATTAAGAATTTCATAAATAATAATGAAAGAAAAAATATTTACTATAAATTGCATAATGATGGTGAAAATAAGGGACAAGGGGCTAGAAGAAACTTAGGTATAGATCTTGCTAAGGGAGATGCAGTAATATTTCTTGATGCAGATGATTTACTAGATAAAACAACTTTAGAAACTGCGTATACTCGCTTAACAGGAAGTAAAGAAAATGACTTTGTTATTTTTGAATGGGCTTACTATTACCCTGAAACAGGCGAAACACGATATGTTAATAAAGAAAAATATAATCTTGAATTAGCATTATATAGAGATAATTGTGAAATGTTATTATTATGCACAACTTATTTTTCAGTCAATAAAATGTATAAAACATCATTTTTAAAAAATCACAATATTAGGTATGGTGAAGGATATATATATGAAGATTTTGAGTTTTATGTAGAATGTGCTCTTAAAGCTTATAGAATACCAATAATATCAAATATACTATATAAAGTTAGAGTTCATAATAACTCCACTACTAAAACTGACCATGAAAGTACTAAACATAGAGATTCATTTTTAATTGCAATTGAAAATTCCGCATCAAAATTATTAGATGGTTATCGTGATAAATATACACCTTATCATGTTAATAAATATTTCATATATAGAGCATTGTTGTATTCAGAAAAACGACTTCCCAATAACAAGAAATTAAAAAATGAGTTTATTGAATCTACTATGAAGATAATAAATGAATATAGCCCTAATATAGAAGTACCAAACAATATTCTACCTCTTTATAAATATGCATTTTCACATGGAGTAGTAAATAATCTAGAAGTAAATAAAATGAAAAAATTATTTAAATTACACAAGCAAAATAAGATTAACTTTTACTACAATCGTAAAATGGAAAAAAATAACAAAAAACACAAAAGGTTAAACAAAATTAAAAATAATTATTATTTAAAACCTTTGATATACAATTTGAGGAGGAAAGTTCATAAAAACAGAAGCAAGAAAAAGAATAATTCATTAAATAAGTATCTTAACTTAGATATTAGATCTAACCAAATAATCATGTTGGGTTTTGATTATAGTTATAGAGGTAATTCTAAATATCTTTTTGATTATTTAAAAACTATTTATAATCCAGATTTCCTTAAATTTGTATCTTTTGATAAAAGAGTACCAGAAGAATATAGATTAAGCCCTAGAAGTAAAGAGTTTTATAATTATTTTTATACTTCTGAAACAGTAATAGGTGAATCATGGATTCCTGGAGGGTTCAAAAAGAAGAAAGGACAAAGATGGATTCAATTGTGGCATGGCACACCTTTTAAAAGAATGTTATTCGATTCAAATGAGTCTACGATGCTAAGGCTTAATCCAAATCACAAGGTTAAAATGAAGAATGATATCTCAAGATGGGATTATTTAATAGCTGATTCCGAAATAGCAAAGCTAAAATTCGAATCCTCGTTTGATATTAAAAATAAAAAAATTATAAGCACTGGTTATCCTAGAAATGAGTGGTTAATAAATAATCATAAAAATGAAAAATTGATCAAAAATATTAAAATCAAAAATAATATTCCATTAGATAAAAAAATTATATTATATGCTCCAACTTGGAGAGATTATAATTATAAATTGCAAGAAAAATTAAAAGACAAGAGTTATCTAATGTATTTCAATGAATTATTAGATGAATTAGGTGAGGATTATTATATAATTAATAAAGCTCATTCTATGGATACTCAACCATCGTGGAATACAGGGCTTACACAAGTATTAACAGTGAACAATAAAGTTGAAACACAAGAATTGATAATGATTTCTGATATGATTGTTTCAGATTATTCATCTATATTTTTCGATGCTATTCATATAAATAAACCATTTTATTTTTTAATTAAGGATTTCCCTGAATTTAATATAGCTCGAGGCGTATATTTAGACATGTATAAAGATATCTTAAATTTAGTTGCTAAAAACGAGGATGAATTAGCTACTAAAATTAAAACTAATGCATTTCAAAATTTTGAAATACCAAGTAACTACAAAAATGAAAATATAAAACAAGCAAGTAAAAATATCGTAGAAATTATATCTAAAGAATATGAAAAAAATAAAAAAATTTATTTTAATTAATAACTATTAAAGTTTACATTCCGTTACGAATAAAGAGTCTGGATAATATCCAGGCTCTTTTTAATTTGATTTCAAATAATTCCTACATATATTTTTTGTAAGATATTTAGGTGGACTTTGTACGATTTAAATATTCAACTTCGAATTTATCTTTTGATTAAATGAATATTAAAGGAAAGTCCAAAACATTTAATCTACATAATTTGTAAATATTATAAGTAATTCTTTAAAGTGAAGATTCAGTTAGGTTATATAAATATTAATATATTGTAAATTTGATGTAAAATATATTGTGAATTCCCTAATTTGAGGCATTTTAGAGTATTACTTTACAAAAGATTTTATAAATATATGTAAATGCAACCGGAGCGATTATGTAGAAAAGTAGGAAACTTTAATGTTAATATATAAAAAGAAATAAGTATTAGAATTTACTAATTAAAAACAGAAGATTATATTTAGTTAGTGTATATAATATTTAAAATGAATTTTTTTACTATTTCAATATTTATATAAAGACAAAATCATATTTAAAATGGGAGTGTTAATGTGTATTTTTCACTTATTTTTGTCCATAAAGACAGTAATCAAAAATATTTAAAAAATTGTATTGAAAGTTTAGAACAACAAACTTTTAAAGATTTTGAAGTACTATTTATGCATAGTAGTTCAGAAATTTTAGGAGAGTCTCTTGAACATACGAATTTAAAATATAAAATCATTGAAAATGACTTAAACATTAATGAAATGAGAAATTTAGGTATTAAAGAAGCTAAAGGAGATTATGTTTTATTTGTTGATTCAGATGACTTCTTACATCCAAATGCATTAATCTATGCTAAGCAAATTATTGATGAAGATCCAGAAAACCGTAAAGTTGTTAAGTTAGGTATTACTAAAACAAATATTGATATGAAGACAACTTTAAGCGAACGAAAACAGGCTTTTTATCAAGATGATACATTGGAATCGATTAAAGAAGTATTGGAGAATTTAAATATAAGCACTGATTTGGAACAGCAACGTAAGGTGATTAATGGATTGTTTGAAAAAGATGTAATAAGACATAAAGTGTTAAAATATTCACAAAATAATTATTTGAATAAACTTTCTTATTCTCTGAAAGCACATAGCTTTTTAATAAATCGTGATTTATTGCTTGATCATGAAATATGGTTTGATGAAGAAAATGATTTATATGGTGAAATACCATTTATTGTACATCTTTATAATCAAGTAGAATTTATTTTTGAAACACATACAAAGCTTTATTATAAATTTATTCATAATGACCCAATTAATTATCCATCGTTAACACAAAAAGAAATAGACAGTCGCTTACTTGCTAAATGTAATGGTTTTCATACTTCTATGATATATTGTGAAGATGAAAATATTGCAAGACAAATCAGAAGCAGAGCGATTTCATATTACTTATATAAGGTTATAAAAAGTCAAAAATTTGAAGAAGAGTATGAAAACTTATTACCTATATACAGAGAATTGAAACAAATTTTAAATTTCCCATGTGGTAAATTAAATGTGAGCAAAAGACATGAATTTGAAATTAAAGCGATTCAAAAAGGCAAATTTAAATTAGCTTATTATTTAAGTAAAGCGAGATTAAATGGCTATAAAACTTATCAATTTATTCAGCCTATGAACCAACGATTTAGACAGAAGAAAATACAAAGACATCTCTTCTCTAAACTACCAATTAAAGAAAAGACGATACTTTATGAAAGTTTCTTAGGTCGTAATTATTCAGATAGCCCGAAGGCTATATTTAATTATATGATGGAGAATGAACCGAAAAAATGGGAACATGTATGGATTTTAAATGATAAAGAAATCGTAGAGAATGAACCAGAGTTCAAACAATCCAATGTGAAAATTATTCGAAGATTTAGTTGGCAATACTTCTTGTATGTGACAATCTCAAAATATTTCGTGTTAAATATGAGACAGCCAAAATGGTTATATAAAAAACCTGAACAAATACTACTTTCAACATGGCATGGTACACCATTGAAGAAACTTGTATTTGATATGGAAAATGTTACATCAGCTAATAAAAATTATAAAAAAGATTTCTATATACAATCTAGAAATTGGGATTATTTAATAGCAGCAAATAAATATAGTGAAGATATATTTAATAGCGCCTTTATGTATCCAAGGGAGAATATCCTAACTTATGGTTATCCACGAAATGATATTTTAACGAATCATACAGAAGGTTATAAAATTAAAATAAAAGAAAAACTGGGATTACCTATAGATAAAAAAGTAATATTATATGCTCCGACATGGAGAGATGATCAATATCATGGTCCAGGTCAATATAAATTCTTATTGCAATTAGATTTAAACAGGTTACGTGAAGAATTAAATGATGAATATGTCATAGCATTAAGAATGCACTATTTTATTTCTGATAATTTAGATTTAAGTGAATTTGAAGGATTTGCATTTGATTTTTCTAAATATAACGATATAAATGATTTATATATTAGTAGTGATATTCTTATTACAGATTATTCATCTGTATTCTTTGATTTTGCTAATTTACAGAAGCCAATCTTGTTCTACACTTATGATTTAGATAAATATAAAGATGTTTTAAGAGGTTTCTATATTGATATGGAAAAAGATTTACCTGGTCCATTATTATTTGATTCAGAACAAGTCATTGATAGTATAAAGCATATAGATAACGTCAAGCGTAATTATAAAGAAAAATACGATAAATTCTATAATACTTTCTGTAAATTAGAAGATGGTAAAGCTACAGAAAGAGTTGTGAAAACTGTATTTTCTGAAGAGTAAATATTCCGATAGAGTGGGATTTGTTAAATAACTAAGGGGCTGATTCTTTGAAACAAGCATTCATGGTTGTATTCGGTATAGATATTGCAAAAGGAGGCATTATGTCTTCGCTTTTAACTAGAACAAAAATGTTCTTAGATAATAATATAGATGCTAATATAATTACGTTTGATTACAAAACAGATTATAATAGCATCGTAAAAGAATTAAAAAATTCAGGAAAAATGGACAAAAGAATCAATATGTATAATCAATTTCATTTTTTTGAAGAAAGATCTATAAATAATTCTATAAATTCTACTAATATCAATGAAAAATATGACAAATTAATAAATGATTGTCTTATCGTACGAAATAATAAAAAAAATGATTTGTTTTCGAAAGAAACTGGAGAATATGTTGGTCTAAAGACTGATAAAGGTAAAAGTGCTACTCTAGATTTATATCACTTAAATTATATGGTAAAAAGAGTGTACTATTTAAATAATCGTATTATAAGAATTAAAGAATTTAATCAAAAAAATGAAATGATCACAGAAACATTTTTTAATAGAGATGGTCAACCATTTTTAAAAAGATATATGAGCGAGGGTGCTGTATCACATATATATTTATTAATTGAAGAAAAGCGCTTTAATAATAATCAAGAATTTGGTACTTATTTTCTTGAACAGCTAATAGAAGATAATAACGAGAATATTATTATTTGTGATGGCATAGGCAGTTTTAATAAAATAAAAAATACAAACCATAACCATGTTCAAAAGTATGCAATAATGCATAAGAATCATAAAAGTATTAATGGAAATGTTAAACGTAAAGAAGGAAATATACTAGAAAATGGTGGAATGATAGATGGAATAATATTCTTTACTGATAAACAATTAAATGATGCAAAGCAGCAATATAATTTAAAAAATGCACATTTAATAAATAACTTTGTAAGAGAAGTAAAAGAAAAAGAAGATTATAATACATCAAAAATAGTAGGAACAATTTCACGTTTAGATAAATTAAAAGGATTCGATTTATTAATTGATGTTGCTAAAAAAGTTGTAGCAGTTGATAAGGAAGTGCAATTTTACATTTATGGTGAAGGCGATAATGAATACAAAGACAGTCTTAAAGAATTAATTGAACAACAAAGATTAACAGACAATGTTAAGCTGAAAGGATACACTCTCGAATTAGATAATGTTTTAAGTACATTTAGGTGCTATATATCTACATCACAAACTGAATCTCAAGGACTGAGCATGGTCGAAGCAATGTTAAACGGGACACCAGTTGTAGCATTTGATGTTGATTATGGACCTTCCCAATTTATTTTCAACGACGTAAATGGCTATCTAATAGAAAATAAAAACATTGAAAATATGGCTAACTCAATTTTAGAGTTAACTGAAGATCAATCTAAAGCTATTAATATTGGTAAAGAAGCTAGAGAAACTATATTAAAAGAATTTGATATTGATAAGATTATGTCTAAATGGATTTCACTTTTTGATAAGTAAGCATTATAATTTATAAAAACTTTTTTAGTTTTGTAAAGTAATAGAAAAATAGTGTATTACCAAGTCTAACCTATTGTAGGTTAGGCTTTTTTTGAAAATTTTTCAGTAAATACATAATTAAAGTATATGATTTTATAGGATATAAATTAACTATAATAATAATTGTAAAATATTAGCAATTATGTATAATAAAAGAAAGGAATTATACATAAATTGGAAGGTGGAAGTATTTTTGAAAATGTTAATAACAGGTGGTGCAGGATTTATAGGTTCTAATACTGCTGAATATTATTATAATTTAGGCCACAATGTATATGTGCTTGATAATTTATCTACTGGAAAAAGAGAAAACATAGATTTTATAAGGGAAGAAAACTTTTTTAATTTAGATATTAGAGATTATGAAGAAATTAAGAGGCTTATTAAAGAGTATAAATTTGAAGTTATCATTCATTTAGCAGCAGTAGTAAGTGTGGTTGATACTGTTGAAAATCCTATTATTTCAAATGAAGTTAATATCAATGCAACTTTAAAATTATTAGAATTAAATAGAAAATATAATAATAACATACAGAAAATTATTTTCGCTTCATCAGCAGCTGTGTATGGGAATGATCCAAATTTACCTAAGAATTTAGATAGTAAAATTTGTCCAGAATCACCTTATGCTATACAAAAATATGCTGGAGAACTATATTTGAAAAATTATACTAAATTATATGGTTTGCCTACGGTAGGATTGAGATTTTTTAATGTATATGGTCCAAAACAGAATCCGGCATCTCAATATTCAGGTGTCATTTCAATATTGAAAGAAAAAATAGAAAATAATTCGAAGTTTATTATCTTTGGAGATGGATTACAAACAAGAGATTTTGTATATGTTAAAGATGTAGTTAAAGCTATAAATATAGTTACAGAAAATATAAAATCAAACGGCAATATTTATAACGTAGGTAGTGGAAAATCAATTTCATTGATTAAAATGTTAAGGATGTTCGAAAGGCATTATAACAAAAAACTTAATTACGAGTATGCCGCAGTATGAGTAGGGGATGTAAAACATTCGTTAGCGGATATCGAGTTGATAAAGCGATTAGGCTATGTACCCGAGTATTCAATTGAAAAAGGAATTAGTGAATATTTAAGTGTAGAAAAGGTAGAGAGAGGTAAAGTAAGTGGCTAAAGTGAAAAGTAAAATATTAAATCAAATTAATAGAAAGACAAAATTTATAGTTGGTCCAATTAAAGAAAACTGGAAAAGCCCTTATGTAAGGAAAATAACTCGATATGCAAATTACTATAAGCATCAAAGAGTTAATGAGAATTATATATTATACCAATCTAGAGACGGAAAAAGTATGACTGATAGTCCATTTGCTATTTTCTTATATTTATTAAATAATAAAAAATATACTAATTTAACTCATGTTTGGGTAGTGAATTCTAAAGAAAAAATTAAGGAATTTAGTGCATTATATAATAAATATAAGAATGTTGTATTTGTACTTAAAGAAAGCGATAAATACTTAAAGTATTTAACAAAATCAAAATACCTTATAAATAACTCTACTTTCCCTGCTTACTTTACAAAAAAGGAAAAACAAATATATATCAACACTTGGCATGGCACACCTTTAAAGTATATGGGATTAGATGTTGAAGATAATTTGTTAGGAACACAAAATATTATTAAGAATTTTTTAAGCACCGATATAATTGTTAGTCCAAATGAATATACTACCTCTATATTCAATAAAGCATTTAGGTTAGATGGTATACATAATGGTGAAATTGTAGAAATAGGATACCCAAGAATTGATTTAACATTAAATGCAGATATAAATGAAATTAAAAATAGATTGAGTTATCAACAAGTTTTTGTTGATGCAAAAAAAGTACTATTGTACGCGCCTACCTGGAGAGATCATGATGTAAACAATCCAGAAGATAGTATTGAAAAAATATATGAAACAGTAAAGTCACTTAAAAATAGTAGTGATTACCAAGTATTATTAAAAGTCCATCCATTTGTATACAAAATTGCATTAGAACATAAGGAGCTATTACCATATCTTATACCAGATTCATTCGATACAAATGAAATATTAAGTATTGTCGATGTACTTGTAACAGATTATTCTAGTATATTCTTTGATTATTTAGTGACTGATAAACCAATAATATTTTATAGCGATGACTATGAGGAATATAAAAATGATAGAGGGTTTTATATATCCCCAAAAGATTTACCAGGACCTTCAGCACATGATTTAGATTCTTTATTAGAGTATATTTCAAATATAGAAAGTTTAAGATCAAAATATAAAGTTAATTATGATAAATTTAAAGAGAAATATGTGCCTTACGAAGACGGTAAAGTCACAGAAAAACTAGCAAATATAATTTTTAACTATAAAGAAATTAAAAGTAAAAGGAATAATAAAGAAAAAATATTGATATACCCTGGTGGTTTGAAAAATAATGGTATTACCACTTCAGCAATTAATCTTTTAGAAAATATTGATTATAACAAGTATGATGTAACAATTTTTCTGGGCTTTACTTACAATGCTGAAATTTTAAAAAATATAGAGAAAGTAAATAATAATGTTAGAATTATTTTGAGAAAAGGACCATTATTGGCGACAACTGCAGAAAAGTACCAAAACACTTTTATTAAAAATAGAGGAGTTAAGACATTTTTTGAAAAAGCATTATACCCTAAAAAAGCATATCAGAGAGAGTTTAGGAAAATCTTTGGTAATTCTAAATTTGATTATGTTATAGACTATAGTGGTTATTCAATGTTTTGGTCGAAAATTTTATTAGGAACAGAATCTAAGAAAAAGTTAATTTATTTACACAGTGATATATTGAGCGATATGAATAGAACGGTGAATAATAGAAGACCTCATTATCAAAATTTAAAAGGGGTGGTGTCCTTATATAGTAAATTTGATTATTTAGTTAGTGTATCAGAAGAAACAAGTAAAATTAATTTTGAAAATTTAAGTACAGCAAATACTAAATGCAAATTCACATCATCTATGAATACAATAAATGTTAACAAAATTAATACTTTAGCTAAGGATGAAAATGACTTTTTAATAACAAAAAATGAGAGTTATCTATTTGTAAGTGATAGCAATGAAATAAGGAAATTTGAATTTAACAGAGAAGATTTTAAAGTAATGGCAATGGGGAGACTTTCTCCAGAAAAAGGCTTTGATATTCTTATAAAAGCTTTTAAAGGCATTGTAGAAGAACATAAAAATGCGAAATTATATATCCTTGGTGAAGGGCCACTGAAAAAGTCATTAAGCAACCTTATAAAAAAACTCAAGCTAAATGACAATGTATATCTTGTAGGTCAAAAAAGTAATCCGTTTAGTATAATGAAAAAATGTGATTTATTTGTGCTTTCCTCTCATTATGAAGGACAATCTATGGTTTTACTTGAAGCTTTAACATTAGATACTAATATAGTTGCCTCAGATATACCTGCAAATAGATATGTTCTTAAAAATGGTGAATATGGTATGTTATCAGAGAATACACCGGAAAAAATTCAACTAGCCATCTCTAAGTTCATGACAGGTAATATTCCTGAATATAAAAAATTTAATTCGAAAGAGTATAATCAAAAAGCAATCGATGAATTTTATTCATTATTAAAATAAAAAAACGCTGACCTCATAAACGAATATAAGGTCAGCATTTTTATAATTATATAGAATTAGAGACAAATTTGTACGAAAAAGGTAAACTAGAGTTACTTACATAGTGTAGAAAGGCGGCGAGATTGTGAAACAAGCATGGGAAGATAAGCTTTCTGAGAGTTTAGTTGAATCATTTCATAATGAACTCACTGAACAAGAAATAGAAGAAGGGTTTCAAGATACATTAGCCTTCGGTACAGCTGGTATTAGAAGTACTTTCGGTATTGGGCCAGGCAGGTTAAATAAATTTACGATACAAAAATTTGCTTTAGGTTTCGCAAATTACTTAAAGGATATTTCGGATGAACCAAAAGTGGTAATCCACTTTGATACAAGATATTTATCAAAGGAATTTTCAGAAGAAATCGCTAAAGTTCTCGGAACTCATGGTGTGAAAGTGGTATTACCTGATACTTTTAAATCGACACCAGAATTATCATTTGCAGTTCGTCATTTAAATACAACCGCAGGTATTATGATAACAGCGAGTCATAATCCTAAAAACTATAATGGCATTAAAGTATACGGAGCCGACGGTGGACAATTATTAACAGAACCATCATTAAAGCTCAGTGAATACATTGATCAAATAACTGACCCATTAAATATTAAAGTGAATGACTTAAAGACACTGAAAGAAAACAATATCGTTATACCATTTGAAAATGAGATGACAGAAGCTTATAAAAAAGCAGTATGCGATTTAGTCGGCGCATTCAAAACTCAAAACTCAAAAACTGTATTATCAAGTTTACATGGTACAAGCTTGCCAATACTTTCTGATATATTACATGATTTATCTTATAATCATTTTGTAATTGAAACATCTCAGTCAGAGCCAGACAGCGATTTTCCAACGGTTAATGTTGCCAACCCAGAAATGGAAGATACATTTGATTTAGGGAAAGAATTAGCTGATAAAGAGAGTGCGAATTTAATCGTAGCTACGGATCCAGATGCAGATAGATTAGGTATTGTAGAACGATATGAAGACGGTACAACCTGTTACTTTAATGGTAATGAAATTGGATTGTTACTCCTTAAATTAAGACATGATGAATTACAAAGTACAAAATCATATATGATTAAATCAGTTGTAACAAGTGCTTTAAGTGAGAAATTAGCAGAACATTTACATATAGATGTAATTAATGTCTTAACTGGATTTAAATATATATCAGAACAACTTAAAGAGTTAGAAAATGATGAAGCTAAACTTGTATTAGCTTTCGAAGAAAGTCATGGCTATTTATTAAATGATTTCTCTAGAGATAAAGATGCCATCCAAACCGCGGCCTTATTAATTAAATATAAAGAACAGCTAACACAAGAGAATCAAACGTTTAAAGATGTATTAGAAACAATATATGAAACGCTTGGCTATTATCAAGATAAGACTTTATCACCAACCTTTAAGGGTATGGAAGGCAAAGCACAAATCAAACAAATAATGGACCACTTCAATAAGCTTACAACAATTGAAGTAGGAAATTTAAAGCCTTTAGTTATAGAGAACTATATTAAACAAAAAAGAACAAATATTGAAACAGGCGAACAAAGTAAAATCGATTTACCTCAAGCAGATTTAATTAAATTTATATTTGAAGAAGGATTCATCGCAGTCAGACCATCAGGGACAGAACCAAAAATGAAATTATATTTCTCGCTTGATGTAGAAGATCTTACTGAAATAATTGAATCATTTAATAAAACGTATATTGCATAAAAAAGAGTCTGGATTCTCCAGACTCTTTTTTTATTTTATATTAAATTATTCTTCACCATATAATTCTTTTTTGATTTGTGTAGTTGATATACCTTCTGTACGATTTAAATAGATAACTTCACATTGGTCTTTAAGGAAATCAAATTCGCCTTCCCAATCGTGCCCCATTAGGAATGTATCTACATAGTAATCTTTAACGTCTTTTACTTTTTGTTCCCATTCATTTTCAGGAATGACAAGATCAACGTAACGAATGGATTCTAACATCATTTTTCTTTGTTCATAGTTATAATATGATTTTTTGTCTTTTAATTTGTTAAATTCATCAGTAGAAAGTGCCACAATTAGATAATCTCCGTATTGTTTAGCTCTTCTAAGTAATTCGATATGCCCGTAATGTAATAAATCATATGTGCCATATGTAATAACTCTTTTCATAATGAACCTCCAGTTTATAATACTTAAATGTTAATATATTGTTAATTAATTGTAAACATAAATTTTACAATTAGTTTTTATTTTCAAAATTATATAAATATTTTTTATGAATATCTTATTTTATAACTTCTACTCTTCCATACCTAACTCTTTCAATGCCATTTTCTCATACGCCGCTTCTCCTGATTCCATAGCAAACTCAGCGATAAACATTGGGAACACTGCATTGAGTTCTAATATATGTTCTTTCATTCGTGGCCATGTTTCTCCTCCAGCTTTATCGTATGCTGTTATAAGTTGCTCTAATCCTTCGTCGCCGAATACACGATGATGTCCCATAAAGTCCATTGAAGGATCGGAGTGGGTTGCTTCGGTCCAATCTATGAGTCCCGTGACGTTTGCTTCGTTATCTACCATTATATGTCCTGGATGTAAGTCTCCATGTATCATGGTTGCATGTTGTGGCCAAAGTTCATCGTTTTCTAACCATTGTTGCCATCTGTTCCATAACTCATCTGCTACGCCATAAGTTTCTTTGACTTTATTCATCCTTCTTTGAAAGTCATTTCTTATTTCTTGTATAGTTTTGATATTTATATGATGTGCGGTTATGTTTTCTTCTGGTATGTTGTGCAAGTCTACGAGTGTTTCAGCTAATGTGTTAACAAAGTTTTCTGGTACTGGTTTGTGTTCAATTTCCCATACATAGTTTTGTATTTGCGGATCTATTGTTGCTGCAGGTTTACCGGTAAGTTTTGGATAAGCGATAAGGTCTTTTTCGTGTACTTTCCACTTTGGTACTTCAAATGAAACGTTCTTTTGTAAGAAATCTACCGTTTGTTTTTCAGATTTTGTTCGCTTATAAACGTCAGGTCTTCTTGGTAGTCTTAAAACCCATTCTACGCCTTGTTCATCTTCTCCAAATGCAACTTGGAAATCTAGTCCTGATTCATTCAACGAGATTGTTTGAGGTTGGATATGCAATTGATATTTTTCTGCGCATTTAATAATTTCATTATGTTGAGTCATTTTATTGGCTCCTTATTTCTATTGTATTTTTTTATGAAAGTATTTTGTTTTATCTTGATATAAATATAATTGATATGCAAACGATAACTGCAAGAGAATGTGCTATAACGTATGAAAGTATTTTATGTTATGATGTTATAAATGATAATATTTCTCAATTGATAATATTGAGAATGATAGGAGTGGATGGGTTTGCAAGAGGTACAAAAAATTTTATGGAATGGTCGTTTATTAACGATTGCTCTTCCTGAACATTATGAAGATGATAATTCTGATCCTGTGCCTTTTCACACTGTTATTGTACAGGATGGTTCATATCTTTTTGATAAGCTTGTCGAAGATTATCCAAGTAATGTTATGTTTGTTGGTGTTGAACCAGTAGAGCGTAATAGGGAATATACGCCTTGGATTGTGGATGTTAGTGGACAGCATTATGGTGGGGAAGCTGAGCAGTATTTAGATTTACTGGAATTTGAATTAATCCCTTACTTAAAGGAAAGGTATCATATTTTTGATGAGTCGGAATATTTAACTATTGGTGGCGGTTCGTTTGGTGCGTTACTATCTATTTATGCTTTAGTTACAAGACCCCATTTGTTTGGTAAGTATTTAGTAATGTCTGCTTCAATGTGGTATCCGGGATTTATTGATTTTCTTAAAAAGGCTGATAATATTGAATATCCTCGGGATGTTTATTGGTATGTCGGTGAGTTAGAGGGTGCTGAGTATCCAAATATATTAAAGAATATGGTTCCTTGTACTAAAGAGGGTGTAGAAATTCTTGAAGAGAAGTTAGTTAACCCTGATTCTCGTTTAACTTTTGTAACACATCCTGAAGGTATACATCGTCACCACTTTTTTGAAACGTATTTTGCAGAGGGTATTAATAAAATATTGTATTAATCGGCTAATGCCAATGTGATGAAACAGGCTGAGACAATTTTTATTTGTCTCAGCTTTTTTGTTTGTGTAAATAAGATAACGAATGTTGCAAGAGAAGGTCCACGTGCAATATAAAGTTCCCGAATGTTGCAAGAGAAGGTCCACGTGCAATATAAAGCCTCCGAATGTTGCAAGAGAAGGTCCACGTGCAACATAAAGCCCCTGAATATTGCAAGACGAGGTCCACGTGCAACATAAAGCCTCCGAATGTTGCAAGACGAGGTCCACGTGCAACATAATCATCCAATCCACTACTGCCAATACAAAAATAGAGTCCGGAACAATTATTTATCTCTTGCTTTTTTATTGTTTCAACAAGATGACTAACCAACCTTTTATAAAAATTTCATAACTTTAAAATACTGATATAATGGGAATATTGCAGTATTATGAGAGTAAATATACATAAAATTGATTGACAAATAACATGGTAAGTATTATAGTTGATTACACAACTAATCAACCAATCATGTTATAGGATAAGGAGAATGAATATGAAACCTACATTGAATGATGAAACACCTATATTTTTGCAAATTGCAGATATGATTAAAGATGATTTAGTTGAAGGACTTTTGTCAGAAGGTGAACAAATACCTTCTACAACAGAACTTTCGAATTTTTATAATATCAATAGGGCGACGGCTCAAAAAGGTATTACACTGTTGGTTGATGAAGGTATTGTTGTTAAGAAGAGAGGTATTGGTGTATTTATAGCTGAAGACGCGCGCGACAAGCTTGTAAATACAAGAATGCAAGCATTCTCTAATTCTTATATCCAGAATATGGTTAAAGAAGCTAAAAGACTAAATATAAGTAAAGAAGAACTCATAAGAAGGGTGGAACAAGATTATGACAATCATTGATATTCAAGATATGTCATTTAAGTATAAGGATGAAAACATTCTAGAGCATTTATCACTCCAAGAAGACGAACCTATGATTGTTGGATTATGGGGACGTAATGGTTCTGGTAAAACAACTTTAATGAAATTAATTTCTGGGCAAGAGCGTCCTGACGCAGGTCATCTATCTGTATTGGATAAGAAGCCATTTAACAACACGAGTGCAACGGAAGAAATCACTTATTTGCGAGAGAATCATTATTTTGGGAAATCATGGACAGTAAATGAGGCGATGAAGTTTGCAGCGATGTTTAATACGAATTGGGATCAAGAAGAAGCGGATTATTTAATTGATTTGTTTGAATTACCAAGAAAGAAGAAAATTAAGACTTTCTCTAAAGGTATGCAGTCTATGGTACAAGGTGTGATTGGTATTGCGAGCCATGCACCTGTGACAATGTTAGATGAACCTACGAATGGTTTAGATGCATATATGAGAAAGGTATTCGTTAAAGCATTAATAAAGTCATATGATGAAGACCCAAGATATATAATGATTGCTTCTCATCATATTAAAGAAATAGAAAAAATTTGTGAAAAGCTAATTATCATTTCTAATCGTGAGGTTAAGTTACATGAACCTATTGAGTATTTCCAATCAAGAGGTGCAGTATTACTTGGCAAATTAGAAGATATTAAACAAGTTGTATCAGACAAAGATATTATCGAACAATCTACAATACTCAGTCAGCATAAAGTAATGGTGGATGTTTCGTATAGTGATTCACTGATAGAGCAATGTAAAGCTTTAAATATAAAAGTGGATAAAGCGAATATACAAGATTATTTAGTTAATATAACGATGACGAAGGAGGCCCATCATGAATAATTTTAAAGGTTCATTTTCAATTGTATTTAGGGAACTGAAACTTCAACTTTATATATTCACGGTTGTGCTTATACTTCTAGCAGCGCTTTATGTGGCGATTGGTTATTTTGGAGAACCAGAAGACTTTAGACCACTATTATCAGGTCCTGTGTTTGGTATATTAGGATTCTTACCGTTGTTCTTATTTCACGATCCGTTTAAAGCATCTATTGAACTAGGTGCAACGAGAAAACAATATATTTTTAGCGTATGGTCTAGTTACCTAATATTCATGGTTGCATTGCTTATCGTACAAGAAGTTGTTAGCTATATCGTTCGATTAATTACAAACTCTTCAAAAAGTACAGTAGTATTATTGAGAGCAGGTGACTTAGTACCAAATGCGAGTGTGTTAGATAACTTTTGGATTGATTTCTTAGCTATACTATTTATCGCAGGAGTATGTTTCTTACTAGCAGCTATTATGTATCGAATTGGTATAATTCCAACTGCATTAAGTGTATTTGCTCTTGGCGTAATTGTATTCATTTGGTCTGTTTTAGGTGATATTATGCCACTTGTAGAATGGATAATGAATCATATTTATGAAACATTTCATATATTAGGAGCAGTTGGTGTAATAGCAGCACTCTTGATATACCCTATAATGATAAAAGCTAGAATGAAAGAGTGAATATTTATAATAGTAGAAAATAAAAACTATGACGATTTTGTAAGGTGCTGACGCTTGTGGGAGCATGTACTTACAAAAATTCTGAAGAGCTTGGGACATAAATCCTGAGCTCTTTTATTGGATTAATTATTACATAAACACACAAACTAACTTTTCTTCTGACCCAAATCTAAAAATAAAGCTGTGACATATAAACATCTCAGGCTCCCTTAAGTAATTTCCATCATAATCTTCGTAATATATTCTTTTTCATTATTTTTAATCACTGAATCGAATACATATTCTTCAAAAACGTATTGACCGATCTCTAAATTCAACTCTTCTATTTTGTTAAACATCTTTTGATAAGTTTCGTAAATTGTTTGATCTAAACCGAGATGATACCCGACTAAGTACTGCCCGTTTAGGGTAATGGTATTTGTATAGTCACTTTTATTTGATGGGATTTCAACATAAAGGTAGCTATATTGATTATATTGTTTATTTAAAATTTCATTTTTCTTTGTTACAACGCCTATTGGCTGACTAGAGAATAAATTGTGATGCTTGAGCTCATCTACAAATTGGTTTATTGACATTAGAAAATCTAGCTCGGAAACATTATTGATGTTATCACTAATATAAAATGTAGTGTTTTCTATATCGTGAAGTTCAATTTTATCGAATTCTGTATGGATAGCATCTTTGATAGATTTGATTTTATCGTTTATTACGAGCTCATTAAAATTTAATTGTTGTTTCTGTGCTTGTATGACTTTCTTTTGTTGTTGCATGAGATCTAGGAAAAGTTCTGGTGATTTGTCTTGTGTATATTGTTTAATTTCTTTTAAGGACATACCTAATTCTTTCAATAATGTAATGACACTAATAAACTCGATTTGTTTAACTGAGTAATAACGATAGCCACTTTCATTTTTAAAATCCGGCTTAAATAAGCCTATTTTGTCATAGTAAATCAATGTTTGTCGGCTGACATTTGTTAGACTTGCAAACTCGCTTATAGGTATATGATTAATTTTTTGCATAAATTGAATTCCTCCACTTGACTATATAGTTACTATACACTTTAAATTTAATATATTAAAGGTGTTTTTTGATATGAAAATGAAAACAAATAGATTAGAATATAGTGAAAATCACTTAATATTTAATAAAGTAATGAATAAGGAGGTCTAATATGAAGAATAAGTTAAACATTTTATATTTTAATATATTTCTTATGTTTTTAGGTATTAGTATTGTTATCCCAGTACTACCAACAATATTATACGATTTAGATTTGAACGGTAGTGATTTAGGATTATTAGTAGCAGTGTTTGCGTTGTTTCAAATGATTGCTTCTCCATTTGGAGGAAGATTTGCAGATAAGTTTGGTAAGAAAATCATTATCATTATTGGACTTTTATTATTCTCCATATCAGAATTTATTTTTGCGGTAGGGAATACTTTTTCAATACTTTTATTATCAAGAGTATTAGGTGGTATTAGTGCAGCGTTTGTAATGCCTGGTGTTAATGGTATGATCGGTGACTTATCAACCGTGGAAAATAGAGCAAGAAACTTTAGTTACATGTCAGCAGTTATTAACACAGGATTTATTATTGGACCAGGAGTGGGAGGATTCTTAGCAGAAATATCGCATAGAATGCCTTTTTATTTTGCCGGTGTATTAGGTATCATTGCGCTACTCTTCTCTATTATTTTGTTAAAAGAAGAAAAAGAAGTAGAAGATGTCGACAAACCGAAAGTAAAAGAACCATTCCCATATAAATTGTTCGTCGTTCCTGTCGTTGTAATGTTGATTTTATCTTACGGTTTATCTTCAACTGAGACGATGTTCTCATTATATACAGCAGAAAAAGTAGGATTCGAACCGAAAGATATTTCTATTGCGATTACAGGTGGAGCTATTGTAGGGGTTATATTCCAACTATTCCTATTTGAAAGAATCGTAGGAAGAATTGGAGAAATTAGACTTACATTGTTCTCACTTATATATTCAGTAATCGTGTTATTCGCATTTATTTTCGCTTCGAGTTATTTATCCGTTATGCTTGTAAGTTTTATTATATTTATAGGATTTGATTTAATAAGACCATCAATGACGAATTACTTCTCGAAATTGGCCGGAAAAAATCAAGGAACAGCGGGTGGCTTAAACTCTGCCGCAACCAGCGTCGGTAACTTAGTTGGCCCGTTAGTAGCAGGGGTAGTGTTCGACATAGATATTAACTTCCCGATGTACGTTGCGATAGGTTTCTTCGTATTTGCGGCGGTTATATTAGTGTTCTATAGACCAGATAAATTAAAGTTTTAAAATAAGCGAAGTGGGACTAGGTATGAAAAAAGTTTGATATAAGTGCAACTTCATACCAGTCAGCTATTGCCATTATATTGAATCAGCCTGAGACGTATACTGTGTCTCAGGCTTTTAATTTATCATTTTTATACTTAGTATAATTAATATACTCAAAACTGTTGACTTACATCTAAAATCGCGTTACAATTATCTCGAAATCGAAATAATATGTGGATAGGTGATGACATGAATAGAACAGATGAATCTTTAAAGGCATTGGTAGGTATTAAACGCTCGAATGATACGATTGATCGTATTGTTAAGCAAGACATGAAGAACTATGGTTTGAATATTACTGAATTTGCCGTAATGGAACTGTTATTTCATAAAGGTGATCAGCCTATTCAAAAGGTTAAACAACGTATTTTAATAGCAAGTAGTAGTACAACATATGTCATTGATCAATTAGTTAAGAAAGGTTATGTGAGACGTCGTCAAGATACGAAAGATAAACGAATCACGTATGCAGTATTAACTGATGAAGGGCATAAGTTAATGGAAAATATTTTTCCAAAGCATGCTGAAACAATTGCGAATGCTTTTTCTATCTTAGATGATGAAGAACTTGCTATATTAAGAAGAGCACTAAAAAAAATTAGCGCAATGTCTAATGAGTAAGTCGCGCAAATTTTTTTCAGCGTTATTATTTCGAATTCGAAATAAAAAATAAAGAAAGAAGGAATCTATAATGAGTAATAACGAACTTATCGGAATCCATCACGTAACTGCTATAACAGATGATGCAGTAAGAAACTATGAATTCTTTACAGAAGTATTAGGAATGCGTTTAGTTAAAAAAACAGTAAACCAAGATGATATATATACGTACCATACATTTTTCGCAGATGATCAAGGATCACCAGGGACAGACATGACATTCTTTGATTTCCCAAATAGTCCTAAAGGTCAAAGAGGTACAAATTCTATTAGTCGTGCAGGCTTCAGAGTACCAAACGATGCAGCTTTAGAATATTATTTAGAGAGATTTGAAGAATTTGGTGTTAAAAATGACGGTATTCAAGAACTGTTTGGTAAAAAAGTTTTACCATTTGAAGAGAAAGACGGTCAAAGATATCAATTATTCTCAGATGAATTAAATAAAGGTGTTGAACCAGGCATACCATGGAAAAACGGACCAGTTCCTGAAGATAAAGCGATATATGGATTAGGACCAATTGAAATTACAGTTAGTTATTATGACGATTTCAAATCAGTATTGAAACAAATATATGGTATGAAACCAATTGTTGAAGAAGAAGATGTAACATTATTTGAAGTTGGCGAAGGTGGTAACGGTGGTCAAGTTATTTTAAGAAAAGATGACAAAACACCTGAAGCTAGACAAGGGTACGGTGAAGTTCATCACGTATCATTTAGAGTGAAAGATCACGAAGCTATCAAAGCATGGGAAGAAAAATATAAAGAACTACGCATTGGTAACTCAGGAAATGTTAATCGTTTCTACTTTGAAGCATTATATGCCAGAATTGGACATATACTAATAGAAATTTCTACAGATGGTCCAGGATTTATGGGAGACGAGCCTTATGAAACATTAGGGGAAAGTCTTGCGTTACCACCATTCTTAGAGTCTCAGCGTGAGTATATTGAATCTGAAATTAAACATTTTGATACGACAAGAAAGCATGACTAATTAAATAGAAAAGGAGTGGTTCTGATGAAAGTGTTACGTCCAGAACAATTAACGCAAAAAGAAAACTATAAATTATTAATAGGGTCTGTTATACCTAGACCAATTGCATTAGTTACGACACAATCTGAAGACGGTATATTAAACATTGCACCCTTTAGTTTCTTTAACGTTGTTTCTTCAGAACCTCCTATACTATCTATAGCGGTACAAAGAGTAAATGGAGAATCGAAAGACACGGCTCGAAATATATTGGAGCAAAAAGAAGCGGTCGTACACATTGTAGATACAGAAAATGTTGAAAATACAAATGAAACCGCTGCGCTTTTAAATAGAAATGAAAGTGAACTTACGCGTACAACATTTGATACTGTAGAATCGTTAAGTGTCTCAGTACCAGGATTGAAACAAAGTAAGGTACGCTTTGAAGCTGTATTACACGATACAATGGTTATTAAAAAAGATGATAAACCTGTATCTGATTTAATATTATTAGAAATAAAACATTATCATTTTGATGATGCTATTTATAACGATGGCTATATTAATAAAGATGAATTAAGTGCAGTAAGTAGATTAGCAGGTAATGATTACGCTGAAATAGGGCGCACATTTACAATAGAAAGACCATAAAGTGAATGGAGTTGACTAGAAGTGAAACATATATTTAAACAAGGTGAACAAGGCAAACCTGTATTTCTTTTATTACACGGAACAGGTGGAGACGAGAGAGATTTACTACCTTTAGCAGAAATGCTTGATCCAAGTTATAATGTGTTAAGTGTAAAAGGTGAAATATCCGAAAATGGTATGGCGCGTTACTTCAAAAGACGTGCAGAAGGCGATTATGACTTAGAAGATTTAGAGTATAGAGGTCAAGAATTATATGACTTTATTAAAGAATCATCAAAAGAATATGAATTTAATTTAGAAGACGTTATACCAGTAGGCTTTTCAAACGGGTCGAATATGGCGATTAACTTAATACTAAGAGAAAGTACACCTTTCCAAAAAGCGTTATTATTCGCACCATTATATCCTTTAGACTTACAAGATAATCAAAAAGATTTATCAAACTTTAAAGTATTCCTATCAATGGGTAAACAAGATCCAATCGTTACACAAGAACAAAGTGAACGAGTGATTGAAATATTTAAAGAACGCGGTGCTGAAGTACATGAAACTTGGGTGAACAGTCATGAAATTACACAAGAAGCAGTACTATCAGCAAAAGAAATATTATAAGGGAGTGGAACAGAAATCTTATTTTGCTAAAAAGATTTTGTGGTTCCACCCAGTCAGATACCGCCATATAAAAAAGAGTCCAGGACAATTATTTATGTTCTGGACTCTTTCTTTGTTAATATACAATCTGTTGATTAATTATAATCGTGTTGATTATAATGATATTTAACAAATAAACTTTTCTATGGAAGGAATTAATGAAATGGCTGAAGACCGTCGAGTAAGAAAAAGTAAAGCGGCTATAAAGAAAGCTTTTATACAATTATTAGAAGATAGCCAAATAGAACGTATTACAATACGTCAGATTTCTGATAAAGCCGACATTAATAGAGGTACCTTTTACTTAAATTATGATGATAAATACGCACTCCTTGAAGAAATGGAAGACGAACAAATTGCAGATTTAAAAAAATTAGTCGACATCCGAAAAGTAAATCTTGCTCAAAAAACTGCAGAAGAATTCATTGAAATATTCTCTAATGAAGTTATTAAAAAAGTGATTATACACATTAGCGAAAATATAGAATTTTATCATGCTATTTTAAACTTAGATAGGACTAGTAAAATCGAAGAACGTATTACAGATATGATTCTCTCAAATATTAATTATTTAATTGGAGAAAATAACACAGTTTATGGTGTACCAGACGATTATTACTTAAGATATGTATCAGGTGCTTTAATGTCTATGGTTAAATATTGGGTGCACGACGAAAATCGTGTTTCTATAGAAGAACTTGTACAATATATCGTAACGATTTCAACTAGAGGGCCACTTTCCATTTTGAAACAATTGATAGATTCGAAGAAATAAGTTTATAAAATCTATAAAAATCTCTCCATCAGACTTAAACCTAATGGAGAGATTCTTATTTAATAACAATATATTTATTTATCGATTTCATCGCGTGATTTAATAATTTTATTGATAAAGCCGTAATCATAAGCTTCTTGGGTGCTTAACCAGTAGTCGCGGCCAGTATCTTTTTCGACTCTTTCTATAGGCTGTCCTGTTTCTTTCGCGATTAATTCATTGATTTTTTGACGTGTGCGTATAATTTCTTTAGCTGTAATTTCCATTTCTACAGATTGTCCTTGTACGCCGCCTGATGGTTGGTGAATCATGAATCTTGTGTTTGGCAGGCTATATCTGTTTTCTTTTTTACTAGCTAGATAAATAATTACACCTGCGCTTACTACCCAACCAGAACCGATAATATTTACTTCTGGTTTCACGAAATTAATCATGTCATGAATATAATAACCTGAATCGACATGACCACCTTGACTGGAAATGAATAAAGTAATTGGTTCATCGCCCATTGCTTCTAGTAATAAAAGTTGGTTACCGACTTCTTTTGCAACTTTATCATTAATTTCACCAGTTATAATGATCGTACGTGTTTCTAATAGTTTTTCAGTTAGTATGTCTTTTTCTTGTTGTTTTTCTTCAGACATGAAATCACTCCTATCATAATATTTAACTTTATTGTGAATGATATATAAGTGCATTTCAAATAATTTGACCTTTATTGACCAAAAGTTTTTTTATCATATATCAAATAAATCGTTAAATGCTTCGACCATAGTAGGATGTGTATAAATATTATCTCTTAATCTTGTATAAGGCACATCCATATCCATAGCGAGTTTAAGAACGTTAATAATTTCTTCAGATCCTGTGCCGTACAAACTAGCGCCTAATATTTGTTGTGAATCTACATCAACTACCGCTTTAAATATACCTCTATCATCGTTATTAACTTTGTGACGAGGAATATTTTTAACTTCAATCATACCTTCTTTTACATTGAAGCCTTCTTTTCTAGCTTTACTAGCTGTCATTCCTATACGTCCTAAAGGTGGGTCTAAGAATACTGTATATGGAACATGACCTCTATTTTTAGTTGAACGTTTTTTATTGCCTGAAATTTGATCTTTAACGATTCGATAATCATCTAAAGAAATGTAAGTGAATTGTGGGCCGCCTTTAACATCACCAACTGCATAAATGTTATCTACAGCAGTTTCTAATGAAGAATTCACTTTAATTTCACCTTTATCGTCTAGATTAATATCAGTATTTTCTAATGCGAGGTCAGTGTTTGGTATGCGTCCAGTCGCAAGTAGGACAGCATCACCAGAAATATCACCTTGGTTAGTATGAACGACAGGACGATTATCTTCAGTTGAAAAAGCGTGAACTTCCGCTTCATCTATAAATTCTATACCTTGGTTCAACAACTGGTCGTAAATATGAGATGCTACATCTTTATCTTCAGTACCTAATATATGTTTACGATTATGAATCATCGAAACTTTACTACCGAGACTTGAGAAAATCGTCGCAAATTCTAAAGCGATATAACCTGCACCAACAATCACGAGATGTTCTGGTAAATGTCTCAATTCCATAATACCTTTAGAATCATAAATGTTCTCAGTTTGCTCAATTCCTTCTATTTCAGGTATATTTGAGCGACTACCTGTATTTATAATGATATGGTCTGCTTGAATAGATTCAACAATTTCATTTGATTTATTTAACAAATCGACAGTTTCATTATCCTTAAACTGTGCTTTATAAGTATAAACTTTAATATTTTCATCAGAATCTAGATTATCAAAATTTTTCTTATTTAATGCCGATACGACATCTTTTTTACGATTAATTGCTTCAGTGAAGGTGTGATTTTCATTACCTTCATGTAATAACGTTTTAGAAGGTATACATCCGACATTAATGCACGTGCCACCATACATATTTGAATCTTGCTCAACTACAGCAACCTGGTTTCCTTGACCAGCAAAATCTTTAGCAAGCGTCTTACCAGCTTTTCCAAAACCAATCACTAACATGTCATAATGCTTCATAGTATAAAACCTCCATCTCATAATCTCTATAACCAATTATAGTACTTTATAAAAATATTATGAAATTTTTGAATTTAAGGTATTATTTTCACTGTTTCATCATACAAATTTTAGGAAAGATAACATTTGTTTACTATATAAATAAAGTAACTTTCTATAGGAAATCAATGCAAATTTTAAGAAAATTAATATAATTTTACACCATTGGTCGACCAGTTTCAATCGGTATAAGTTATAACGTTTGTGGCGGTTTTCACAATTTACGACAAGGTATATAAGTGTAATATTACAGTTGTGTTAATTTGTCGATATGCTAAGATACATAACTATATCGAAAGGGTGTTTAATCAAACATGAAATTTAACAAAAACAAAATTAATGTTGTTGATATGAAACAAACTAAGAAAAGTGTTTACGCAACAGGTATAGGTAATGCTATGGAATGGTTTGACTTCGGTCTATATTCTTATTTAGCAATTATTATTAGCCAAAACTTTTTTACTGGCGTACAGAACGATGAATTAAAATTAGTATTTACATTCGCAACATTTGCGATTGCATTTTTAATGAGACCGTTAGGCGGGGTTATATTTGGTAGAATTGGTGATCGTCTTGGTCGTAAGACAGTATTGACGACAACTATTATATTAATGGCTGCTTCAACTTTATTAATCGGTCTTTTACCTACATATGATCAAATTGGTATATGGGCTCCTATTCTTTTGTTAATTGCTAGAATTATTCAAGGGTTTTCAACGGGGGGAGAATATGCAGGTGCAATGGTATATATTGCTGAATTATCTCCTGATAACAGAAGAAGTGTACTAGGCAGTGGATTAGAAATTGGAACTTTAGCAGGTTACATACTTGCTTCTTTATTAGCGAGTGGTATGTTTATTGCTTTATCTGATGCACAAATGCTAGCGTGGGGCTGGAGAATTCCATTTATTCTTGGCGCACCACTTGGATTAATCGGTCTTTATTTAAGAAGACATTTAGACGAAACACCTATATTTGAAAATGAAATCGAAGAAAATGAAGAAGAGCCTGAATCATTTGTATCGATTATTAAAAATCATAAAAAAGATATTATCTTATGCTTTATTACAGTGGCATTCTTTAATATCACGAACTACATGTTACTTTCATACATGCCATCATATTTAGACGAAGTTATTGGCATCTCAACGACTGTAAGTACAATTCTCATTACGAGTGTTATGGTTGTAATGGTTCCACTAGCATTCTTATTCGGACGTCTAAGTGACAAGATTGGTAATAAGAAAGTTGTCTTATTCGGTTCATTTGGGTTAACTGCATTTTCATTACTAGCCTTTTACTTTATGGGCATGAATCAGTTAATGTTTGTATCGTTTGGTATTTTAATACTTGGATTCTTCCTTTCAACTTATGAAGGTTCTATGCCAAGTTTATTACCGAGTATTTTCTTTACAGACGTACGTTACCGCACACTAGCTGTTACATTTAACGTATCAGTATCAATATTTGGTGGTACAACACCATTAGTGTCAACATGGTTAGTGCACGTTACTCAAAACCCACTAGCACCAGCATATTACTTAACAGCTGTCAGCCTTATCGGTTTCATAACGATTCTTGTATTATTTGAAACAACTTCAGGAAAAGCTTTAAAAGGCTCATATCCTACTGTATCAAATGAAAAAGAATTTAATCACGTTGTTAAAAATGCTGAAGAAGCATTATGGTGGAAAGAACAAGAATTACAAATAAAAGAGAAATAAGGACTGAGACATATCCTTTTCTTATAAATAATCTCCTAATCCGTTGTATATTCAGCAGTGGGTTAGGAGATTTTTTTATGATTTTTATACTTTATTTTCAATTGTTTGTATTGTCACGTCTAACCCGAAGTATTTTTGCAAGATGGATTTGTAATTTTGTGGTGTTACTGGTGATTGTTCTTTACCATCAGCTTTAGTTATCGTTAGTTGATCTTGTGACATTGTAACGCGACCATAGGTTTTAGCCATTGTGATGAGCAATGTTTGTACGAATATAGATTCTGGGTTATGCTCATTAAATTCTAAATGTTCTACAAAATATGACCATGGTCTGGATATATTTTTAGCTTTATATGAAGTTCTCCAAGAATTATCGTCTTGTAGTTTTTGAACAAGAATTTCTTCGTTTTCTCCGTAGATTGCGCGATAGCTACCTGATACAGTAGTGACAGTCATATTTTCAGATTCATAGTGAACGGGTAACGCATTAATAGGTAAGTCTCCAAATCCCACGTCAGCTATATATGGTCTATCTAATTGCACGATAGTTGTCATGTGTGAACCATCGTTACTCCATCCATCATCAGGTGTGTGTATAGTAGCGGATGCGCAAGTAATACTAAAACCTTTTTGTTCTAAGTAAAACTGAAATATAGTGTTCATTTCATAACAAAATCCTCCACGATGATTTATAACAATCTTTTCATATAAGTCATCGATATTAACGGAAATAGGTTGTTGATTTTGTACGCTAATATTTTCGAAAGGAACAGTGTACATAAAGCGTGTTATATAATGATTTAAAGTTTCTAAATTAATTTGATTATAATTTTTAGAATCTATTTTTAAATATTCTTCAAACTTTTGAATATCCATTTATATGCCTCCAATAATTATTATTAATTCTATTATAAAGGATAGTTTACATTTATATGTTAATATAAGATTGAAGTTAAAGGGTATACAATAGAAAGTAAGGTAATAAGTATGAAAATTGGTGCGATTTCTGACTTGCATATCGATCGAAGTAATCATTATTTTCCGAAAGATTTTGAAGATGTTTTAATTGATGAAGTGAAGCGATTGAAACTAGATATGTTACTCATAGCAGGCGATATTTCTAACCATTATCAACAAACAATGCCATTTATACAAAATGTTAAACATCAAACAAATATAGAAGTGTTATTTATTCCTGGCAATCATGATTATTGGAAAAATGAAGCGGAAGAAAAGACTTCTTATGAAATATTTGAGTATTATAAATCACAACCAGAAAGTATAATTGCAGACCCATATATAATCAATGATGAATGGGCGATTGTAGGTCATAGCGGTTGGTATGATTACAGCTTTGCTGATAGTGAAAAATTTAGCCTAGAGCGTTTAGAAAGAAGAAAATATTACGGATCTACTTGGCTAGATAAAGAAAGAATAGATTGGGGTAAGTCTGATCTAGAAATGTCTAAACTAGCAGCAGATTCAGTAAGACGAGATTTAGAAAAAGTTAAAGACAAAAATATTATTTTGATGACGCACATCGTCACACACAAACAATTTGCTGTACCTATGCCACATAGAATATTTGATTATTTTAATGCGTTTATAGGAACATCAGATTTTGATTTATTTTATGAGAAGTATCCGATAAAATATAGCATAATGGGACACGTACATTTTCGTAATAATATAGAAGAAAAAGGTGTCAATTTTATTTGTCCATGCTTAGGGTATCAGAGAGAATGGCGTTCTAAAGATTTAAAACAAGAAATACAAAATACAATTCAAATTATTGAAATTTAGAAAGCAAGTCGCTTAGCAAATAAGACGATATTTGTTCAAAATAGGTGATAAAGTGAAAAAATTTATTTCAATTTTCGTTGTAAGTGGGCTGGTACATACATTATTCTCGTTGTATTGGGCATTTGGAGGAACAGCTGGATTATTATCAGTCGGTTCTTGGGTTTTTACATTTAATGCACAGTGGGGAATATGGATGAACCTCATGTTAATTGTGGTCGGTTTATTTAAAGGAATAGCAACATTAGCACCTCTGTATTTAATGAAAACATATAATAAAATTTTATTTTATATATCATGTATAGGTTCAGTATTTTTAATGATATATGGGGGTTTAAATACAGTTGTAGGATGGTTAAAGTTGTTGCAAGTTATCCAGTATCATGATTTTCATACTACATTTGGCCAAGCGATGGTGTGGGACCCTCTATTTTTATTGTGGGGTATAGGACTATTCGGATTCTTAATGAAAATAAAAAAACAAAACACAAATCAAAAATTAATCTAAGTAAATAGTGGAGTCTGGATTTGAATCCTTGCTCATAATTAAGAGACTGAGGCAGTTAAATTGTCTCAGTTTTTTGTTTTAGTAAATATGGTATAAAGTTGCAAGACGAGGAGCACGTGCAACATAAGTCAGCTCTTATAAGATAAAAGGGGTGAAAAACTGGATATAAGCCTATTTCCAATATGCATAGCTCCTGCTAACACAATGAAAGAGTCCGAGACAAGTATTTGTCCGGACTCTTCTTAATACTTATTTTACTGAATTTCTTACAATATCTATCGTGTTCATCCATATAATGTGACCGAGTAATTCTGATAAATGTTCTTCAGCAGGTAAGTCTTCTTTTGCTGGTGTTAAGTTTAATTTTGGTAATACAAATTCATGGAATATAACATGGACACCTACACCAAATAATATACCTTTGCCGAAAGTAATCTTGCTGCATTTTTCAGCTATTAAACCATATAGTAATGCGTTTCCAACAGAGAAACCATAGTGAATGCCCATTACAGGGATAGGTATGTCATTCTCATTATAAGTGACGGTGAAATTTTGTACGTTTTCTGGAACATTAAATTGTTTCATCATTTTTACAGGTGGTGGTTCTTCTTCACGTTCGGGAGTACGAGGAGGGAGTAGAGATTCCCAGCCCATTTTCACAGCTCCAGCGAGTAATCCACCAACGACTCCTGTTGCTAATACACGTTTACAAGAAATATTACTCATTTTTTCACCTCTTTTAAATCGACTATTCTTTGTATACCCGGAAACATCATAACTTAAAAGCAGTCTGCCGACAGTCTAACAAACTTGAAAAATACTATGTTAAAATAGAAATAAATATAAAAATAAAGGTGGATAGCATTGAAAATTCTAGATAAATCAATGACTAAAAGGATTATAATCTTTTTTTGTATATCAATAAGTCTTATGCTAATATCAGGAATTATTACATATATTGTGAATCCTAATATCGAAATAATAAAAAATATACAAGGTTTACCTGAGGATAAACAACGGGCAGAAGGATTAGAGAAAGTTTGGCAATATATTATAAATAATGGGTTTAAAGTGCCATTACAAATGTTAATATTATCAATTATTCCTATACCATTCTTATATTCAGCAAACTTAATATCAACATCCATATTAACTGGATTTGTCTTTACATTATTAATAAGGGTTGACTTACATTTAGGATTAATAGGTGTAGGGTCGTCAATTCCTCATACAGTATTAGAGCTGTTAAGTTACGCAGTATTTGCGGCGGCATTATATTTACTTAATAAATCAATTATTAGAATGATAAGTAATTTATTTCGCAAAAACAAAAAGACAAAAATATCTTTTTTAAAAAGTATTGTCATAGTAGCTAAAGTATACATATTATTAGTACTACCACTTAGTATTATCGCTGCGTTTTTAGAAACATATTTTACGAACTTTTTAATGGATTTATTAAAGTAGTAGAAAAACTGCTCCCCAATAAAAACTTATTAATGGAGAGCAGTTTTTTAATTTTATTTATAAGCTTTCTCAATATCATCTAATTGTTTAATTGTAGAATTGATACCGCCGGCACCGAAGAACCATGTGTTAGCATCAAATTCTAAAATGTCGTTATTTTTAATTGCGTTTACGTTTTGGATAACTGGATTTCTTAATTCTTGTGGTATGCCTTTAGTTTCTTTATCTGTTCTATTTATATAGAAGATTTTATCTGGGTTTTTCTTAGCTATGTATTCATACGATACGACTTGACCGCTTGAGTTGGCTGGCATTTTTGAATCGATATGTTTAATTCCTAAATATCCATTTAAAAAACCACCGTATCTACCAGTTGAGCCGTAAGTTTTAATACCTTTATTATCTACATTTGTGAACATAACTTTGTCGTCATTGATGACTTCTTTTACTGATGAAACTTTTTTATCGAGCTTTTTGATAAGTGATTGAGTTTCTGATTCTTTATCAAATATTTTTCCAATGTTCGTAGCATTTTCTTTAATAGAATCTATATATTGATCATCATCAGGACTTACATACAACACTTTAGCGTTTGGTGCAGCTTTCTTAAATTCTTCTAAGTTTTTAGTATATGCTTGTCTAAATGAAATCAAAATTAAATCAGGATCTTTTTCTGCAATTTTTTCGAAATTAGGTCTTCCAGGATTGCCTAAATTTGTATACTTTTTATCTTTAAATTTTGATAAATAGTCTGGTAAAAAGCTACCGTTTTCTCCTTTAGGTATTGCTGTGATATGGTCTTCTAAGTTTAAATCTTGCATAATGTCTAGTGCTCCATAGTCCATAACAATTACATTCTTAGGATTTTTAGGAATTGTCACAGTTTCAGTCTTTTTCTTACCTCGATTGTGATCTTGGTTCTTTTCTTTATATTCAAATGTTTTCTTGATTGTTACTGTTTCTTTCTCACTTTTTGCTGCTTTATTGTCATTATTACTACATGCAGTTAATAGTAAAAGTGCACAAACGACAAGAGTTATGTATTTTCTCATATTTCGTTCTCCTTCATTTCTAATTGATAACACTTCTCAATTATACAAAATATTAAAGAAATAACAACTGCAAATAATAAATAAAAAACTTGTAGAATAATCAATTCGAACGTAAGTATTACGTCGATTTTCATCTACAAGTTTAATTATATTACTTAATGAAATTATATTTATCGTTATAAAGCTGTAATTCCACCGTCGATTACAAACTCAGATCCTGTGGAATAACTTGATTCGTCTGAAGCAAGGAAGACAATCATATTTGAAACTTCTTCAGTTTGAGCAACTCGTCTCATTGGAATCGTCTTTTTGAATTGTTCTACTTGTTCTTTAACTTCTTCTAGTTCTAACATCGGCGTCTGAATAACACCTGGATGTACTGAATTTACTCGGATGTTATGAGGTGATAAATCTCTTGATGCTGCTTTTGTCATACCTCTTACTGCGAATTTAGTATCTGTGTAACCTATTGCGCCGCCAACTAATCCATTCATAGATGAAATATTGATAATTGAACCTTCTTTTTGAGCTTTCATAATTGGAGCTACAGTTTTCATGCCTAAAAATACAGATACTTGATTAATATTAACGATTTTCATGTAAGAATCCAAAGTTAATTCTTCTAGCGATGTATTAGTCGTAATACCAGCGTTATTCACTAACACATCAATGCGTCCCCAGTTATCAACCACTGTATCTATTACGTTTTTCCAGTCATCTTCGTTGGAAACATCATGTCGAATAAATATAGCATTTTCTCCTAATTCTTGTGCAACATTATTCCCAAGTTCTTCATTGATATCAGTAATAACAACTTTTCCACCTTCACTTAAAACTTTCTCAGCATGCGTTTTACCCATGCCTTGTGCCGCACCTGTAATAACTACTACTTTGTTTTCTAATCTTTTCATTTTTTCTTCCACTCCTTAATTGGTTTACCGGTAAACCTTTTACTGGTATACTATCACTATAATTTGATTAAAGAAAGGAATATGTATGGAAAATAACAATTTTTTTGAACTTATTCATAATGCTGAATTATTTAACGATGCTACAATGACGCTCTTTATGAAAAAATTTGAGCTGAACGTTAACATCTCTCAAATTTTAGCGTTATCAAAATTAAAAGAAGAGGGTCCTCAACGACCATCATATCTTGCACAATCTTTAGGTTATACCTCTGGAGCAATTACAAAATTAACAAATAACCTATTAAGAGAAGGATATATTTTAAGAGAACATCAAGAAGATGATCGTCGAGTGATTTTAATTACGATTACAGAGAAAGGAATAGAAGTGCTTGATGAAGCTCAAAATCAGGGACAAAATATGAGGAATGAAGTTTATTCTGTCTTAAATAATGATGAAGTTTCACAATTATTAAATATTCAAAGAAAACTATATGAACGAGTAAAACAACTAAATAAAAACGACAAATAAAATTATTGGAGTGTACTAAATGCATAAAAGAAAGATACATTTTGCTTGGTTAATATTAATTGGACTCTGTGTTGCTGTAGGGTTAGGGAAATCAGCACTGAATAATTCATCTGGTTAATTCTTATCTCCTGTAGCTAAAGATTTAGATGTAGGTATGGGAAGTTTAACGATTTATTTAAGTATTTCTTCAATAGTGACATTATTATTCCTTCCGTTTGGAGGAAAGATATTATCTAAATATAGTGCGCGTATCGTGTTATTTATTGCAATTATTCTACAAGCAGGCTCGTTCGCTTTATTCGGAGTAATGAATTCTGTATGGGGCTGGTACGTACTGTATATTCCTCTTGCTATCGGGGGCGTCTTTATTACAGTAATAGGTGGTCCTATTTTAATTGAAAGATGGTTTAGTAAAGGAAAAGGACTTGCTCTTGGTATTTTATCAGCCATTGGTGGATTATTCGGTGTCTTCGCACAACCTATAGTAGGTGCTTTAATTAGCCAGTTTGGTTGGAGAACGGCATACTTAATTACTGGTTTAGGGGTAATGATTATTGTTGCACCTATCATTCTGTTATTAATTCGTAATATCCCTAAAGATAAAAATACGAAAGCTTATGGCGATTTAAGTGATGACAGTAACGAAAATGAACAACAACAAGTGGTAGAAGGTATTGATTACAGTATTGCTAAAAAAACACCAGCTTTCTTCTTGTTGGGACTATTTTTCTTTATTATTACTGCAATTTCAAGTTTTACTATGCATGTCCCAACATATCTCGTTAACCATGGTCAAAAAGTTAGTGTTGCAGGTGCAATGATGTCTGCACTTATGGCAGGTGTCTTTGTTGGATCGCTTATTTTTGGTTATTTAACAGACAAAATTGGTGCTAAAAAAGTTGGGCTATTAGCTATGACATTAGGCTTGTTAGCAAGTGTGTTATTAATTAGCCTTCCTGATTTAGTAGTTGTAGTGACAATTGCATTATTCCTATTTGGCATGTTTACCGCTTCAATTGGAACGATAGCGCCTGCTATGGCTTCATCGCTATTTGGAAGTAAAGATTACAGTCAAATTTATTCATCTTCATCAATCGGTTTGGCGTTAGCGTCAATTGTTGCTTTACCAGCTTATGGATTTATATATGATATATCAGGCAGTTACACTTTAGGCCTAATCATTATCATTATATTGTTTATTGTTAATATTATTTCTATTATTTTAGCTTTCAAAAATAAAGAAGTACTAGTTGAAAAAGGATATTGGAATTCCAAATAGAAGGGTGATTTATATGACTAAATTAGATAATAAAATTGCAATTGTAACAGGTGGAGCAGGTGGCATAGGCTCTGGTATTGTACGTGCTTATGTTAAAGAAAATGCAAAGGTTGTTATTGCGGACATTGCTGAAGAAAAAGGACAAGCATTAAGCGAAGAATTAAATAATCAAGGTTATGAAACTTTATTTATTAAAACAGATTTAAGTGATAAAGCATCATTAAAAGCGTGTGTAGATCTTACAATTCAAATATATGGTGAAATTGATATATTAGTAAATAATGCACATGAATCAAGAATGAGCAGCTTTTTAGATATTACAGAAGAAGATTTAGAGCTATCTTTAAATACAGGATTTTATGCGTCATTCTATTTATGTCAAATGGTGATACCTCATTTAAAAGAAACAAAAGGGAATATCATCAACTTCGGTTCAGGAGCAGCTGTTAAAGGAGATAAAAATCAAGGTGCTTATGTTGTAGCTAAAGAAGCTATTAGAGGTATGACGCGTGTTATTGCAAATGAATTTGGAGAATTTGGAATTAATGCGAATATCATTTCTCCTATTGCATACTCTGAAGGCGTTGATCAATGGAGAAAAGAAAATCCAGAATATTATAACCAAGTCGTTAAAGGTATCTCGTTACAAAAATTTGGAGATGTAGAAAATGATATTGGACCAGTAGCAGTATTTTTGCTAGTAGTGAGTTACAGGACAAACAGTTATGGTAGACGGCGGCAGTATTAAATTATATTAAAAATATAGAGATAGAGGGGTAAATAATGGAAAACTTAATGACAAATAAAGTCGGAATTGTAACTGGTGCTGGAGATGGTATTGGTAGAGCAAGCGCGTTAGCCTTTGCGAAAGCTGGTGCTACTGTAGTCGTTTCGGATATTTCTTTAGAGGGTGGAAATGAAACGGTTAGATTAATTAAAGAACAAGGTGGAACAGCTCAATTTATTAAATGTAATGTTGCTGAAGAAGAAGATGTTAAAAACTTAGTAAACGAAACTGTTGAACAATTTGGTCGATTAGATTGGGCACACAATAATGCTGGAATTGGTGCACCAACAGCTCCAGTAACAGAAATTAAAACAGAACAATGGCAACGTGCGATAGATGTTACGTTGACTGGTACATTTTTATGTTTAAAATATGAAATACCTGCTATGCTTGAGTCTGGTGGAGGAGCTATCGTCAATACAGCTTCTACTGGAGGTTTAGTCGGTACACCTGGTTTATCACCATACATCTCAGCTAAACACGGTGTGAACGGATTAACTAAAAGTGCTGCTTTAGAATTTGGTAAGCAAAATATACGTATTAATTCAATTTGCCCAGGTATGACAAGAACTTCAGCAGTTGAAACTTGGAGTAAAAATGCTGAAGAACAAGCGAAAGCATTTGAAGCGGGTATTCCAATGGGACGCATGGGCGTAGCAAATGAACAAGCAAACGCGGCTGTCTGGTTATGTTCAGAACAATCTTCATTTATTACCGGTGTTAATCTTCCAGTAGACGGCGGAGAAACTGCAGAATAAATAATAATAAAAGGTGTTGTAGATGAAAAAACTTTATTTTACTACGTTAATAGCGTTATTGTTATTAGCTTCATGTAGTACTTCAGAAAGCAATGATAAGAGTGAACAAGAGAATCAAGATTCTAATAAAGAAGAAAAAGTAAGTAAGACAGATTCTAAAACTGAAGAAAAGTCAGAAGAAAAAGAAGAACCTAAACAACAAGAAAACGTTGTATATGGAGACCTTACTTTAAGTGATCGTAAAGAACAAGGTGCTTATTATGACGAAGCAACACAAACAAAATATATTTTAGGTGAAGGCAATATTATTATAAAAGTTATCAACAAATCAAATGATGACGTATCGCCAGAAGAATTTATGCAGAAAGATGCTAAAAAAGTCGATGAATTTTCTGATGGTGTTTATAAATACTATTCAAAATCTACTGATAAATATTATAAAGTGATTGAAAAGAAAAATCCTAACAAAAACATTTTGATTGTAACGAAATATGATTAATATTTAAATAAACAAGAGCCCAGGCTCTTGTTTTATATAGTAAAACTTTATGTCGTTAATTCATAACTTTCAGCAATTAAATCTTTAATTTCATTAATTGTATTTATCTCTTTCAAATTAATCGTAATCCAATTAGATTTATCCATGTGATAAGCACGATAAAATCCTTCTTTTTTTCTTAAAGGGCCTATAAACTCTTTTCTAACTTTAAGATTAATAACATCAATATGTTCATCAGTATTTAAACCGATTTTGTCAGAAGTAATATCCATAACTAGCCCGAACCATTTTTTATTATCTTTATGTCTCAAAGCAGCATAATTAGAATACTTTTCCCAAGGGTAATCTGGCTTTATATTATATTTATCCCTAACAAAATCAAAAATTTCTTCACGTGTTATCATCCAATCACCTTCTCCTTATATATCAGTTTACCCTAGAGGGATATTTGGTAATCGGTAAGCAATTAAAATATCTATTCAATTTAATTGATAATCATTATCATTTAAGGTATATTGAGTAGATAGATATAAATGAACAGGAGGATATATTAATGCAGATATATTGGACTAAAATAAATAAAATTATAGATGAAACATCTGAAATTAAGACTTATTTGCTGGATTGTCCAGAAGGGTTTACTTGGGAAGAAGGCGCGCATACGCACTTTGGTTTGAAAGGATTCAATGAAGGTGAAAAACCAAATAAGAGTTTGGTAAGACATATGTCCATATCCACTGTACCTAATGAGAATACAATCGGGATTACTACGAGAATACGAGAGCAATGCTCTGAGTTCAAACAAATTTTAAGAAATTTAGATGTTGGCCATGAAGTAGCGATTTTTAAAACGCATTCTAACGTTCCATTAAAGAGAGAAAATAAAAATGTCTACTTATTATCTTCAGGAGTAGGGTTAGCAACGTTTAGACCATTAGTACTAAAGTATTTAGAAGATAATGAAGGCGTTCATAAAATACATTCTATAAACGTTGATTCATCTTCAGAATTTTTATTCAATGATATATTTAATTCTGTTCCAGATAAAAAATTCACCTCAAAATTTGTGGATAGCAGACAAGCGTACTATGAAGAAGTGAATAGTATTAAACCAGAAGAGAATGACCTATTTTATATTGTAGGTAGTGATGAGTTCGTAGCTCAAAACATTAAAAACTTAATTGAATTAGGCGTTGATGCTTCACAAATTGTAATTGATAAGCATGAAAGACAACGTTTAGAGTTTTTAGCTGTATAAAAATATCAATAAATTAAAGATCTTCCGTTACAAATTTTAACGGAAGATTTTTTTATTAATAATAAAAAGTCTTTAACTATAAGTTTCATTAACCAATAAAATGATATAATTTATACAAGAATAAAATTGTTCGTTTTGGAGGTTATTTATAAATGAATGTAGAAAAGTTATCTAAAAAGTTCTTGTTTTATGGTGTTTCTATTATAGTTCTCTTCTTTATATGGGGCTTAATTAATATATTATTTCTTGAAGAATCTTTTTCTATTCCTGTAATAATTGGATGTGTAATTGGAATTATTTTAATAATAACCGGTAATGTCGTTAAACGTGTTAAATGACTATATAAATTTAATAATAAAAAGAGCCTTATATTTAAGGCTCTTTTTATTATTAATCTTTAAAAACTTACTTTACAGCATAACCTTGCTTGTTAAGGTAACTCAACATATTCGGTTGAATACTTCTTTCCAAGTGATCATCAATATGGTCACTCCAACCTTTAACTTTTTTAGCTGTAAAGGGCGCTCTTATTGGTCTGTTCTCATAATATTTCTTCATTTCTTGATCGTAATCTTCTATATCTTCTAAGCTAAATTCTTCATATTTATTATGATGCATTACAACTTCTTTTGGTAACCTAGGTTTCAACTGTGCTTTTTCTTCAGCAGGATAACCAATGCATAGACCAACTAATGGAATAACATACTTAGGAAGTTCGAGTAATTCTGATAGTTTTTCAATATTTAATCTTACTCCACCGATATAAACGCCACCTAATCCCATTGATTCAGCTGCAATCATAGCATTTTGAGCCATTAGACCAACATCTACAGCACCTATTTGTAAAAATTCTGTATAAGTTATATCAACATTTGGTGCAATTTGATGATTTCGATTGAAATCTGAAACAAATATCCAGAATTCAGAAGCTTCTTGAATATAACTTTGAGGGCCACTTAATTCCATTATAGCTTTTCTTGTATCCTCATCAGTGATTCTTATAATAGAAACAGCTTGAAGCAAACTAAACGATGACGCTTGATTAGCAGATTTGAAAATATGGTTTACTTGTTCATCAGTTAAAGGTTTATTTTTAAACTTTCGTACTGAACTGTGATTCTGTAATAAATTTATAGTTTCATTCATTATTAATCCCTCTCTTAATTTAATGCTTTATGATATATAGCATATTAAACCACTCAGTATTCATATGGAAGAAGGCAAAATAATAATACATAGTATTAAAAATCGTACCTTTGTGTAGTGATAGTGGTTAGAGAGTAGGGAAATTTTAAAGATTTTTAAAATGTATAAATTTTTTATGATTTCACTAGTCTAATTATTTAAGTCTTTGTCCAAATAATTAGATTTTACAAACCTTTCAACAAGATCCTTTAACAATTTATCATTATAATAGTCACGTAATAATAAGCTATGCTGTGATAAGCCTTCTAAAAATGAGTAAAACTCGTTAGTCGATTTATTGATATCTAAAGTTGCTTTGAAAATACCAGAGTCTACCATTAATTTAAAAACTTGTTTTATACCTTCGTAATTTTTTAATAAATTGTCGTGAGCGACTTTCCTCATATCTTCATTGGATAACGATTTATTTACTAGCGCTGTCCATGCTACAAATTCAATTTCTCTTTCTTTGTCTAAAGGTAACAGTTGTAATGCAAAATTTATAAATTCTTCAAAATCTATTTTATTTACAAATAAATTTTGTTTTTCCATTCTTTTTTGGCCATTTTCACTGATTATTTTAAAAATAAAAATTAATAAACTTTGTTGATTTCCAAAGAAATTTTGAATAGATCCTAATGACCATCCTGATTCATTAGATATTTTTCTAAAGCTTACAGTATCTAATCCATCCCTATATATAAGCTTTATTATTACATTACTAATTTCTTTTTTCTTTTGTTCAGATTTTTTATTAATTATTTTTCACCTCGATTAATATTATAAACTTATTGAATTTTTAATACAACTGTATTAAAGTTAGTGTGTACTTTTGAAGGAGGTAGTTTATGCAAAAGCATATAACGTACCTAGATAATATCAAATTATTTTTCGCATTGCTTGTTATCACTCATCATTCTTTAATGAGCTATGTATTATCTGGGGAGGTCAATGAGTCTATAAATGGGATTAGTTCTCTACTCGTTAGTTTTAACCAAGCATTTTTTTATGGGTGGATTCTTTTTAATCTCAGGGTTATTTGTTGAAAACTCATATAATCGGAAGGGCAGTCAACTATTTTTAAAGCAGCGTTTTAAAAAATTAGTATTACCTATTATTTTTTATTTTATTATTCTTAGCCAAATTCAACCTATAAGTGAATATTTTATATTTAACAAAACATACGATATAAATGTATTTTTCAAGAGTATGAATATAGGTCCTTTATGGTTTATTGCCATGTTGTTTATATTTAATCTTGGATATGTATTAATTAAAAAATACACAAATTTTAAAATGCCAATATTAAAATTAAATATAATTTATTTTATTATTTTATATGCACTTGTTCTCTATGTTTGGAGAGTATTTATGCCATTAATTGGAGGGGAGCCGTTAATCAGTACAGTGATTTACGATTGGTTATTAAAATTCACACCAAGTATAGGGGATCTGCCACAATATTTAATTGCTTTCATGTTAGGAATTGTAGCATTTAAGTTTAATTTATTAGAAAAAATAAAAAATACTAAATGGAAATTAAGTATTTTTTATATCTTATTAAGTTTGCCAATATATTTAGCCGCAGTAATTATCGGTATATCTGACTTTTCATTTTCAGGTGGTTTATCATTAGCTTCTATATTGTATTCATTTTGGGAAGCTTTATTTGGTGTGAGCATCATGTTAGTTATTTTCAAGTTGTTCTATAAATATTTTAATAAAGAAAATGCTTTTATTAAAACACTGAGTAAATGCAGTTTTACTATGTACATTATTCATTTACCAATAATAGGTGTAATAGAAAATATTATTAAAAAGTATCATTTAATAGGTAGTTACTATGCCCTCAGTGCCATATTCGTCACTATTGTTATTACAATTTTAATTTCCTTATTAGTTTTATTAATCAAAAATTTAGCAGTAGAAAAATCACGTTTAAAATCAAGTATATAGGTGTACCCCAATCCATTTGATTGGGGTTATTTAGTTTTCTAAAAATCTTTTTTGAAATTCAATTATTTGTTCTTTTATTAAATCTAATGAATCAACCGTAGGATTTTCAATGATTTTAGACCAAGCTACGAGTATATTTCCGAATAGTGCACCTTTTAATACATCCGAGGAGTCTGACTCGCTTGAAGGAAATTGTGGTAGTATTTTTAATATTTTATATAGTATTTGAGATTGGAAATCTGGTTCTGTTTTAAGTCTCTTCATTGATTCCATATAATTCACTTTATCTTCGTGTGATGCATTATCTAATACATTAATTAATTTTTGCGTAATACTTTCCAATGTATAACTTCCATCTAAAAATTCATCTAAAGTGTTTTTTAATAAATCGTTATTGCTTAGAAACAAAATTTCGCTTTTCGATTCAAAATATCTAAAAAGTGTACGTCTTGAAACACCTGATTCTTTAGCAATTTTATCCATACTTGTTTTATCATATCCGTTTTCTTCGAATAATTTATCTGCAATTTCAAGTATTTGCTTTCTAGTATCTTCTTTCATTTAATTGTCCTCCAAAACTTTTAACAACATTATAGCATAATCTTTTTATTTTGACACTGAGTGCCAAATAAGTTATATTTTAATTAGTGGCACTGAGTGTCAATTAATAATAAAGGATGATGAAACATGAAAAAATTAAAAATATTAGTTTCTGGCGCTAGCATTGCAGGACTTACTTCAGCATATTGGCTAAATAAAAAAGGTTTTGAGGTAACAATCGTTGAAAAAGCATCAAAAATTAGAGGTGGAGGTTACCCTATAGATGTGAGAGGTAGTGCCATTAATATCGTTAAAATGATGGGTATATATGATGAATTAAAAGCTCAAAATTTAAACAATATGAAATTTAAAATTCTTGATAATGACAATAGTATAATCTCGCAATTTACAGATGCTACTATGAAAGCAAACGAAGATATTGAAATACCAAGAGGTGATTTAACAACAGCTTTGTATAAATGTGTTGAAGAAAATGATATAAATCTCATTTTTAATGATTCTATTAAAACAATGAACCATTTAGATAATGGAGTTGAAATTGAATTAGAAAGTGGAAAGCAAGGCAGCTATGATTTAGTAGTTGGAGCAGATGGTATACATTCTAATACAAGAAAATTAACATTTGGCGAAGAAAGTCAATTCACAAATTATTTAGGACATTGTTTTACTGGATTTACAGTAGAGAACTATTTAGATATGTATAAAGAAGGTATGATTTATTCTGAACCAGGCAGAACAGCTATCATGTATGCTACTGAAAACAAAGAATCAGTACATGCGTTTTTAATCTTTAGTGATGAAGAAGAACCTTCTGTAAACCATAGAGATATAGAAGGTCACAAAAAATTAGTCAAAGATAAATTTAAAGACGTAGGTGGTATAGCTCCAAATCTTTTAGAAACATTAGAACAAACTGAAGATATATATTTTGATACGACAACTCAAATTATTATGGATCAATGGGCGGAAAATCGAGCAGTATTAGTTGGAGATGCAGCACATGCCCCATCCTTCTTAACAGGACAAGGTTCAAGTTTAGCAATGATAGGAGCATATATTTTAGCTGATGAATTAAAGAAGAACAATAGTATTAAAGATGCTTTTATTGCTTACGAAAAATATATGAAACCATTTGCAGAGATAAATCAAAATGCTGTAGAAAATGACGGTTCATCAATTTTATATCCTAAAAATGATGAAGAAATAGAAAAAAGAAATGCTATTTTAAAACAAATTGAAAATATAACAGAAGAAAACATGGGCTCTCAAGATCTTATTGATATAACGAGAGTAATAGATTATCCAAAATTAAATGACTAATATGTAAATTCCTAACTTTGCCCTATAAGCATTACTATTTATGTAAAACAGTTATTTGTAATAATACACTAAAACATTTACCATTAAAGTATGAAACTAATGCACATTATACAAAATGAGGTGTAGTTATGGTAAATATAAAAGATATGAGTATAGAACCGGTTGGATTAGGAACTTGGAAAATGGGCGACGATTCAAATATTCATCAAGAGGAGATTGATGCTATTCAATTCGCTATAAACCAAGGCGCAAATGTAATTGATACGGCTGAAATGTATGGCGATGGCGCATCAGAAGAGTTAATAGGTGAAGCAATACAATCTTATGATAGAGAAAAATTATATATTATCTCAAAAGTGCATCCTGAAAATGCATCGAGGGATAAAGTATTAACAAGTATAGATAACAGTTTAAAAAGACTACGTACAGATTATATTGATTTATATTTATTACATTGGAAAAGCCAGTATCCTTTAGAAGAAACAATTAGCGCATTTGAAGAAGCGAAAAATTTAGGAAAAATAAAAGAATGGGGCGTATCAAATTTTGATACGAGCGATATGAAACATTTACTTAGTTTACCTAATGGTCATGAATGTGTAGCTAATCAAGTTAGATATAATATAGGTGATCGAGGAATAGAATATGATTTAAAACCATTTATGAGAGAAAATAACATTGCCTTAATATCATATGCACCTATAGCTAGGGGAGATAAACTAGGTAAAAATTTAACTAAAAGTCCTGTTCTTCTAGAATTGTCTAGAAAATATGAAGTTGACGTATTTCAAATACTGTTAGCATGGAATATTAGAGATGGTCATACATTAGCTATACCTAAATCATCTAACAAACTTCATATTGAAAATAATATGGGAGCCAGTAATATTCATTTAACCGAAGAAGATATTCAAAAAATCGATTCAGAATTCCCGTCGCCAACAACTAAAGAACCATTAGCATTGTATTAATAAGGTACGAGTCCGAGACATAAATAGTTGTCTCGGACTCGTTATTTTTTTATTTTTAATACGGTGAATTATATCAGGTGTAATGTCCTTATTGTCACAACTCACAAAACGTGTCAACAAGGGTAGGCATATTGTCACAACTCGCAAAACGTGTCAACAAAGGTAGCTATATTGTCACAACTTGTAAAACGTGTCAACAAGGGTAGTCATATTGTCACAACTTGTAAAACGTGTCAACAAGGATAGCCATATTGTCACAACTCGCAAAACGTGTCAACAAGGATAGTCTTATTGTCATAACTTACGAAACGTGTCAACAAAGGTAGCCATATTTTCACAACTCATAAAACATGTCAACAAGGGTAGGCATATTGTCACAACTCGCAAAACGTGTCAATAAGGATAGTCTTATTGTCACAACTCATAAAACATGTCTTTAACAATAACATGTCGCTCTCCTTAATTACCTTTTTATTAATAACCTCAATTAAATTATTGAAAAACACTAAGTAATAATTGCTAAAAACTGTGGTGTTATCACTTTTTAATATTGCTATTATAGATAAGCTAGTAAATTAGAAACTTTTTACAAATAATGATTGTCCATAGTTAAGGACATAGATTGAAGTGTAAACGATTACAAATTAAGTATAATATTACATATCGGGGGGTGATGATATGTTATTTAGTTCCAAGGAAGAACAAGTAATTAATTATTTGAACTTTTATGATTTTGTTGCTGCAAATGAAATATCCGATAAATTATTGGTGTCTTCTAAAACGATTTATAGACTTGTTAAAAAAATTAATGAAATTACCAAAGATCAATATGGAGAAAGGATGATAGAGTCAGAAACTGGTAAAGGATATAAAATTAATAAATTTTATATTGATAAAAATATTTACTCAATTGTAACAATTAAAGAAGAAAATTTTTTACTAGAGACAATGTTAACCTTACTTTTTCAACATCCCAAAAAGTTAAGGAAGAATCATATTTTTTGTGATAGTTATATGAGTGAAAGTACTGAAGAAAGGCGCATCAGAAGTATTATTGAATATTTAAATGAATTTAATATCGATGTCTACAACATGCATAATTTATTATATGTAAAAGGTGAAGAGATAGATATTAGAAGAGCAATAAATTCGATATTACTTACTATTAATAAAAATCAAGTGCTTGGGGATTTAGGATTAGATATAAATGCTTCTGATAAACATTTTCTAGATAAGCAAATATCTTTAATTGAAGAAAACTTAGAGGTAAATCTTTATTATCCATATGATGTCAGTATCTTCACACATTTATATATGCTCTTAAAGAGATATCGAGAAGGTAGAGTTAATCAGTTGGAAAATCAAGATGCATTGGATGAAGAAGAAAAAAATAAAATGAATCGAAATAAAGAAATAAAAACTATTGCAGATATTTTAACTCGAAATTTAAGTAAACACCTTTGCTATGATCTGCATGAACTAGAATCATTTTTTATATTTCAAAATTTGTATTCTTTAAATATTGAAAAAAAAGAGTACATAAAAAAAGACAAGCTTAACGCGAATAAGATAACAATAGAATTTGTATCTCGGTTTTTTGATATTAATGAAGAAGAAGTAAATGAAAATGAAAAATTATATCAAGACTTATATAATCATATCTTACCTATGATAGGAAGAATAAGAATGGGAATTAAACTTGAGAACAATATGTTAAAAGAATTGATCTTAGAATATAAAGAAACATTTTTAAAAGTGTTAGAAATTTCTAATGAAATTAATAAAAATTTAAATGAATATGGAGATATAGATGAAGCAGAAGTGGGGTATATTTCTTTATATTTTGAAAAATACAAATTAGAAAAGGAACATAGAAAAAAAGTGTTACTTGTATGTTCAACTGGTATCGGTACTTCAGAATTACTACAAATTAGGCTAAAAAACAGTTTCCCTAATTTGAAAATCGTTTCTACTATGAGTCATAGACAAATGCAAAAAAATAGTGAATTTATTGATGAAGAAGTGGATATTATTTTTTCTACGATAAGAGTAGAAAATAAGCATTTTGAAAAACCAGTTATTTGTATTAGCCCTGTACTTTCTGATAAAGACATAGATCTGATTGATTATTCATTAAAGGAGCTGAACTAAATGGAAGATACCATTAATTTAAAAAAAATTATAAATAAAGACTTAATGATTATAAATAGTCAAGCAACTGATAAAGATACAATTTTAAAAGAACTTTGTTTATTGCTACAAGAAAAACAATATATTAACGATTATCAATCGTTTCTAAATGATATTTATTTGAGAGAAAAAGAAGGCGTAACAGGTATAGGAGATGGTATTGCCATTCCTCATGGCAAGTCTATATCCGTAGATGAAACAACTGTAGCCATAGCAGTTCTTAAAAATGAAATTGAATGGGAGACTTTAGATGACCAAGACGTTAAAGTAGTCATTTTATTTGCTGTAAAAGATACAGACGCAACCACAACACACATAGTCTTGTTACAAAAGGTAGCTACATTATTGGCAAGGGAAACATTTATAAAACAGTTAAAAAACATTGAAAATAAAGAAGAGTTATACGATTTAATCATTAATTCATAAGGAGAGATTTATATGTTAATCAGTGGAAAAGAAATTTTAAAGGTAGCAAATGAAAATAAATTCGCAGTTCCAGCTTTTAATGCAGGTTCAGGACAATTACTTGATGCAGTTATGCAGGCATGTGAAGAAACAAAATCACCTGTAATGATTGCTATTCATCCAGATGAATTAAAATTTTTAACAGATAGCTTTGTAGCACAAGTGAAGTATTTTGCAAACAACAGCAATGTTCCAGTCTGTATACATTTAGATCATGGTGCAAGTTATGAACAAGTTATACATGCGATTCAACTTGGTTTTACTTCAGTAATGATTGACGCCTCTCATTTATCGTTTGAAGAAAATATAGAAGTTACTAAAAAAGTAGTTAGTATCGCGCATCCAGTCGGTGTATCGGTTGAAGCGGAATTAGGAACGATTGGTGACACTGGTAATACTGTAGAAGGGGGCGTCTCTGAAGTTATATATACAGATCCTTCTACCGCTCAAGAGTTTTTAGAAAGAACGGGAGTGGATAGTTTAGCAATTGCTATAGGAACTGCTCACGGTATATATCCCAAAAATATGAAGCCCGAATTAAAACTAGATATATTGAAAAAAACCAGTGATTTGACAGATATTCCATTAGTACTGCATGGAGGATCTAGTAATCCTGATAATGAAATACAAGAAGCAGTCAAATTAGGTATTAATAAAATCAATATATCAAGTGATATCAAAATTGCATTCACAAATAAGTTGCGTGAAGTACTTGAAGGGGAAGATAACGAAGCAAGAGAACCAAATGTTTTATTTCCTTCTTGTATAGAAGAAACTAAGAAAATAGCTGTAGAAAAAATAAATTTATTCAATTCAGTTGATAAAGCTAATTTATATTAAGGAGTGAAAAATTATGAATATTGTAGGTATTGCGGCATGTACAGCTGGAATTGCACACACTTATATAGCGAAAGAGAAATTGACCAATGTAGCTGAAGATAGAGGGCATGTGATTAGTTTAGAAACTCAAGGTTTATCGGGGACACAAGATGAATTAGAACAAAAAGATATAGATAATGCAGATGTAGTATTAATAGCAGCAGATATTAAAATAGGTGGCCGCGAAAGATTTGAAGGGAAAAAAGTAGTTGAAGTACCCACAAGTTTAGTTGTTAAATCTCCGACAAAATTAGTTGAAAAATTAGAAGAATTGACGATTTAAATCAATAGAGGGGTTTGATAATTTATGATACTCAAAGAAATAGGGTTTAAACAACATTTGATGACTGCAATATCTTTCTTTTTACCAATTATTGTGGCATCTGGTTTTTTATTAGCTATAGGTAATTTAACTGGTGGTGAAGAAATTGAGAACTTTAAAAATGGATTTAAGTTCTCTGATGCAATGACAACCATGGGTGGATATGGTTTGAGTTTATTGCCTATGATTGTTTCTACTGCAATAGCATATTCAATAGCCGATAAGCCGGGGATTGCTCCTGGATTAATTGTTGGAATGGTTGCATCAGGTATAGAAGCAGGATTTTTAGGAGGGATTGTTAGTGGCTATATTGCGGGTGTTGTAGTAATACTTTTAACAACTTATATTAAAGTTCCAAATTGGATGGAAGGTTTAATGCCGACCCTTGTATTCCCATTCCTTAGTACCTTCATAGCTGGTGTCATCATGTATTATGTTGTTGGAACACCAATTACTTGGTTTACAGAGCTGATTACTACGTATCTTGGTAATTTGAATACATCATCATTATTCTTATATGGAGCTGTTATAGGTGTATTATCATCCATAGATTACGGGGGTCCTATAAATAAAGTTGTATTTGCTTTTGTATTCGCTTTATTTTCGGAAGGTATTTATGAACCTGTAACAGTACTAATACTCGCTTCAATGGTTACTCCGTTTGGTTTAACTATTGCATACTTTTTAGGAAAGTTAGTGAAGAAAAATATTTTCAACAAACAAGAAATTACTACTTTAAAAACAGCGTTTCCTATGGGGATTTGTCAAATAACAGAAGGTTGTTTCCCGATTGTACTTAATGATTTAGGTAGAAATATTATCGCAACTGGGATTGGTGGAGCAATAGGTGGTGGATTAAGCATGTTATGGGGAGCAGATAGTCATATTCCAGCATCAGGAATGTTTGCACTACCTACTATGACAAAACCTTTAAGTTTTATATTCGCTTTACTAATTGGATCATTGGCAACAGCAATCACAATTTTAATCTTAAAAAAACGTGTTGATGTAAATGAAGAAATCGTAATTAAGGAAAAGAAAGAAGAAGAAGACGTTTCATGGGATGATCTTAAAATTTCATAAAAGGTGATAATAATGAATCAAGAATATGAAAAGCAAGTGAGATATCAATTTGAAAATTCGAATATAGTATTTACTGAAAAAGAAATTAAAAATATTGAATTTGCAGATTTTGGACTAAATAATATTGAAATTGAAGGATTAAATTTAATTGTTTATATTAATGAAAATGGTTATTGTGCAAAAGAAATGGTCTTATTACCTCATCAGACTTGTCCTGAACATATTCATCCAAATCTTGTCAATGAACCTGGAAAAATCGAAACATTTAGGTGCAGAAAAGGGAAAGTATTTTTATATGTTGAAGGAGAAAGCAATCCTAATCATATTAAAGCCACTATCCCGCAAGGTAAAGAAGATTTTTATACAGTTTTTCATGAAATCCAACTTCATCCAGGAGAACAATATACTATACCTTCTAATACGAAACATTGGTTTCAAGCAGGTTCAAAAGGTGCAGTTATTTCCGAGTTTTCTACAACTAGTAGAGATGAATTAGATATATTTACAGATACAAATGTAGTTAGATAATAAGAGTATATATTTAATAAAAGTAAGAAACGACTTATCCAACTCGGATTAGTCGTTTCTTCTTCTTATCATTCTTGTAATTTTTTCGCGATGTTTTGTATTTCTTGTATTTGTTTGATTGTTGATTTGATACCGCCTGATGAGAAGTACCATGATTTTGCGTCTAGATTGATAATGTTGTCGTCTTTAACTGCGGGGACATTTTTTAATACATCGTTTGATAACACTTTCTTGCTCGTTCCTTTACCGTCAGTGGCTTCATCTCTATCCATTGCAAATATAACTTCTGGTTTTTTAGATGAGACGTATTCAAAGCTAACGGGTTGTCCGTGTGGGTTTGGTTTTATATCTTTATCTGCTGGTTTAAATCCTAGTTGATCGTATAATAAACCGCCGAATCTTCCGCCTGGTCCGTATGTAGATAATTCTCCTTGGCTTACAAGTAATAACATAATGGAATCATCGACTTTTTTCGCTTGGTTTTTAGCCTTAGTTTCTTCATTGGTTAATTGATTTGTTAATTCTGTTGCTTTATCTTCTTTATCTAAGATTTTACCTAATTTTTTCGTGTTGTCATTGACTGATTTTACTACATTATTGTCGTCTGATCCTATATAAACTAAGGCTGCGTCAGGTGCGGCTTTTTTAAATTCTTTTAAAGTTTCGCTACTTGCTGTTCTGTTAGAAAATATAATTAAATCTGGGTCGATTTCAGCGATTTTTTCAAAATTTGGTTTTCCTAATTCCCCAACATTTTTATATTTATCATCTGTGAAGTTTTTAAGTTCTTCAGGTAACATTGAAGTGCTTGAACCTATTGAGATACCGGCGACACTGTTTTCTTTACCAAGTGATTTAATAATATCTGCATCTCCATAATCAAATGTTACGATTTTTTGTGGATTTTTGGGCACGGTTACTTCTTCTTCTTTATTCTCTGCATCTCGGCCATCTTTATATTTACCGCGTAGTTCATACTTTTGTTTTATTTTAACAGTTTCTTTTTTATCATTACTTTGAGCTTTATTTTCATTACTTTGACTACATGCCGCTAATACTAAACAAAGTGCTAGAAATATGATTAAATTTTTCATTTTATTCTCCTATTTTAGTATGTCTTGTGAAGGGATTACTTTAAATAATCCAGTTGATTCAATAATGAATTCTAAAAATCTAACATGGCTCATACCTGTAAATACTATAGTTCTTTCATGATTTAATGCTGCTTTGATAATGTTTGTCGCCATGATGTGATTTCTTTCAGACCATTCTAATGCAAAAGCTATTCCTGGACTATCTGCTAATGAACGAATTGCAAATACTTGCTCTAAAGGTATAGGTCCTTCTTTGTGTTCTGTTAATTTTTCATATAATGTAGTGGGTTGATTTTTGGAAAGTTGGTGCTCATTTTTTGCATTATTCATATATTGATATAGTTTTTCGTCTGCATTTTCTAAATATTCGTCAGCAAAACTTGCGCGAATTTTACGTGTTTGCATTTGATTAAAATCTATTGGCAACACTTCAGATAAGCCTAGTCGATGTGCTAAAGGCATAGCTATGAAATGATGCTCGTTTAATAGGTGAGGAAGTTGTTGATTAATTATTTGTTTAAATTCTTTCTTTAAGCGAAGTGACTCTCTTGTATCCCATTCAATCGTAATGAGGTCGGGTGAATATTGCGCAATTTTCTCTATAATAATCGAAGATTCTTCTATGTATTTCTCGTATGATTGTTTAAAAGTATTAGAACCTTGGTCGAGTCTAATGTGAGGTGTACCAACAATACATATTTCTTTTAAAGTCAATATAGTACCTCCTTAATTGATAATTGTTCTCAATTATACAGTGTAGTTTATTTTTTTACAATATTACGTCTTTTAATTAATTGCCATATGAAAATGCTATAATTGTTATTGAATTATTTTTTACTTATGGAGGAGTTGGCGAAATGTTCTTAGCATGGAACGAAATGCGTCGAAATAAATTGAAATTCGGTTTAATTATTGGCGTACTAATTATGATTAGTTATTTACTGTTTTTATTGTCAGGTTTGGCAAACGGTTTAATGAATATGAACAGGGAAGGTATTGATATTTGGAAAGCAAATGCAATTGTATTGAATAAAGATGCTAACCAAACAATTGCTCAATCTTCTATTGATACAGATAAAGTTGATGGTAAATTTGAGAATAGCGAAGGCTTGAAACAAACTGCTGTCATTACATCAAACGGTGATAGAAAAGAAAATGCTACGGTGTTTGGTATAGATTCTAAAGGTTTCCTCATGCCTAAATTAGAAAAAGGGAAGTTATTTAAAAAAGATAATGAAGTTGTAGCAGATCATACTTTAAAAACGAAAGGCTTTAAAATCGGTGATGAACTTACGTTATCTAATAGTGATGAAAAACTTGAAATAGTAGGATTCTCTGAAAGTGCAAAATTTAATGCTTCGCCTGTATTATTTACAAATAATGATACGATTGAAAAGCTTAACCCAATGCTTAAAGGTGATAATATTAATGCACTTGTTGTTAAAGATAAAAATTGGAAAGACGTTAAATTAAATAATGATTTAGAAGTAAATGAAATTGAATCATTTATTACGAAATTACCAGGTTATAAAGAACAAAATCTAACACTAACATTTATGATTGTATTCTTATTTGCAATTTCAGCAATGGTAATTGGTATTTTCTTATACATTATTACATTACAAAAGAAAAACTTATTTGGTGTGTTAAAAGCACAAGGTATTACAAATGGTTTCTTAGCACGTTCAGTGATGAGTCAAACTATCATTATCGCACTAATCGGTACAATAATTGGTTTTGGTTTAACAGTGCTAACAGGAACATTTCTACCTGAGATAGTCCCGATTAAATTTGATTATTTAACGATGCTTCTATATGCAATTGTATTAATAATCGTAGCAATTTTAGGTAGCTTATTCTCAGTATTAAGCATTAGAAAAGTAGAACCATTAAAAGTTATAGGATAGGAGGGACTTAGATGTTATCATTTGAAAATGTTACGAAATCATTTAAAGACGGTAATGATACTATTGAAGCAGTAAAGTCAACAAACTTCAGTTTAGAAAAAGGTGAACTCGTTGCAATAATCGGTCCTTCTGGGTCAGGTAAAAGTACATTGTTAACGATGGCAGGTGCGCTACAATTACCTACTGAAGGAAAAGTTTTATTAAACGGGAAAGAAATTAATCATTTTAACGAAAAAGCTTTATCAAAATTAAGATTAAGAGAAATAGGTTTCATCTTACAGACGAGTAATTTAATACCGTTTTTAACTGTAAACCAGCAATTTGAGCTTTTGAAAAAAGTGAAAAAAGATGTCATGTCAAAAGATGAACTAGATCGCTTATTAAAACAATTAGGCTTAGATAAAATTTTAAATCAATTACCGAGCGAAATATCAGGTGGGCAGAAACAAAGAGTAGCAATTGCTAAAGCATTATATACTAAACCATCTGTTATACTAGCAGATGAACCAACAGCGTCTTTAGATACTGAAAATGCGATTGAAGTAATGGAAATTTTAAGAAAAGAAACTAAAGAATTAAATAAATTAGGTATTATCGTGACACATGACCAACGACTTACAAAATATTGTGATAAAGTATTTGAAATGGTAGATGGTCAACTAACAGAACGAACTTAAAATTTAGTAATGAAATAATAAAGGAGCGGGAGAGAAATCCCTAGCTCAAAATGATTCTCCTAATCCGTTAGATTTTTATTAACGGATTAGGAGGATTTATTTATATGGGAGTAGGACAGAAATCTCATTTTGTATGAAAATTCCTAGTACCACCCCAGCGAGCTTCATTCTAACGTGCTTGTTTGTAAACACTAGCCTGTTAGAAAATGTAGCGTGCAAGACTGAAATAACTAGCCCGTTAGAGAAGTTTAGCATATGTAATCAGGCTAAAATTACATTGAAATCATAAAAAATATTGGGCTAACGTGCTTGTTTAGAAATTCTTGCTCGTTAGAAAATGTAGCGTGCAAGACTAAAATAACTAGCCCGTTAGAGGGAGTTTAGCATATGTAATCAGGCTAAAATTACATTAAAATCATGAAAAATATAGTCAAGTCCATATTTATGTGTAATATCTTTAGAAGTAATCAACCATTGGTTTTTTAGAATGTATTAACAAAATAAATCTGTTTGATTTTTAGCAGATTCATTTTGTTAATCTCTACTTATTTTTCAAAAATAAG
>NZ_JAJNHH010000014.1:0-71235 GCF_022386955.1 Mammaliicoccus sp. A-M4
AAATCAAACAGATTTATTTTGTTAATACATTCTAAAAAACCAAAGGTTGATTACTTCTAAAGATATTACACATAAATATGGACTTGACTGTAGAAAATCCAATAAGAGTGTGTGTAGTTGGATTAATGAGTTAGAAAATCCAATAAAGGTGTGGTTAGTTGGATTAATGAAGTAAAAATCCAATAAAGGTGTGGTTAGTTGGATTAATGAGTTAGAAAATCCAATAAAAGCGTGTGTAGTTGGATTAATGAGTTAGAAAATCCAATAAAGGTGTGGTTAGTTGGATTAATGAGTTAGAAAATCCAATAAAAGCGTGTCTATTTGGATTAATGAGTTAGAAAATCCAATAAGAGTGTGTGTAGTTGGATTAATGAAGTAGAAAATCCAATAAAGGTGTGTCTACTTGGATTAATGAGTTAGAAAATCCAATAAAGGTGTGTCTACTTGGATTAATGAGTTAGAAAATCCAATAACGATGGCTGCACTTCATAAAAAAGCACCTATGTATATGTCGTACTTAATTTTAATCCAATAACAGTATATAAAAATAGCAGTGAAGAATTCCTATAATAATAGGGTTTTCTTCACTGCTTTTATTTATCTATATTTAATCTAATTTCTCGTAATCAATAGGTATCCATAATTGTACTTTAGTACTTTCTTGATCAAAGTTAACATCTAGTGGGTATACTTCAACATAAAAGTCATCATGTAAATAAGGCATTTTTAATTGCCATTGATTTTCAATATGGTGCCATGCTTCACTTACGACGAAATCCAATTCGCCTTGTAAATTAAAAGTAGCAAAATGATGACTAGGTAAGTAATAGTTATCTAAATGCCCTGGATAACGATCACTTGGTACACCGACGAAAACTTCTAAACCATCTAGAAGTGGTCTTCGTATAATAAAAAGTTGATTTGGTTTAACGTCATTATACCTAATAAAATCTTCGACATATTTATTTTCAATTAACATTTCCAATAAATCCGGTACAAGAAAATGGTTATCTAATTCGCTTGCTTGATAATGATAATTTTTACCTACTAAATTTAAATCATCTTTATATTGTAAAGTATAATTTAAAGGTTCTGTTTCAGTAGCTGTAAGTTTGATAGAAACTCGATTTTTAATTTTAAGCATAGATTGATGTGTCTTTGTTTGTAGTGGGCTGATACCGTGATAAGCATTATAATCATGTGCAAAAGAGTTTGCATCACGATAACCATATTTCATAGCTATATCTAATATCCTTGTGTGTCCACTTAAAATATCCTTGGCCGCTTCGGTCATTCTTCTTGCTGATTGATATTCTAAAGGCGTCATACCTACTATCATAGTAAAAGTTTGGTTTATATGAAAAGGGGATTTATCTACATAATCGCTTAAAGTTTGTAAACTAATATCACTTAATAAATGGTCTTCTATGTAAACAATCACTCTTTGTAAATCTTTAATTACTTCCAAAGTTCAGTCACTCCTGTGGGTAGAAAGATTAATTTATATCGTCCCACCATTTAAATCCATCGACTGACAACAATAATTGACTCTTAATTGGGCCATTTGTGCCAGCTCTATAATTAGGGAATGGGGCTTTATCATTGTCCCATACATTTTGTATTACATCCACATATTTCCATGTAGCTTTTAATTCTTCCCAATGCGTAAAGTTTGTTGCATCACCTTTTAAGCAGTCAAAAATTAAATTCTCATAAGCATCAACTGTGTTCATTTTATCTTGAGCACTCATCGAATAAGAAAGTTGAACAGGTTCTGTTTCAATACCTTGAACTTGTTTTTTAGCATTTAAGTGTAATGATAAACCTTCATTTGGTTGAATGTTAATAACAAGTAAATTAGATTCAAGTTGTGAATCTCTTTGATAATATAAATTCATTGGGACTTCTTTAAATTCTACTACAACTTGTATTCCTTTTTTCTTCATACGTTTACCTGTTCTTATGAAGAATGGTACACCAGCCCATCTGAAATTATCAATTAGTAATTTACCGGCTACAAATGTAGGGGTATTTGAATCATCGGCTACTTTATCTTCTTCGCGATAACTCTTAACTTGTTCTCCGTCTATTTGTCCTCTATCATATTGTCCACGAACAAAGTTTTGCTTAACTTCTGATTCGTCTAAAGGTCTAATAGAACGAAGGACTTTAACTTTTTCATTTCTAACATCTTCACTATTTAAACTGATAGGGGGTTCCATTGCTAGTAAAGCAACCATTTGTAACATATGGTTTTGGAACATATCTTTTAATGCACCACTGTCTTCATAATATCCACCGCGATCTTCAACGCCGAGTACTTCAGATGAAGTAACTTGAATATTTGATATATATTTATTATTCCACAATGGTTCGAACATCGCATTAGCGAATCTTAAAACTTCTATGTTTTGAACCATATCTTTACCTAAGTAATGGTCGATTCTATATATTTCTTCTTCTTTGAATGAACGTCTTATTTGTTCATTTAAATCTTCAGCAGATGCTAAATCATTACCAAACGGTTTTTCAATGATAAGTCTTTTGAATCCATCTGTTTCTGTTAAACCTGAAGATTTTAGGAAATCTGTAACTGTTCCAAAGAATTGAGGTGCCATTGCTAAGTAAAACAAACGATTTCCTTGTAGTTCATATTTTGAATCTAGGTCATTCGCAAATTCTAAAAGCTCTTGATAACTTGTAGCATCATTAACATCATGGGACTGATAAAATACATGCTCCATAAATTCATCTAATTTGTTTGTGTCTTGAACATGCTTTTGAACAGAAGCTTTAATCTCTGATCTGAACTTTTCATTAGACCAATCTCTACGACCAACACCTATGATTGCAATATGCTCGTCTAGTTGATTTTGTTGATATAAATGAAAAATAGATGGGAAAAGTTTACGGTGACTTAAGTCGCCAGTCGCCCCAAATATTGTAATTAAACATGGTATATTTTTAGTTTCAGTTGCCAATTTGATTACCTCGATTCTCTGACTTTTTTATCTTTATGCAATATCATTTATTATAACATGATACTTCTTGATATTCTTCAATTTGAACTATCAAAATTATAATTGAAATATTACTATACATATTAGTATACTCGAAATTATTTTTTTATAAATATAAATTTAAAAGACGTGTTATAATAATGTCGTTAGGAGGAAGACGATGGAGATTACATTTTTAGGTACAAGTGCTGGTTTACCGACCAAAGAGAGAAATACGCAATCTATTGCCTTTAATTGCCTACCTGAAGAAAATAAAATATGGCTATTTGATGTTGGTGAAGCTACACAACATAGAATATTACATACAGGTATTAAGCTAGGTAAAGTGAGTCATATTTTTATTACACATTTACATGGAGATCATATATTTGGTCTACCTGGACTATTAACAAGTCGATCTTTCCAAGGTGGAAAAGATAAACCTCTTACGATAGTAGGTCCTAAAGGAATATCTAAATTTATAAATACAGTATTAGAAATTTCTCAATCCCACTTAAATTATCAAATAACGATTAATGAATTTAATACTGATACAGATTTAAACGTCGATGGTTTTCACATAAAAGCTTTACCATTGAAACATGGCATTTTATCAGTCGGATATAGAATTACCGCTCCAGATATAGAAGGTAAGCTAGACGTTAATAAATTGAAAGAACTCGGTATGGAGCCTGGTCCGTTATATCAAGAGGTTAAAGCTAATGAAACCTTTATTTATAACAACCAAACTTATCAGTCTAAAGATTTTAAAGGGCCAAAGAAAAAAGGTAAAGTCATCACAATTTTTGGTGATACGATGCCATGTGAAAATGAACTGATTTTAGCGAAAGATGCAGATGTTATTGTTCATGAAACAACATATATAGAAGGTGATAAGAATCTAGCTAATGATTATTATCATAGCCACATAGATGACGTCTTATCTTTAATGACTGAAGCTAATGTAAAAAGAGCATTGTTCACACATTTATCAAATAGATATGAGATAGAAGAAATCGAAGAAATTGAAGAAGAAATTAACAAAATAACACACCATAAATTTAACTTTGTTAATGACTATGAAACATATCAAGTATAAGCTCTCACGCACATAAAATAATTAAAAACGCCAATTCGTTAGTTAAGTTATGAACTAACGAATTGGCGTTTTTTAAAGAATTATCACTTTAAGATTTATCTTCATCTGCTTCAGCTAATTCTATACTTCTTTTTACAGCAGCATTTAAACAATCGGTGAAAATTGCTTCTATATCGTGATTGCTTAAAGCATTTAATCCTGCTTGTGTCGTTCCACCTTTAGATGTAATGTTTTTACGCAATTGATCCATTTTTAAGTCAGAGCGTTCTATCATTTTACCAGTACCGATGATAAGTTCTTTTATAGATTCTTCTACTTGAGACTGTTCGATACCAAGCTTAGTTCCTGCGTTAACGTATTGTTCAAATACGTGATATAAAAATGCAGGTCCGCTACCAGTAATCGCTGTTACTTGGTGTAAATGATCTTCTTTTACTTCTAAAGCAGTTCCAAATGCTTCAATTAACGTTAAAACTTCTTGTTTAGAAGTAGGGCCGAAGTTTGAAGAGAAACTAATACCTGTTACTGAATGACCAACATGAGCATTCGTGTTCGGCATAATTCTAGCAATAGGATTATCATTTTGTAAATGTTCTTTAATATAGTTTATAGGTAACCCTGCCATGATAGAGATAAATTTGTTATCTGCATTAATATGAGGTCTAATACGCTCAGCTAATTTTAGAAAGTCATAAGGTTTAGTACTTAAGAAAACATAATCAGCATCTTTTAATAACTCAGCGTCATCATAACTGTAACTGACACCTAATGAATTATGATAGTCTTCTAAAGCTCCTTGATTTGATTTATTTGTTAAAAAAATATTCTCCGGCTCAATTGATTTACTGTTAACAATACCAGTAAAAATTGCGTTAGCCATGTTGCCTGAACCATAAAAAACAATTTTCATTATTAATCACTCACTTCCGTAGGATTTCATTTTCATTATAAAGTAATTAATTTTTATGTCAAAAATGATTCGGTATATATTAATCAATTACTAGAAGGTGTGTTACCATTTATAATAATACATATAAAAAGGTGATAACTATGATAGGTAAACATTTTATTGTGACGGGTGCTACAGGTTCATTAGGAGAAAGTCTAATTCATTATTTAAATTTATACGGCGCAAAAGCTACAATAATAGTTCGTAATAAAGAAAAAGCTCAAATTTTACAAAATAAATATAATAATATTGAAGATACAATCATATTAGATTTAAATAATTCAAATGAAATTATTAATATGGGTAGTTTAAATCATAAATACGATGGCATCATAAATAATGCCGGATTAGGTTATTTTAAATCTAATGATAATCATAGTTTTGAAGATATTATGGCTATATACAACACGAACTTGGTCAACCTAATTTTATTACAAAACATATTGTTGCCAAACATGAAAAGAGGGGCATCAATTGTAAATATTGCGTCTATTTCAGGAAAAGTAACAACGCCGTATGCAAGCCATTATGCCGCTTCTAAAGCAGGTTTAATAAACTTTTCAAACGCCTTAAGATTAGAAAGACCAGATTTACATGTCTTAACGGTAAATCCAGGCCCATTTAAATCGTCATTTCATTTAAAAGCTGATCCATCTGGTTCATACAATGAATCTACTGAATTTCTACAATTGGATATTGATGTTTTAGCAAACCAAATTATTAAAGGTATGATTAATAAAACGATAGAAATAAATGAACCTAAATGGATGGATATTGGACTTAGATTTTATCAGTTAGCGCCAAGAACAATAGAAAAAATATTTAAAAAAGTTTTTTTAAGTAAGATGTAATAGATTTTTATAATGAAAACGCCTCATCCGAGAAGTAAAACTAACGGATGAGGCGTTTTATTTTAATAAGAGATATACGTTCATAAGCTAGATTATTAGTTTAAATGATTTGTATATTCTAAGTTCTTAACAATTGATCTTGCATGGTTAATTTGGTCTTCTGAAAGACTTTCATTGTAATGTTGCATATTTGTAATAAGTTGTTCTTTAGAGCTTGCACCTGTGATAATAGAACCTAATGCTTCGAATGATTTTAAATAGTTAAAAGTAACAGCTGATAGATTATCAAATTCTTCTGCTAACTTTGTAACTGTTTCTGTTAAATCATCTGCATTATATTCTAATAAACCATCTTTGAATTTATTTTCTAAAACTTTATTATATTTATCAGTCAATAAACCTTTAGAAACAGGCCCTCTAGCTAATATTTTAATATCTTTATCGTTGATTCTTTCTGTCAGAGCTTCTGGTCTATTATCTAGAAGGCTAAATTGCATCATAATTGTTTCGATATTACTATTTTCTAAATAATAATCAATGACGTTTGGTCGAATAGAAGAAATACCATATGCTCTTATTAACCCTTGTTCTTTTAACCTTTCAAACGCTTCAATAGTTTCATCTTTGTTATCTTCTATTGTACCGCCGTGTAACATATATAAATCCAACTGTTCTACGTCTAGGCGTTGCAATGTATCTTTAATGCCGTTCATTATATGCTCTTTAGAAGGGTCCCAATGATGTTCTTTTGTTTCTTTATCAAAATGATTACCTACTTTTGAGCCGATAACAATATCACTGTTATTTTGATATTTTTTCAGCAAACTACCAACTATTTTTTCATTTTCACCATAATCGTATAAATCTGCTGTATCAAAATAAGTTATTCCTTGGTTAATTGCTTCGTCAATAATTGTTTCAGCATGTTCAACATCTGTACCTAAACTCATACAACCTAAGCCAACTTCTGATATTTCTATACCACTTTTTAAAGTATTTTTTTGCATATTGAAGCTCCTTTCGCTACACTTTATATATTAAGTTTATCAGATTAATTATTTAAATGAAAAGAGGCACGCTCGAATGAAGTTAACAGAAGATACAATCAGTAAAGAATTAATTTACGAAGGTAAGATTTTTAAAGTAGAAAAACATGAAATCAAATTACCTAATGGTGAAACGAGCTCAAGAGATGTTGTCTTACATAATGGAGCTGTAGCTGTGTTAGCTATAACACCTGAAAAAGAAGTATTAGTAGTAGAACAATTTAGAAAAGCAATGGAAAAAGTTTTAATAGAAATTCCAGCTGGTAAATTGGAGATAGGTGAAGAAAGAAAAAGTGCTGCATTGAGAGAATTAGAAGAAGAAACTGGTTATATTGCAGAAGACATAGAATTAATAGGTGAAGTTTACGGAAGCCCTGGATTCTGTAATGAGAAAATAAGCATCTATTTAGCTGATAATTTATCTGAAGGAAAAATGAAGTTAGATGAAGATGAATTTTTAGATATTAAAAAATATACAATTGAAGAAGTTAAAAATTTATTGTTATCTCAAAAAATTGAAGATGCAAAAACAATGATTGCGTTTCAATATTTATTATTAAATTATAATCATTCTAAATAATACAAAGTTTTCGCTTGCTTTTTTATAAAATTATTGGTAATTTAGTATACGAAATGTTTCTAATTGATAATGATTTTATTTAAGAAAGTAGGTGTCACCGTGGAAGAACGTATTCAACGTGTAAAAGAGCAATTACACAAAGCTTCCTATAAATTAACGCCACAACGAGAAGCGACTGTTAGAGTATTACTTGAGAATGAATCTGATCATTTAAGCGCAGAAGACGTTTATCTTAAAGTAAAAGATAAAGCGCCTGAAATAGGTTTAGCTACTGTTTACCGCACACTTGAATTATTAGCAGAATTAAAAGTAGTCGACAAAATTAATTTTGGGGACGGGGTAGCAAGATTTGATTTAAGGAAAGAAGGAGCGAAGCATTTCCATCATCACATGGTATGTATGGAATGTGGAGCAGTTGATGAAATTGAAGAAGATTTATTAGAAGATGTAGAAAAACGTGTAGAGAAAGAATTCGACTTTAAAATTTTAGATCATAGATTAACTTTTCATGGTATTTGCCATAGATGTAAAAAAGATTAATCTTTTAAGCTGACGTTACTAAAAGGTGTTTAACACAAATTTTAGTGATGTCTTTTTTTATGGTAAAATAAGTTCAACAATGAGGTGAATACATGGAGCAAATTATCAATGAATTTATAGATTTTATTAGATTAGAAAAAGGATTAAGCCAAAATACGATACAATCTTATAATCGTGATTTGTCACAGTATAATGAATATTTGAATGAACATAAAATTAGTCATATAGATAATATAGATCGTATCGTCATACAAAAATATTTCGCGGAATTAAAGAAAGATGGAAAGTCTTCTAAAACAATTGCGAGATTAGCTGCGACAATAAGAAGCTTCCATCAATTCGCAATTAGAGAAAAATACGCAGTAAAAGATCCAACGATATTAATAGAGACCCCAAAATATGAACAAAAATTGCCTGATGTGTTAAGTGAAGAAGAAGTGAATCAACTGTTAACATTTAGTCATATAACAAATGCTAGAGATGAGAGAGATAGGGTAATGTTAGAGCTGCTCTATGGTACTGGGGTCAGAGTAACAGAATTAATAGAATTAAAAGTTGAAGATGTTAACCTTACAATGGGCTTTATACGTGTATTCGGTAAAGGGAATAAAGAAAGAATTGTTCCGCTTGGTAAGCATTTAATGGAATTATTGCGTGTTTACATCCAAGAAGTAAGACCTAACCTTTTGAAAAAACAAGTTACAGATATTTTATTTTTAAATGCACGCGGAACTCAATTAACAAGACAAGGTTTTTGGAAAATACTTAAAAAAATTGGACTAGAGAAAGGTATTACTAAAACTTTAACACCACATACATTACGCCACTCATTTGCTACACATTTATTAGAAAATGGTGCAGATTTAAGAGCGGTTCAAGAAATGTTGGGTCATTCAGACATATCTACTACGCAACTTTACACACACATTTCTAAAAAGCAAATACGAGACATGTATTTAAATTATCACCCAAGAGCTAAAAAGGAGAATGAAAATTGAGTAAACAAAATAAAAATAATGAATCTAATAAGTACATAACACTTATTATTTTAGTTGCCTTTATTCTTATATGGGGGAGCGTATACTGGTTATTTATCGTTTAGCATGTCGATTTTCATATGCTAAATTACGACTATTAATAACTTCTGTACGATCTCTTAATAAATGATAGTGTTTAATATAATCTGATATTTGCTCATCATAATTAAATGTAAAATCATCATATGCACTTTCTAGCGCTTGATAACAAGCAGAAGTTAGAGGCAATTGTATATTTTGATATGATTTGTTTTGTTGGATGCGCAATATTTGAGAATTAACAACCGATATATATTGTGTTTTTTCTATTCCTAAATGATCGAATTGGTCATTTAGTTCTGCTATTTGTAAAGATTTTTGGTAAGTTTTAAGTGCACCTTTAACATTTCCGCGGCGATAATGGTAACAAGCCGTTGAAAATAATATTAAACTTACGATTGGGTCATTTTTACTAAATTTATCTTGTTCTTTCCAGTGTTCTTCTAAAATATCGTGACACTCAAAATAATGTCTTAACACATGGAAATGATAATGAAATTCCATAATATTTGTTTCCATCATAAATCCCTCACAGCATAGAATCTTTATACGTAATCATGTTATAATAATTTTTAGGTTTATGCACGTAAAAGGAATAGAAAAGAGGAAGTCTTAAATGTATGAAGTAAAACTCGATGCCTTTGAAGGTCCTTTAGATTTATTACTTCATTTGATACAAAAATACGAAATAGATATTTATGATATTCCAATGAAGGAATTAACAGAGCAATATTTAAGTTATATCCATCAAATGAAAATATTAGAAATAAATGTAGCAAGTGAATATTTAGTAATGGCTTCAGAATTATTAATGATTAAAAGTAAATTATTATTACCAACACCTCCATCCGATATTGATGAATTAGAAGATGACCCTAGGGAAGATTTAGTAAGACAATTGATTGAATATCAAAACTATAAAGAATATGCGCAATTGTTAAATGAAAAGAAAAATGATAGAGAACAAATTTTTGTGAAGAAGCCAGCTGATTTATCGAAATTTGAAGCTGTTCATGATAAACGAGCGCCGTTAGATTTAAATATGACAGATTTAATCATTGCATATCAACGGACTAAAAAGAGACAACGTTTTAATCAGCCACAAAATGTTACAGTTAACGAAGATTCTTATACAATTGAAATGGCAACTTCTAAAATAAGAGAAGAACTTTCAAATAAGAAAAGTTATCATTTTTTCGAAGCGTTACCACCAGATTTATCAATACCGGTATTAGTCACAATGTTTTTAGCAGTATTAGAAATGATGAAATTAAGACAAATTGATGTTTTTCAACAACATCAATTTGGAGAAATAACAATAAATCGAGGCGTCAATTATGTCAGTGAGTAAATTAGGATTATTAGAAGGATTGTTATATTCTTTAGGTGATGAAGGAATTGAAGTTAATCAATTATGTGAGTTATTAGAAATTACACCGTCACAACTTAAAGATTTAGCAAGCGAATATGAGAGAGAAACATTACAAATTATTTTTTATGGTAACAAGTGTATATTAACAGCGAAGACAATTATGCATCCATATTTAGAGCAATTAATGTTGGATAATGTAAACACAAAATTATCACAAGCAGCTTTAGAAACACTTTCGATTATTGCTTATAATCAGCCTGTTACAAGAAGTGATATAGAAGTGATAAGAGGTGTGAATTCTGATGCTTCAGTAAAAACGTTAATTGCTAAAGGTGTAATAGAGTCAAAGCATAATGAACAATCAAGAAGCCAATTGTTATATACAACTGAATACTTTTTAAATGTTTTCGGTTTAACATCTTTAGATGATTTGCCTAAGACAACAAATGATGAAAATGAACAAGAAGAAATGGATTTATTCTTTAGTAGCATGAACGAATCAGAAAATGAGGAGCAATCATAATGAGCGAAGAATTAGAGAGATTACAAAAGGTTATTGCAAAAAGCGGTTATACTTCACGTAGAAAAGCTGAAAAGTTAATAGAAGAAGGTTTAGTGACAGTTAACCATGAACGTGTAACAGAACTTGGTACTAAAGTGAAAGAAACTGATCACATTGAAGTTGAGGGGATTCCTCTTGAAATGCCAGATAAGTTATATATATTATTCCATAAACCAACTAAAGTTATTACAAGCGTTTCTGATGATAAAGGGCGCGCTGTTGTAACAGATTATTTCAAAGATTTAAAAACACGAATTTTTCCTGTTGGAAGATTAGATTACGATACTTCAGGTTTATTAATTCTGACTAATGATGGGGAATTCACAAACTTAATGACTCATCCAAGATATAAAATAAAGAAAAAATATATAGCTAAACTTAAAGGATACCTTTTAAGAGAAGAGGTTAAACAGTTAGAAAAAGGCATTAAGTTAGAAGATGGTATGACTCAACCAGCATTAATAAAAGTTAAGAGTCAAGATAGAGACCGAAATGTTACACATGTAGAAATCACAATAACTGAAGGTAGAAATAGACAAGTTAGAAGAATGTTTAGTCATTTCGGACATGAAGTAACTAAATTATCTAGAGTAGAGTACGGTCCTTTAAATTTAAAAGGTTTAAATGCTGGACAGGGCAGAACCTTGACACCGCATGAGGTTAAAGTATTAAGACATCTAGCGCAAGATGGTAAATAAGCTGAAAACGTTCACAATTATGCCACTAAACTAGTATTTAGTCATGATATACTAAACAAAACACCATAACATATTATATGTATGGTTTTTTATTGTGTTAGGGAGGATTTTTAAATGAAAAGGAAACAAAAGAAAATACTGCAAATTGTTATTACAGCTCTAATATTAATAGCAATCGTTTTTACAGTATGGTCTAGTCTTTCAAAAGATAAAGATAAAGTGGCTCAAGTAGGTGATGATGCGCCGTTGTTCGAGCTAGAAACAGTTGATGGTAAAAAAGTTAACCTTGAAGATTTTAAAGGTAAGGGAGTTTTAATAAACTTTTGGGGAACATGGTGTGAACCATGTAAACGTGAAATGCCTGAGCTAGAAAATCAATATAAAGAATATAAGGATAAAGGCGTAGAAGTAGTAGCTATTCACGTTAGAGACAATCCACAACAAATTAAACAATATTTAAGTTCATTAAAAGAAACACCAACATTTAATGTCGCTATGGATAACGATAATTTAGTTACTGATGCGTACGGTGTGAACCCACTTCCTACAACAATAACAGTTGATAAAGATGGTAAAGTGAAATCAAAACATACTGGTGAACTTTCGAAAAAACAAATCATTAAAGAGATGGAATCGGTCAAAGTGAAGTAGAGGGGGATTAAAGGTGAGTAACAGTAACAAGCAAATCGTTTGTGAGTGTGGGTTCAAAAATCCTGAAGGAACTCAGCTTTGTTTAAACTGTGGTCGATTAATTAACGACGACTACGATAAGAAAAAAACGACAGACGTTATGAGATACGATGGACAAGCCATAAGGTCTAAAACTAAAAACAGAACGTTATTGGATCGCGTTTGGAATTTCTTCGCGTCAATAAAAACAGGGGTCACATTACTAGTTATTACCGTGATTGCAGCATCAATAGGTACGATATTCCCACAAGAATATTTTATCCCAATGAACGTAAATCCCGAACAATATTATTATGAACATTATGGTTCACTAGGTTTACTATACTATAAATTAGGTTTTCATAATTTATACAGTTCATGGTGGTTTTTAATATTACTGGGCTTAGTTGCATTCTCTATCATAACTTCAAGTATAGATAGAGGCCTCCCATTACATAAATCATTAAAAAAACAACGAACTAAGAAGCATATCACTTTCTTTAAACGCCAAAGATTATACATGTCTACTAAAGATAAAGTTGATTTAGATGCATTAGGCAAATCTTTTAATGAAAAAAGATACAAAGTAAAAAGAGATGGCGATAATCTATTGCTCGAAAAAGGTCGTCTATCAAGATACGGGCCATACATTAACCATCTAGGATTAATCATATTATTATTCGGTGCAATGCTCCGCTTCTTACCTGGCTTTTATTTAGATGAGATGGTCTACATTAAAGAAGGTGAAACAAAACCTGTCCCAGGTACAGATAGAGAATATTATATGAAAAACAACGACTTTATCTATGAAGAATACGACCAAAAATCTCAAGCAAATACAAATCCTGAATCTATTGATCCAAGTCTAAATAAAATAGCGAAAAATTATGAAACGAAAGCTACTTTATATAAAAATAGTAAACAGGATGTTATCGGCTCAGATGCAAACTTAAAAGAAGTTAAATCAGATTCTATCAAAGTAAACCATCCGTTGACTTACGATAATTTACAGTTTTATCAAAGTAGTTTTGATAATTCATTGCTTAAAGAAATGACGTTCAATTTAAAAACGAAAGATGGAAAAGAATTAGGTGAATCATTCACTGTTAATTTGGATAACCCTAAGAAAGAATATAAAGTAGGCAATGACTACACAGTTAAATTACGTAGTTATGCACCAGATTATGAAAAAATAGAAAATGGTGTACTAGCAACGAAAACACCAAATCCAAACAATCCTGCTTTTGTGTTTGAAGTAAATAAAAAAGGTGAGAAACCAGAATTTAGTTTCTTAAGAATTAAAGAGTCTCAAGATATTTCTGAGAATAATCAATATGAAGTAAAATTTGCTAATGCTACTAATCAATGGGCTACAGTATTAGCTGTTAAAAAAGACTTAACGCTTCCTATTCTCTTAACTGGTTTCATCATATTCTTAATTGGTTTAGCAGTTGGTTCGTATATTAACCATAGACGTGTATGGGTTAGCGCTAACGACGGTGAATTTAATATTGCCGGCCATACAAATAAGAACTATTATGGATTTAGTAAAGAAATCAATCAAGTTCTAGACAAACATAATATTCAACATATAGTTGATACAAAAGAAGATTCACATGAAAGCAAGGAGGCAAACAATGGATAAAGATTTAATATTAAATATAAGTAATATCAGTTTATATTCAGCATTTATTTTATATCTTGTTGCAGTTGTGCCATTTTCATTTTCAGTTCGTTCTTCAAAAAAGCGAGCTGAAAAGATTGGTGTAACGTTAACGATAGTAGGATTTGTGTTACAAATCATTTATTTTATAACGAGATGGATAGCAGCAGGACATGCCCCAGTAAGTAATATGTACGAATTCTTGACGATGTTTGGCATTATGATGGTAGGTGGCTTCTTAGTCATTTATTCTATTTATAAAACGCCTGTTCTTGCATTGTTCGTATTACCAATTGCAATGTTGCTTATTGCTTATGCAAGTATGTTCTCAAGAGACGTATCTCCATTAATACCAGCTTTACAATCAAGTTGGTTAGCTATACACGTTATTACGGTAACTATATCTTATGGTATTTTATCCATTAGCTGTGTAGCAGGATTAATATACTTATTAGCAGCAGTAAGTCCAAAAGAAAAATCTATACATAGTTTCTTTGTTGAAGTCATTATGTATTTCGTTGTTATTGTTATTGGATTTATTTTAACGACTGTTGTCATGAAAGATATCGCTGGTTATGATGACACTTATTTCTTTATTGATAAGAATGATAGTAATTCAGTGCAACATTATCATCTTCCAGCTTTTGTTACACAACAAGATAGTTTGCTAGTTGATCATGTATCCGGTAGTGATTATGAACCTAAAGAGCGTACAGATATATTAAAATGGTCTAAAATTGAACTACCTGCAGTTATTAATGCTCAAAAATTAAACACTGTAATATGGTCTATTGTTATAGGTACAATCCTTTATGGTATACTAAGATTGATTTTCAAAGGTCGAACTTTATTTAGCTTAATAAAACCATTAACCAAACGCGTTAATTTATCGCTTATGGATGAAATAGGTTATCGTTCAGTTATAATCGGTTTCCCCTTATTTGCTTTAGGCGGTATATTATTTGCTAGTATTTGGGCACAGATGGCATGGAGTAGGTATTGGGGTTGGGACCCTAAAGAAGTATGGGCACTCATTACATTCTTGTATTATGCAATATTCCTACACTTAAGATTAGGTAAAGGCTGGGAAGGCAGAAAATCTGCTTGGCTAGCAGTTGGCGGCCTTGCTATCATTCTATTTAATGTAATCGCAGTTAACTTAATCGTAGCAGGATTACATTCTTACGCATAATATTGCTAGACTAGAAAGGAGTTTTGTAAGAATGACAGACCGTATTTTAGTTGTAGACGACGAAGATAGAATTCGTAAATTAGTAACAATGTACCTTGAAAGAGAAGGGTACGAAACAGATGAAGCAGAAAATGGTCAAGTCGCAATCGATAAAGCTTTAAACGAAGATTATGATTGTATTTTACTAGATTTAATGTTGCCAGAATTAGATGGTATTGAAGTATGTAAACGACTAAGAGAAACTAAATCTACACCTATTATTATGCTAACTGCTAAAGGTGAAGAAAATAATAGAGTCGAAGGTTTTGAATCTGGAGCAGATGATTATATTGTAAAACCATTCTCGCCAAGAGAAGTAGTTTTACGAGTTAAAGCTTTATTAAGAAGAACAACTAATCATGCCGTAGTCAATCAATCAAATACTGCTAAAGACCTTATCGTATTCGAAAATCTAGTTATAGATAATGATGCTCATCGTGTATTAGCAGATCAAAAAGAAGTGAACTTAACACCTAAAGAATATGAATTATTATTATATTTAGCGAAATCACCTGATAAAGTATTCGATCGTGAGCAACTCCTTAAAGAAGTATGGCATTATGAATTTTACGGAGACCTACGTACTGTAGATACACACGTAAAAAGATTACGCGAAAAGCTAAATCGTGTATCTGAAGAAGCTGCTCAAATGATTCATACTGTATGGGGTGTTGGATATAAATTTGAGGCGCCTGAATAATGAGACGGCTGAATAGTGTCGTTGTAAAACTGTGGTTATCTATTATATTAATAGTAACGACAGTTTTACTTTTATTAAGTGGCTTTTTAATCACATTTATCCAATCTTACAACACCTCTAATATTGGTGAAAACTTATATAATAATGCAGCTAAAATTGAACGACTAATGCTAAATACACATGAAAAAGATTCCACGATTGATTATGCAAGAGAGCTTGTAGAAGACCCAGCAGGACTCATTATCATTAAAAACAAAAAAGATTTACAAGAAAAATCTGAAGATCCTTTAAAAGGGGTAATGATTAATGAAATAAGAAAAAACCCTTCATTCAACAAAGTATTTCGTAGCAATGAACATGTTTTAAAAGAAATTAAGCTAACTGTTAACGGTGAAGATCATCGTTATATCTTACTAGGTTATCCTTCTCAAGCATTTCAAAGTGATAACGCGGGTATATTTTTATTCCAAGATATCAATTCAATAAAAGAAACGCAAAAAGTGATTACGTTAAGTATATTGATAGCTGCTATCATATTATTGATCGTCAGCACAGTATTTGCATTCTTTCTTTCAACTCGAATTACTAAACCACTTATTCAACTTAAATATGCTGCTTTTAAAGTAGCGAAAGGTCATTACACAGAAAAAGTACCTATTTATACGAGAGATGAAATAGGTGAACTAGGTTTAGCATTTAATAAGATGAGTAAAGATATTAGAAAAAATATAGAAGATGTAAAGTCTAAAAACAATATTCAAGAAAAATTAATCAATTCAATGATTGATGGTGTCATTGGTATCAATGATAAAAATGAAGTTATTATTTCAAACTCAAAAGCGGACGCATTCTTAAATGAGTTAAAAGACTTTGAAAACAAAGATATGAGTGAACAAAGAAATGTTACTTTTAAAGAGAAGAACACTCAATTTTTCGAATATGAATTAGGACATAAATATTATGTCGTAATATCTACTTATATTGAAAGTATTCAAATTGATGGGTCATCAGGTATCGTCATTATCATTAGAGATATGACAGAAGAACATCATATGGATCAAATGAAGAAAGACTTTATAGCAAGTGTCTCACACGAATTAAGAACGCCTATATCTATGTTACAAGGCTATACTGAAGCAATAGTAGATGGTGTTGTAACAGAGAAAAAAGATGTAGATGATTTCTTGTATATTATTTTAGATGAATCGAAAAGATTAAGCCGTCTAGTCAATGAATTATTAGAAGTAGCTAAAATGGACGCAGAAGGTATTAAAGTTTCATTGGCTGACTTTAACATCACGACATTAATTAATAAAATAGATACAAAATTCAAGCCTCAAGCTATTGAAAATAATTTAAAACTTTCAGTTAAGCATGTAGGTGATGGCAACACTTGGTATGGCGATGTTGATAGAATAGAACAAGTCTTAACAAACTTAATAGATAATGCTATTAGGTACACACACGAAGAAGATAGCATCGACGTTATATTTGATGATAGTCTAGAAGACTATGTACAAATCAAGGTTAAAGATACAGGCGTCGGCATTGCAAAAGAGCATTTAGAACAAATATTTGATCGGTTTTATAAAGTGGATACTTCTCGTACGAGAGGTAAATACGGAACTGGCCTTGGATTATTTATTGTTGAAAAAATAATAGATGCCCATGAAGGTAGTATAGATGTGCAAAGTAAAGAACAAATAGGGACAGAATTTACAATCACTTTACCAAAATAAAATATTTATGAGTTAATTTGATGAAAATCCCTTAGCAATGTGCTAAGATATAATCGTAAAATAAAATTAAATAAAAATTCATCTTCGGGGTTTGGTGTAATTCCATACCGGCGGTAATAGCCCGCGACCCAATGTGATTAATTTCATATTGGCTGACTTAGTGTAAATCTAAGGCCGACAGTAAAAGTCTGGATGGGAGAAGATGGAGGAATAATCTAGCACGCGCTAGGTTTATTTAGCTATTGCTTTTCCTCCTATTCTAACGAGATGAATGGGAGGAGTTATTATGTCTAACGATAACAAAACTAAGCGCTTACTAACGGTAAGTATGCTAATCGCAATTAGCTTTATTTTGATGTTTTTAAAATTTCCTTTACCATTTTTACCACCATATTTAACTATGGATTTTAGTGATGTTCCCGTTTTAGTGGCGACATTCACATTCGGTCCGGTTTCAGGAATTTTAGTTGCACTATTCAAAAATATTTTTAACTTTTTAATTGTATCTCATGAACCAATTGGAAATACAGCAAACTTTTTAGCTTCTGTATGTTTAATACTTCCAACTTACTATTTTTATAAGATGAAAAAGTCTAAATTATTCATGATGTACGGTTTGGCAATAGGTGTTATATTGATGACGATATTAATGAGCGTATTGAACTACTTCGTATTATTGCCACTATATGGCCAAATAATGAACCTTGCAGATTTAGCACACAATTTAAAAGCAATCGTATCAGCAGGTATTATACCTTTTAATATCATCAAAGGTGTCATCATAGCAATCATCTATATATTGATATTTGATAAATTGAAAACAATAACAAGATAGAAAACAAATAAGAAAAGCTGAGACAGAAATAAATGTCTCAGCTTTTTACTAGTAGGAGATTTCTGTCCCATAGTATATGGTTCTAATGTGTAAGAAATTTGAGGGAAGCTTAGACGCTTCTTATTGGATTAACCCTAATTCAAAAACATAAATAAAAGTTCCTAACCCGTTAACGAAAACAGGTTAGGAACTTTATTTTGAGTAAGGATTTATTATCCTAAGTTCATTTATTTTTGAGAAAGACATTTAAGTCTTATACTCTTATATATATTATTCGAATTTAAGCGCATCTCCATCAAACGGTTCGTCTGCTATTTTAATTGAATCTGTAGGACAACCTTCGAAAGCGTCTTCCATATCTTCGAGTAATTCTTCTGGGACAGCTTCGATTCCTTTATTGTCGTCTAATATTACGTAGGCGATACCCTCATCATCATAATCGTATATATCAGGGGCAGCTGCACCACATGCACCGCAAGCAATACATGTATCCATATCTACTATAGTGTATTTAGCCAAAATTTTCGCCTCCTTTAAAAAACATGCTACACTTATTATACATAACTATTTTAGTGATTACATGTATATTTTTCAACATTTTTATATTAAATGAGGTGACTTAATTGCAAGAGATAATAATGAAAACACTCTCTATGAAACACGAACTCAAAACTAATAAAAGTATTTATAATATTCTTATCGGTAAAAAGTCTCACCAAACATATTTTGATGCTACAATTGAACATCTTAAACTCTATTATGGTTGTTTACCAAATTTAAAATATCATCACTTTGAATCGATTATAGAAAATGGATCATACTCACAATATAAGCCAATTAAAGCCAACACTTTTTATGAACAAGCTTATCAAACAATTCAAACGATTTTATTGGTTATACAAATGGTTAGTCATAAAAAGCATGACCATTCCTTCTATCAACCAATTATCAATGATAAATCTATTCAATTCAAGGCAAAAGAATTATACACATTTATTAAAAATGATAAATTCGATTTATTTATAAATGAAATTTACGAATTATTAGAAGAAATAGAAAATGAATTTAATACCGTATACGTACATTATTTATTGACAGGATTTGGTGAAACGCCCTACACAATAGAACAAATATCACTTCTTGAACATATTCCTGTACTAGAGTTAAAGTCACAATTAATACAAGAATTTCAATATATTCAAAAGTGTTTAGAAAATAGCGAGAAATATCCGATTTTATCGAAAATTAAATTTGAAGCCAGTTTAAATTATCAAACTTTAACAACTTTTCAATTATTAAATCAGACAACGAATATTGAAAGATTAGCAGAATTAAAAAACGTGAAGACTCATACAATACACGATCACATTATTGAAATGTATATTAAAGGTTATTTAATCGATAAATCTCTATACATAGATGACGAAACTTACGTCAATTTTATAGAAGTATTTGAAGAAAAGCCTAACCAAAATTTAAAATATTATTATGAGAAACTTGAAAATTTAAGTTACTTTGAAATTAAATTAATGTACGTTATTTATGCAATGGAGGAAATCTATGTTAAAAGATGAACTGAAAAAATATTTTGGTTATGATGATTTTAGAAATGGTCAAGAAGAAACGATACAATATATTTTAGATAGACATGATGTATTAAGCATACTTTCTACAGGAGCAGGGAAAAGTTTATGCTATCAATTGCCTGCTTATATTACTGGAGGTAGTGTTCTTGTCATTTCACCCCTTATTTCTTTGATGGATGATCAAGTAGCTCAAATGAAAATAAATGGCGAAAAAAATGTTATCGCCATTCATTCAGCACTTTCTAAAGAAGAAAAAGACGAAGTATTTCGCAATTTAAACAAATATCAATTTATTTTCTGTAGTCCTGAATTTATATGTGAAAATCATAATTTTAATCATTTTAGAAATTTATCTTTAAAATATATTGTAATAGACGAAGCACATTGCTTAAGTGAATGGGGATTCGATTTTAGACCTCACTATGCATTAATCTCAAAAGTTACAAATTATTTCAATGATGCTCAAGTAATTGCATTAACGGCTACATTAACAGATAAGATGTTTAACGACATTGAAAAAATCACAAATAGAAAGTTCAAGTTACACAAAGAAAGTTTAAATCGTGAAAATATAATGTATCATCATTTTAATTTTTCGAGCGAAGACGATAAAGAGAATTGGTTGTTAAAAGAAATTAAAAAAACCGGTCCTACAATTATTTATGTTTCTTCAAAGAAAAAATGTCATGAGCTTGCTGAAAAAATTTATAAAGCAGGTTATCTAACAGGGATATATCATGGGGATTTGGATTATCAAGAAAGAACCACTGTACAATCACAATTTTTTCATAATGATATTAAAATTATTGTCGCTACCAGCGCTTTTGGAATGGGGATTAATAAGCAAGATGTAAGAACGGTAATCCATTATCATTTATCAACTTCTCCTTCAAAATATGTACAAGAAGTGGGGAGAGCTGGACGAGATGGTAGACCATCTCAAGCAATCAGTTTATATACAGATAGAGATTTAATGATATTGAACCATTTAGCAAATGAAAATAGTTTAGATATTGATGTGCTTAATTTGTTTGAAGAAGGGTATCAAATAAATGAGGAACTTTCTAGAAATATTCAGTTCCTTTTAGAGTTATATCCTATGGAACAATTAAAGCAAAAAATATTAAAAGAACAAGAACAAAAATTTAATGCTTATCGTTACATATTAAATTATATAAGGCTAGAATCATGCCGAAGAATATATTTATTAAAGTATTTTGATGAATATGTGAAACAAGATAATCATTGTTGTGACAATTGTAAGAATGTTGAATTGCTAAATGAACCAAATAAAAAAGAAGTAAAACAGAAGACCACATTCAAAGAAAGATTAAATGCAATATTTTAATAGGATTGCTTTACTTGGTAAGTTGAACAGGGATATAATAAAGTATACTAAATATTAAGTATATAAATTTAAAAAGATAATGAAGAGGTGAGTTTATTGTCTAAAGATAATTTCAAAGACGAATTCGAGAAAAGTCGTCAACCGATAGAGCGAACTGAAGACAAAGCAGATCAAGAACTAAATGATTCTCAAGAAGATGTTAAAGAGAATCAAAATAATCAAGATAATCAATCTAGTCGGAAAGAAAGCAGAAAACAAAATAGACAGCAAAAGAAAGACAAACAACAGTATCCTCCAAGAGGCGCGTTAAGAAGACAACGAAGAAAAGAAGAAGCGCAAAAACAAGCTTCACAACCTAAAGAAACAGATAAAAGCACTGATCAAGTTGAACAAAAGCAAGATAAGAATCATAAAGGTGCAGCAGCAGGCGCTGCTGGAGTTGCAGGAGCAACGGGCGCTGTAAATGCAAACAAAAATTCTAAAAAATCTTTAACAGATAAACCTGAAAAAGATACAGACGATAAAAATCAAAAAGGCAAACAAAACAAAAAAGGTAAAGTTGCAGGAACAGCAGCGGCTGGCGCAGCTACATCTTCTCAATCTGGAAATGCTTCTCCAAAGGATAAAGACGAAACATCTAAAGATACAAATAAAGAAGATAAAGGTTCTAATAAGAAAAAAGCAGCTGGAGCGGCTGCTGTAGGCGCTGGAGCAGCTGGAGCGGCAGGTTTAGTAGCTAATTCTAAAAATAATAGTGCTGCTGAAACAGATTCTAAGAAAGATAATAAAGATCATTCTAATAAGAAGAAAGGTGCAGCAGCTGGTGCCGCAGGAGCGACAGGTGCAGCCGGTGCAGCCGGAGCATCTGGTGGTGGAGGAACACCTCCAAATGGCGGAAGCGGAAACGGCGGTAATGGAAATGGTGATGGTTCAAACAAGTTTAAAAAAGCCATTATACCAATCGTTGCAGCAATATTGATACTTGGTGCTTTAGCAATATTCTTAGGCACATATTTAAACGGTACAAATAATGATAATGGTAAAGAATTAGCAGAAAAGACATCTCAGACAAATAGCGATGCTAAGAAAAAAGCTGACGAGCAAGCTGAAAAAGATAGAAAAAATAAAGAAGAAGACGATAAATCTAATAAATCATCAGATGAAGATAAACAATCAAGCGATGATAGTGATAAATCATCTAATAGTTCAAATGATGATAGCAATTCGAATAATGATAATAGTGACAGTAATGAAAATGCTAGTGATGACGCTTCTAATAACAACCAAGCTTCACAACCAGACCAAAATAGCGATCAAAACGTAAATCAATACGGTCAAAATTCAGATTCAAGCAATGATGATGTTCAAAATGCAGCTGATGATGCAGCGAACAATCAGAATGGGCAAAATGGTCAAAACGCCCAAAATAACCAAAACAATCAGTCTAATCAAAGTCAAGGCCAAGAATCTCATACTGTAACTGGTAAAGAGAACTTGTACCGAATTGCTATACAATATTATGGTAACGGTTCAGCTGAAAACGTTGAAAAAATTAGACAAGCAAATGGTATTTCTGGAAACAGTATTTCTCAAGGTCAAGATTTAGTAATACCATAGACATCAATTAAAGGGGATGGAATTATGTATTTATCAAATATTATGATACCTAAAGAAAAATGTTACATCGCACATCCAAAAGATACGATTCATTCAGCATTAGATAAGTTAGAACATCATGGTATCGACGGTTTACCAGTTGTTGAACATGGCAAGTATATCGGGATGATTACACGTTACAGTATTTTTAGACATTACTTTTTTAAAAAGGAAAATGTATCAAGAGATAATTTCATTGATGATACAATAATTGAAGATATACTGACGATTGACTTGCATTCACTTAATGAAAACTTAGTCGTTGAAGAAGCATTGTTGAACTTGCAAGATTTTCCGATTATTGCTGTAGTTAACGATGATAAAGACTTCCTTGGAATTGTGACAAGATATGATGTAATGGAACAATTTAAGTCAGCATTCGGTATGAAGCAAAAAGGGGTAAGAATTGCGATTACTTCAGTGGATGCTGAAGGTAGAATTAAGCGACTATCTAATATTATTGCAAAATATAAATTAAACACTATTTCATTTGTAACATTTGATGAAACAGACAAAATGTATCGTCGTATGATTATTAAAGTTGAAAAGACAGATAACATTAAAAAATTCATTAAGTATTTATCTAGAAACGGATTCAAAGTTCTAGATGTAACTGAAGACTAAGAAAAATAGAGCCCAGGACAATTATTTATGTCTTGGGCTCATTTTATTTTATTTATAGCTCTTTATTGATATAATTATCAAGGTATATTATAAGGAGTGAAATAAATGCAAGAATTTGAAAGCCTAATAATTGGTGGTGGACCATGTGGCTTAAGTGCAGCCATTGAACAAAAACGTCAAGGTATAAACGCTGTAGTAATTGAAAAAGGGAACGTTGTAGATGCTATATATCATTACCCTACGCATCAGACATTCTTTTCATCAAGTGAAAAACTTGGTATCGGTGATGTACCTTTTATCGTTGAAGACTTAAAACCTAAAAGAAACCAAGCACTTGTTTATTACAGAGAAGTGGTTAAACATCATCAATTAGATGTAAGAACATTCGAAGAAGTATTAACTGTAAAAAAAGTTGATAATCGATTTTTAGTATCAACAACTAAACAAACTTATAAAGTTAGATTTTTAACTGTAGCAACAGGATATTATGGTCAGCATAATGAATTAGATGTAGAAGGCCAAGAGTTAGATAAAGTTATGCATTACTTTAAAGAAGCACATCCGTACTTTAATCAAGACGTTGTAATCGTAGGCGGCAAAAACTCTGCAGTAGATGCTGCTATCGAGTTAGAAAAAGCGGGTGCAAATGTAACAGTAATTTATCGTGGATCAGAATACTCTAAAAGTATAAAACCTTGGATTTTACCTAACTTTGAATCATTGGTAAATCACGAAAAGATTACAATGCATTTCAACAGTGAAGTTGAGCACATTGACGAAGAGACTTTAACGTATAATCAAGATGGTAAATCATATACAATTAAGAACGATTTTGTATTTGCAATGATTGGTTACCACCCAGATTATAAGTTCTTAGAATCATGTGGTATTGATACAATAACTAATGAATATGGCACAGCGCCTTCATACAATAAAGATACCATGGAATCAAATGTTGAAAATCTATTTATAGCTGGTGTAATAGCAGCTGGTAATGATGCCAACACAATCTTTATTGAAAATGGTAAATATCATGGTGGTACAATCGCACAAGAAATAGCTAGAAAAAAGCAAACACCACTGGAATCATAAAACAAAATCCTTTTTGTGAGTAATACACTCATAAAAAGGATTTTTTATTTTACGCGAAATATGTTTTCAATTGTTCTTTATTTAAATGATTACTTAAACCGACTAACAATTTTAATCGTGCTTTTTGACCATTTAAGCCGTTTGAGAAAATTAAGCCCATATTTTGAAGTTGTGAACCTCCGCCTTCATATGCATATATACCATCTACTATTCCGTTAAAGGAACGAGATACGACTACTACTGGTATATGCGCATCCATTAACTTATGTAAGCCATCTAGAGCAGTTGGGGGTAAATTACCTTGTCCGAGCGCTTCAACAACTAAACCATTGTATTGATGTTCTACAAAGAAATTAAATATATCACTAGATATGTCCATATGTGCTTTGATTAAGCCGATTTTGGTATTTGGGTTAATTTCAGGGTATTTCTTATAAGGAAAAGGTTGATGATGAAATATAACATGTGTCTTAGTTACACTACCGATTGGTCCATAGTTAGGACTTTGGAAAGTACTCGTATTTGACGTATGCGTTTTTGTAACATTTTTAGCTGTATGAATTTCGTCATTAAAGACGACCATGACACCTTTATTACGCGCTTCGTCTTCTGAAGCTACTTTTAATGCTGAAACATAATTATATAATCCGTCAGAACCAATTTCATTTGAAGATCTCATCGCACCAGTTAAAATAATTGGTAATGATGTATCTATTGTTAAATCTAACAAATATGCTGTTTCTTCCAAAGTATCTGTACCGTGCGTAATAACAAAAGCATCATATGCATCTTTTTCGATAGCATCAGTAATAATATTTTTTAAAATGATGATATAATCATTGTTCATATGTGGAGAAGGAACTTGGAAAGGATTAATCTCTTCTATGTCTCCAAGTGATTGTATAAAAGCTTGATGCCTATGCATTGGATGCTCTTCGTTTGTTTCGACTTTACCTGTATCTTTATCTTCTGACATGCTAATTGTTCCACCAGTATGAATTACTAAAATTCGCTTCATATCTTTCCTCCTGTTCATAAGTTTATAATTTATGATAAAATATATAAGATTAAAGAACAAGAGAGGTTAAGGAAATGAGTAAAATAAATATAGCTATAGATGGACCAGCAGCTGCTGGAAAAAGCACCATTGCTAAATTAGTAGCACAGCATTTCAATATGATTTATATAGATACTGGTGCTATGTATAGAGCAATTACGCTTTATTATATCGAACAAGAGACAGAAGATTTTAGCCAGCTTGTTCAAAACATCGATTTAAGAATTGTTTTACAAAATGGTCAGCGTGTCATTTTAAACGATGTTGATGTATCAGAAAGAATTAGAGAGAATGATGTTACAGAAAAAGTTTCTCATGTAGCTTCACAAGAACCTGTTAGAACATTTTTAGTAGAGGAACAACAAAAGTTAGCTCAAGAAAAAAATGTTGTGATGGACGGTAGAGATGTAGGAACAACAGTATTACCGGATGCAGAGTTAAAAGTATACATGATAGCATCTGTAGAAGAACGTGCCTTAAGAAGATTAAAAGATAATGAACTAAGAGGCATTGAATCAGATTTAGAAAGTTTAAAAATTGACATTGAGAGAAGAGATCAATTTGATATGAATCGTGAAATCTCACCGCTTGTGAAAGCGGAAGATGCAATAAGTATTGATACAACAGGTTTATCCATTGACGAAGTGACAAATGAAATTGTAAATTTGGCAAAAGTCAAAATGGTGTAAATAGTACGAATTTCTTGACAATTTAGCTTCTTTATAAGAAGTTAATATTAAGATATTTATTTTAAGGAGGCAATTTTGATGACGGAAGAATTCAACGAATCCATGATAAATGAAGTGCAAGAAGGTGACAAAGTAAAAGGTACGGTGCAACAAATTGAAGACAAACATGTAGTTGTACACATTGATGGTGGTAAATTTGATGGCATCATTCCAATAAGCCAACTGTCAACTCAACACATCGAAACAGCTAATGAAGTCGTCAATATTGGTGATGAAATCGAAGCTTTCGTAACTAAAATTGAACAAAACGAAGAAAGCGGTCATTATATATTATCTAAGCGTAAACTAGATGAAAATTTATCATATGACAAACTTCAAAAAATCCAAGAAAATGATGAAACAATTGAGGCTGAAGTAACAGAAGTAGTTAAAGGTGGACTAGTAGTAGATGCTGGTATAAGAGGTTTCATACCTGCTTCTTTAATTTCTGTTCATTATATCGAAGACTTCTCTGACTATTTAGGAAAAGTCTTAACATTAAAAGTAGAAGAACTTGATCAAACTAATAACAGAGTGATTCTAAGCCACAAGAAAGTGGAACAAGAATCATTAGACGTTAAGAAAGAAGCGTTATTAGACAATCTTTCTCAAGGAGACATTCTAGAAGGAAGAGTTGCTAGAATTGCTAACTTCGGTGCGTTTATTGACTTAGGTGGAGTAGATGGATTAGTGCACGTTTCTGAATTATCACATAATCATGTTAAAACGCCTGATGAAGTCGTTCAAGTTGGAGATAATGTAAAAGTTAAAGTAAGAGCTGTTGATCGTGAAGCGGAAAGAATCTCGCTTTCAATTAAAGATACTTTACCAAGTCCATTCGAACAAATCGAATCAGAATTTAATGTAGGCGATATTGTACCAGGTAAAGTTGTGCGTTTAGCTCAATTTGGTGCTTTTGTTGAAATTGCTGCTGGATTACAAGGTTTAGTTCACATATCTCAAATTAGCCACGAACACATTGGCAATCCTGAGGAAGTATTAGAAAAAGGTCAAAACGTTCAAGTGAAAATCTTAGGTATAGATAAAGACGAAGAAAGAATTTCATTATCTATTAAAGATACAATCGAACAAGAAACTGACTATGATGAATCATATTTAAATCAATCAGATTCAGATGAAGATAACCCTACATTAGGTGATGTTTTCGGAGACAAGTTAAAGAATTTCAAACTATAAAATTATAGGATATGACATGAGACTGCTATTAGAGGAAGTAGACCTTTATTAGCAGTCGTTTTTATTTTTTACAACATTACATGATATGATAAATTATTAAATTAAAGCTCTTTTTATATTTCATAGGCTAAATAGCGATGATATGTTAAAATAAAAAGGATTATGAATGAGAGGAAGACGGTTTATGACAAAACCCATTATAGCGATTGTAGGGAAACCTAACGTAGGGAAATCTACAATTTTTAATAGAATTATTGGTGAAAGAGTATCAATAGTTGAAGATACGCCAGGTATCACAAGAGATAGAATTTATTCTAGTGGTGAATGGTTAACACATGACTTTAACTTAATAGATACTGGTGGAATAGATTTAGGTGATGAACCTTTCCAAAAACAAATAACTGCACAGGCAGAAGTAGCAATTGATGAAGCGGATGTCATCATCTTTATGGTAAATGGTAGAGAAGGTGTCACTCAAGCTGATGAAATGGTTGCTAAAATTTTGTATAAGTCTAATAAACCAGTTGTATTAGCAGTGAACAAGATTGATAACCCTGAGATGAGAAGTGAAATATATGACTTCTATTCATTAGGATTTGGAGAACCTTTCCCGATATCAGGCTCCCATGGATTAGGTTTAGGTGATTTGTTGGATGAAGCGGCTAAACACTTCCCAACTGAACAAGACCCTGAATATGATGATGAAACAATTAAATTATCTTTAATTGGTCGTCCTAATGTTGGCAAATCAAGTTTAATCAATGCGATTCTAGGTGAAGAACGTGTTATCGTTTCGCCAATCGCTGGTACAACTAGAGATGCTATCGATACTGTATACAATTATGAAGATCAAGAATATGTATTAATTGATACAGCAGGAATGAGGAAAAAAGGTAAAGTATATGAAAGCACTGAAAAATATTCAGTATTAAGAGCATTAAAAGCAATAGAAAGATCTAATGTAGTACTCGTTGTAATTGATGCTGAAGAAGGCATAATCGAACAAGATAAAAAAGTAGCTGGTTATGCACATGAAGCTGGTAAAGCAATTGTAATAGTAGTTAATAAATGGGATACAGTAGAAAAAGATTCAAATACTATGAAGAAATTCGAAAAGAAAGTTAGAGATAACTTCCAATTCTTAGATTATGCACCAATAGCTTTCGTATCAGCTCTAGAGAAATCTAGACTAAGAACATTATTCCCATTCATACAAATGGCTGATGAAAATCATCGTAAACGTGTACAAAGTTCGACACTTAATGAGGTTATTACAGACGCTGTTGCAATGAATCCTACACCAACTGATAATGGTAGAAGATTGAATATATTCTATGCGACACAAGTTGCTATACAACCTCCAACATTCGTTATTTTTGTTAACGATGTTGAATTAATGCATTTCTCTTATAAACGATTTTTAGAGAATCGAATTAGAGATGCTTTTGGATATGAGGGAACACCTATCCACTTAATTTCAAGAAAAAGAAACTAAAGAAAAAGGATGGATAACTATGTCAAATATTACTGTATTTGGTACTGGAAGTTGGGGAACTGCTTTAGCTAACGTTTTAGCAGATAATAATCACAACGTACTAATGTGGGGCAAAACTGAAAAAACTGTAAACGAAATAAATAAAGAACACAGCAATCATAAATATTTAAAAGATATATCAATTAATGAATCCATTAAATCTACGATGGACTTAAAGGATGCTGTACATCATTCATCAATTTATATAATCGCTGTACCTACAAAAGCGATACGAGAAGTTTCTACAAATATTAACGATATTGCATATGGAAAGAAAATCTTTATTCATGTATCTAAAGGAATTGAACCTGATACATTCAAGAGAATATCTGAGATGATATATGAATCAATAGACAGCAAAATTAACGGTGGTATCGCTGTACTATCTGGACCAAGTCACGCAGAAGAAGTTGCAATTAAACATCCTACTACAGTATCTGTATCTTCTGAAAATCAAGAAGTAGCGAGACTAGCTCAAGATCTATTTATGACTGATTATTTCCGAGTTTATACGAACAACGATTTAGTTGGAATTGAAATTGGTGGGGCTTTAAAAAATATAATCGCACTGGCTTCAGGTATAACTGATGGAATAGGCTATGGCGATAATGCAAAAGCAGCACTTATAACAAGAGGATTAGCAGAAATCACACGATTAGGCGTTAAAATGGGCGCAGATCCTATGACCTTCTTAGGATTAGGTGGTATCGGTGATTTAATCGTTACATGTACTTCTGTACATTCTAGAAACTGGAAATGTGGAAATATGCTGGGTCAAGGAGCAACTTTAGATGAAGCTTTAGAAGAAATGAACATGGTAGTAGAAGGTGTTCGTACAACTAAAGCTGCTTATCATCTTGCTCAAAAGTATGACGTTGAAATGCCAATTACATCAAGTCTATATAAAGTATTATTCGAAGATTATCCTGTACCAGATGGGGTTAGAGATTTGATGGAACGAGATAAGAAGTCTGAGAATATTTAAGCAAGTGGGGTAGTGAAATGTTTGATATTTCAAGAATGGATTTAATGTGGGTATCTTTTTATTCAATTGGATTTATGATATTAGCAATAGTACTTGTATATTTATCAAGGTTTAAATTTAGTAATAGAATCATAAGTGGTATTACGATGTTTCTAGCGGTAATATCACTTATATTGGCAGGCGTCTTAATGATTGTCGTTTTAGGTGGGTCAAGCCATGGATAAACAAAAGCGTATTTACATATTATTATTTACTTGTGTGTTGTTGTTATCAGCATGTGCTTTTCCTGATAAAGAAAAGGCAGAAAATCAAGTTCCTGCTAAAGATCAATTAAGCATCGTCCAAACGGCTGTAGATGAATATCAAAAAGCCAATGATGGTTTATTACCTATCAAAGAAAGAGATGATAGCTACTCGATTTACCTACAACATCCAGTTGACTTCAATAAATTAAAACCTAAATTTATATCTCAATTACCAGGTAATTCTTTTGAGAATGGTGGTATTTATCAATACGTCATTATGGATGTAGATAAAGATCCTACTGTTTATTTAATCGATTTAAGAACTTCCGAAGTATTAAAAGATATTAGAATACGCATAGATGCTAGCGGTGAACCACTTCAGTTAGGTGATAAAGTAGCACCAAATGTTTATGAAATTGATTATAAGAAGTATGGTTTTAAAAAGAAACCAACTGTACCAAGCCCATATAGCAATGAAAGATTACCAGTATATATGAATGGCGGAAATGATTTTATTATTGATTATAGGCTAGATTTATCTAAAGAAATTAAAAAACGAAAAGACCTCCCAAAACCAGGAACGGACATCAGAAAATTATTGTATGAAGATTCGCCAGTACTACCAGCTTATTCGCCCGAATTTACAATAAATAGTGATAAAGAACCCGTTTTTAAATCAAAAGTGAAAAATTATTAATAAAATTCGAAAAATAGTGCATTTATAGCTTGTAAATCGTTGCAGTGACACAGGTTGTTGTGTTAAAGTCTTATCATAATGGTATTATACATATCATTAGATAACCTTTTGGGAGGTGAATTTGAAATGAACAAAACAGAATTAATCAATTCAGTAAGTGAGAAAGCTAATTTAACTAAAAAAGAAGCTGGTCTTGCTGTAGATGCAGTGTTCGAATCAATTCAAAAATCTTTATCAGATGGTGAGAAAGTACAATTAATTGGTTTCGGTAACTTTGAAGTACGCGAAAGAGCTGCTCGTAAAGGACGTAACCCTCAGACTGGTAAAGAAATTGATATCCCTGCAAGCAAAGTTCCAGCTTTTAAAGCAGGTAAAGCATTAAAAGATGCAGTTAAATAATGAATTGTATCTAAGCCCTTTTTAAGGGCTTTTTTTATTTGTCTTATTTCTTTTATTTCTTTGAATATATGCATTTTCATTTCAATAAAGTTAGTGTTAAGATATATAGGTGATAATGTTGAGGTGATAAGATGGATAATATAGAAAAAATTTATAATAAAGAAGTTGCTGAATTGTTAAAAGGCGTTAATAATAGTCGTATACCAGTAGTCAATCCAATAATAGCAAATATATTAAATGATATTAATATTGATATAAATGCTAAGCTTGCTACAATATCTATAGATGCCTCAATGCGCTTTTTAAATAGAATTGGAGAGCCTGGTGTATCCAATCAAGATATTCTAATCGGAGATCTTGTAAGTGCGTACTTTTACAAATGTGCTACATTACATAGAGATTTGCAATTTTTAGATATTATGACTAAAGCAATTAGTAAACAAAACGAACTAAAACAAACTCTTATAGATAGCAAGTCTCAAAATAATATTGATTCTCTAAAAGAAATTGAATCTATATTTATTTTAACTTTATTAGACTACTTTGATATTGAATTAGATAGAGAATCTATAAAAGAAGAGATATACGCATACTATTATAAAAGAAACCAAAGGACTGAATAAATAGTGGACAATAAATCTAAATCAGAACACGTACATCACGTTTTTCAAAATATATCTGGAAAATATGATACTTTAAATAATATTATAAGCTTTGAACAACATAAAAGATGGCGTAAATACGTTATGAAAGAAATGAACGTTAAACCTGGCAGCAAAGCTCTAGATGTTTGTTGTGGAACTGCTGATTGGTCAATTCAATTAAGTCACGCAGTTGGCCCATATGGAGAAGTAGTAGGATTAGATTTCAGCGAAAATATGTTAGAAGTTGGTAAAAAGAAAACCGAAAATATGGCTAATATCCATTTAATACATGGCGATGCAATGAATCTACCTTTTGAAGACGATGAATTCGATTATGTGACAATTGGTTTTGGTTTGCGAAATGTACCAGACTACAAGCATGTATTAAACGAATTAAAACGTGTTGTTAAACCAGGCGGTATGGTAGTATGTTTAGAAACGAGTCAACCAACTATACCAGTATTCAAACAATTATATAGTTTTTATTTCAAAAACATCATGCCATTATTCGGCAAATTATTTGCAAAATCTTTACAAGAGTACAATTGGCTTCAAGAATCAACTCAAAACTTCCCAGGTAAAAAAGAACTTGCTCAAATGTTTGCAGATGTTGGTTATGAAAGAATTAAATATAAAGGATTTACTGGTGGCGTAGCGGCTATGCATTTAGCTTATAAACCTAAATAAAAAGGTGATCACATGTATGACAAAACAAAGATAAACTTAAATAAAGAAGTAAAAGAAGTAGAAAAGCTTCTTAACAGTTATATTAATAGTGAGCAAAGTACTGTTAATGAAGCTTGCCAATATTTATTATCTTCTGGGGGTAAACGTATTAGACCACTTTTCACGCTTATTGCTAGTCAATTTGGTGATAGTGGGTCAAAAGATGTTAGAGCAGTCGCTACGACACTTGAATTAATACATATGGCTAGTTTAGTTCATGATGATGTAATTGATAAAAGTGATAAACGGAGAGGTAAATATACCATTGCAAAGAAGTGGGATACCCAGACCGCTGTCCTTACAGGAAATTATTTATTATCTCAGTCCTTAAATGTCGTGAGTACAATAGAACACGAAAAATTACACGAGCAATTAGCTAAAGGTATAATAGAAGTATGCCGTGGCGAGTTATTCCAATTTGAAGACCAATTTGTTGCTGATCAATCTATTACAAACTATTTAAGGCGAATAAAACGAAAAACGGCACTTTTAATTTCATTATCAACTGAACTAGGTGCTTATAGTGCTCGAACAAGTGACGAGACAGCTCAAAAGCTTGGTAAAATTGGGTATTATATTGGTATGAGTTATCAAATTATAGATGATATTTTAGATTTCACAAGCACTGAAAAGAAGCTTGGTAAGCCAGTAGGATCAGATTTAAGAAATGGACATTTAACTTTACCAGTATTACTTAGAATGAAAAATTCTAAACAGTTCAAAGATAAAATACAGCAACTAAGTATAGATAGTTCTGATGAAGTATTTAACGCTGTTATACAAGAAGTTATTGAATCTGAAGAATTACAAAAGTCTAAAGAAGTGAGTAATAACTACTTGAAAAAAGCGGAAAAACTAATCAGTTCTCTCGAAAATGAATCCGGCCAAAAAATGCTAGCTGAAATTATTAAAAAAATAGGTAACAGAAACCACTAGAAAGCGGTTGCAAGTGGAGTCCCACAGTGATAAACTTATCTTGGATTTACATAAAACAAAGGTAGGGATTACATATGGACAGAACTTTTTTAATGATTAAACCAGATGCGGTGCAAAGAAATCTTATAGGGGAAATCGTTACTAGATTAGAAAGAAAAGGTTTAAAGCTTGTTGCTGCAAAGTTATTTCAAGCTGATGAAGCATTAGCTAAAGAACATTATTCAGAACATACAGATAAACCATTCTTTAACGCATTGGTTAGCTTTATTACTTCAGGACCTGTTTTTGCTATGGTTGTTGAAGGAAACAATGTTGTAGAAGTTACAAGAACACTTGTAGGTGAAACTAACCCATCTAAAGCTGATCCAGGTACAATTAGAGGAGATTACGGTTTAGATTTAGGTAGAAATATTATACATGGCTCAGATTCAAATGAATCTGCAGAACGTGAGATTAACTTATGGTTTAATGAGTCTGAACTTAATGACTATAAATTAAACAATGAAAATTGGGTTTATGAAGAATAATTAATATATGGATTAGTTTAACGAATTTTTGTTAAACTAATCCTTTCTTTTTGTTAATTTAACGCGTTAAATATGATATGATTAATTTTATATTTAATTAACAGTAGGGAGAGATAATATGCGTTACTTAACATCAGGCGAATCACATGGCCCACAATTAACTATCATTATTGAAGGTGTCCCAGCTAATCTTAAAATCGATGTAAATGAAATAAATGAAGAAATGTTTAAGCGTCAAGGCGGTTATGGCCGTGGACGTCGTATGCAAATTGAGAAAGATTCAGTAGAAATTGTTTCTGGTGTAAGACATGGTTATACTTTAGGTAGTCCTATTACACTTATCGTAACAAACGATGACTTTAAACATTGGAGAAAAATCATGGGAGCAGACGCTTTAACTGAAGAAGAAGCTCAAAATATGAAACGTGTTATTACAAAACCTAGACCCGGACATGCAGATTTAGTAGGTGGTATGAAATATAACCATAGAGATTTAAGAAATGTTCTTGAACGTTCATCTGCACGTGAAACAGCTGCTAGAGTTGCTGTTGGTGCTGTTTCTAAAATATTATTAAAACAATTAGATATTGATATTTATTCACGCGTTATAGAAATTGGCGGCATTAAAGATGACTATGAATATACACTTGATGAAGTAAAAGCAAACATAGATCATAATGATGTACGTTGTATTAGTGATGATGTAGCAGAAAAAATGCGTGAGAGAATTGACGCAGCTAAAAAAGAAGGCGATTCTATTGGCGGTATAGTTGAAGTTGTAGTGGAAAACTTACCAGCTGGCATCGGTAGTTACGTACAATACGATAGAAAACTAGACGGCAGATTGGCTCAAGCTGTTGTAAGTATAAATGCTTTCAAAGGTGTAAGTTTTGGTGAAGGCTTTAAAGCTGCTGAAAAACCAGGTAGTGAAATCCAAGATGAAATAGCATACGATTCAGAAAAGGGATATTACCGACTTTCAAATCATTTAGGTGGTTTAGAAGGTGGCATGTCTAATGGTATGCCTATTGTTATAAATGGTGTTATGAAACCAATTCCTACACTATACAAACCATTAAACTCGGTAGACATTGAAACTAAAGAAGATTATAAAGCTACAATCGAACGTTCTGATAGCTGTGCCGTTCCAGCAGCAAGTGTTGTTTGTGAACATGTTATTGCATTCGAAATTGCTAAAGCTATTACAGAAGAGTATCAATCTAATCATATCGACCAATTACAAGATGCTATTAAGCAACACCGTGATTGGAATTTAAATTTCTAGGTGATGTCATGATATTTGAAACAACTTATACTAAAGATAATTATCCAATCATACTAAAAGATAATGCATTATCTGAACTCTCATCATATTTAAAACCAAATGAACAAAATATCGTTTTGATTGATCAAGATGTGTACAAACTTCATAAAGATTATTTAAAAGACCATTTAGATTCACTAAACCTTAAGTATTTAACGATCATAAGTGGAGAAATGTGTAAACAAATGTCTTATTTTGAATCTATCAGTGAAAAGTTGCTTTCAATGAATATTAATAGACAGTCTCAATTAATAGCTATTGGTGGAGGAGCTACAGGTGACTTTGTAGGTTTTCTTGCAGCAACACTACTAAGAGGTATTGATTTTATACAAGTGCCAACAACATTGCTCGCACATGATTCTGCTATCGGTGGGAAAGTAGGCATTAATGCTTCTGTTGGTAAAAATTTAATCGGTGCATTTCATCGTCCCAAAGCTGTTATATTCGATTTGCACTTTTTAAACACGCTTCCAAACACCGAGATTAGAAGTGGTTATGGTGAAATATTTAAACACGCTATATTAAATAACGAAGAAGAAGCTAATAAGTTAATGGCTACTTATCCCTCAATTAAAGAGTTAACACACTTAGAAGACATAGAAGCATTTTTAAAAATGGGTATTCAAACTAAATTAGATATTGTTATACAAGATGAATTTGAAGGCAATGTAAGAAAACATTTAAACTTAGGTCATACTTTTGGACATGGTTTAGAATATTTGACTAAAATAGCTCACGGTGAAGCTGTCATGATAGGTATACTATTCCAAAAAATTATCAATCAAAAGATTACTGCTTACGATAACGAAGATAGTATTTTTAAATTTATAAATTATTTAAAAGAACTTGGCTATCCATTAAATATTTTAAATCAAGTTGATATTGAGAAAATATTTGAATATATGAAAAAAGACAAAAAAAATATTGGACAATCTATTCAAATGGTTTTACAAACGGGCGATGGTTCGTTTACAATTGAAGCCGTTTCTAAAGAAGAAGTATTAGATTCATTTATAAAGCTTAAGCAGCTAATAAATGATTAGAAGGAGTCCTACAAAATGGAAGATGTATATAAAGTTATAGATGATATTCATATGCAAAATATTAACCAATTAGACGAAAAGATAGATAGAGTATTACAATCTGATGATCACGATGCGCTATTTATGCTTGGTGAAACATTATACAAATATGGAATTGTGGATCAAGGTGTAAAAATATTTGAAGAATTATATATGCTATACCCTGATGAAAATGAAGTGCTTGTATATTACGTAGAAGGTCTAATTGACCAAAATGAGTTAGATAGAGCACATGAAGTATTATTTAATAGCCCAACCTCTACTGAAAAATTAATGCTTGAAGCTGACTTATATCAACAACAAGGATTATTCGAAGTAGGTATAGAAAAATTAATAGAAGCAAAAGAAATCGAACCAGATGATATGGTTATTACATTTGCTCTGGCTGAAATGTATTATTATGATGGTCAGTATTTAAAAGCAATTAGAAACTATGAATCAATTGTTCAAACAGGCGAAGATATTATAAACGGTATATCTATTTACGCTAGAATGGCAGATTCCAGTTTACAAAGTGGCGCTTATGAAGAAGCAGTTAAATATTATGAATATGTATCTGAAATGGATATGACTGTGGAAGATTATTTCAAACAAGCGATTAGTTATCAGAAGAATGAACTGACACAAGAAGCGATTAAGCAACTTGAAAAACTATTACACAAAGATCCTGACTTCATGCAAGCTTATCATTATCTACTGCAAATTTATGAATCCGAAAAAGATTATGAAAAAGCGATTGAGATTGGTAAAGAAGGTCTACGTTTAAACGCTTATTACAAAGAATTAATGACTGACACAGCACGCTTAATGTTGACGACAAATGATGAACATGGTGCTTTACTATTACAAGATGCTCTAACTGTTGATCCATCATATACAGAAGCTGCTATTTTATTAGCGGACTATTATCGAGAGAAAGATAATACTACAGGTTTAATTAACTTACTAACTTATATTGATGAAGATGACATTGATCCAATAGTAGCATGGCATATTGCTTATGCATTTGGTATTGAAGAGCGTGATAAAGAAGCTCAACATTTTTATGATTTAGCATATCCGGATTTAACTCAAAACATTGATTTCTTAAATGACTACTATCATTACTTAATTGAAATTGGCCAAATTGCCACTGCTAAAAACATTCTAGAATCTATTCGTAAAATTGACCCAGAAAATCCTTACTGGGACCAAGAATTAGAAAGATTACAATAAGTAGGTTATTCCAATGGAACATACATGGCTCATTTATGAAAAGCAACGTTTTATTGAATATATTCTATATCAATATGAGTTTAAAAATGCTGAAAGTGTATGGATTTTAAATTTAATTAAGAGTAACCCTAAATACTTATCAAATATTTCATTTGCGAAAGAAATGACAGACGATCGATTTCTATCAATAAGTACTAAACAATCTAATCAATTATCTCTAATGTATTATAAAGAAAAATTTTGCATTGATGATGGCAGACAGATTTTTCATGATATTAGATTAGATCAGTCTCATTTAAATGTGATTCTCTATTTAAATCAAAGAGATGATCGTCTAAATAGAATAATGTTACTGCAAATGTTATTTGATCAATTTAGCGATAACGAAAATGTTAATTTTTCTAAAGATAACCCAAAAGAATATAGCATTTATCATTGGGAACAATTAATTAGGAATGAAATTGATCGAGCATTAGATAATAACGATCAGGAAACATTTTTGGAAATGACTAAAATATTACAATTCATTAATGAGTTGGAGGAAAATTGGTAATGTTATTCAATCATGCAGATTTAAAGGATTTAAAAAATAATTTAGAATATATCGACACAGCGGTTATCCCTGTTTCAAATATAGATATGACTAATCAATTAATTACATCTTGTGATCAAAGTGAAACGATTCAATTAGTCGGTATGTTAACTGAAAAGCAATTCAAAGGTAGATTATTATTAACTCCAGCTTTCTTTACTAGTGATTTTCATACTGAGCATATACAATCATTCATTCAAAGTCTTAAAGAATATGGTTTAACTAATATCATTATTTTAACAAGTGATAAATTAGAAAATATTGAAACTGAAGAAATATATACTGTTAATACTATTCCGATGGCCGACTTAGATGAGGAAATGAAACGCACACTTATAGAAGACGAAGTTAAAAACTTCATGAAATTTATAATAAAAACTTGGAATAAGAAATAGATAGAAACAATTGGGAAAGAAATTTTCCCTCTAAGAATAGCTAGGAGTGAAAAGCTTGATTTAAATGCATTTTCAATCCACTTAACTCCTACTATTATAACGAATTAGGCTTAGGCAATTAAATTTGTCTAAGCCTATTTTCTTTTTGCTCAAAAATAGTGAATAAAACCACAAGAAATAAAAATATAAATTGTGACAAAGCGTTGACCGTCTTGAGATAATAGGCTAAAATTAAATTGTCCTAGTTATAAAAGAACGATTAATAGAGGGGGGAATCTAAATGAGCCAACGTGTCACACGACGCCAATTTTTAAACTATTCATTAATGGGTGTTGGGTCATTTATGGCTGCTGGTATGATTTTACCTATGGGTAGATTTGCGCTTGATCCTGTTTTTAAAGCAGAGGGCAAAGGCGATATGATCGCTACAGGCGTAAAAGAGTCTGAACTTGGTAAAGAGCCAATTAAAGTTGACTTTAAATTTGAGCAAGAAGATGCTTGGTACACGAGTGAAGTTACCGAATTCGCTTGGGTATACAAGGATGGTAAAGACATTGTCGCATTATCACCAGTCTGTAAACATTTAGGATGTACAGTTCAGTGGAATGGTGACAATTCAAATCCAAATCAATTTTTCTGTCCATGTCATAACGGACGTTATGAGAAAAATGGTAAGAATGTACCTGGAACGCCGCCATTAGCACCATTAGATCAATATGAAGTAAAAGTGAAAGATGGCATTATTCAAATCGGTAATAAACATGAGAACGAATTAGCTAAATAAGGAGGGATTAACAATGATAGATAAAATCTATGATTGGGTCGATGACAGACTTGATATTACACCAATTTGGCGAGATATTGCTGATCATGAAGTGCCAGAGCATGTTAACCCTGCTTATCACTTTTCAGCTTTCGTATATTGTTTTGGTGGATTAACGTTTTTCATTACAGTTATCCAAGTTTTATCAGGTATGTTTTTAACTATGTATTACGTACCAGATATCGTAAACGCTTGGAAATCAGTTTACTATTTACAACACGATGTTGCTGCAGGTGTTATCGTTCGTGGTATGCACCATTGGGGGGCTAGTCTAGTAGTAGTAATGATGTTTTTACATACACTTCGTGTATTCTTTACAGGCTCATATAAACAGCCTAGAGAATTAAACTGGGTTGTAGGTGTCTTAATATTCTTTGTAATGCTTGGTTTAAGTTTTACTGGTTATTTATTACCATGGGATATGAAAGCACTATTCGCAACTAAAGTTGGTTTACAAATTGCAGAATCCGTCCCTATTATAGGGCCTTGGGTTAAAACATTACTGGCAGGGGATGCAGAAATAGTTGGTGCACAAACTCTGACTCGTTTCTTTGCGATTCATGTATTCTTCCTTCCTGCTGCACTATTCGCGTTACTGGCAGCACACTTTATAATGATCAGAAAACAAGGTATTTCAGGTCCACTATAAAATTAACGTGAATAAATGAAAAAGGAGGTCATGCGACATGCATCGCGGTAAAGGGATGAAGTTTGTTGGTGACTCAAGAATTAAGTCATACGACAAACCAAAGTTAAATAGAGATTATTCAGAATTTCCAGGTCGTACTGAAAGTTTCTGGCCTGACTTTCTACTTAAAGAATGGATGACTGGAGCAGTTTTCTTAATTGCTTATTTATGTTTAACAGTTGCACATCCATCGCCACTTGAACGTGTGGCGGATCCATCTGATACTGGTTATACACCATTACCAGACTGGTATTTCTTATTCTTATATCAAATACTTAAATATTCATTTGCATCTGGTCCATATAATACTTTTGGTGCTATCGTCTTACCAGGTATCGCATTTGGTGCATTACTATTAGCACCATGGTTAGATAGAGGCCCTGAACGTAAATGGACAAAGAGACCATTTGCATCTGGATTTATGTTATTAGCAGTTGCTATTTTGTTCTACACTACTTGGGAATCTAGTTATTACCATGACTGGAAACAACAAGCTAAGCAAGGTCAAATTGTATTCTCAAACTTAGATAAATCTGACCCTGTATATACGGACATCATCAAGTCAAACTGTACAAGTTGTCATGGTGGTGAGTTGACCGGTGGGCAAGGTCCAAACCTAGTTGAATCTAAACTACCTGAAGAGGGCGTAAAAGGTTTCGTCGAAAAAGGGGCTGGTAAAATGCCTAGCTTTAAAGATACCCTTTCTAAAGAAGAAATAGATAAAGTTTCAAAATATGTTGCAGATTTACATGAAACAGACTCTAACGGTAAAGAATTGAAAAAATAATAATTTAAAGGGATAGGGACAAAAATCTTATTTTACTAAAAAGATTTCTTAGTCCCACCCCGGCAAGTATGACTCTAATTGAAATAAAGCTTGATAAAAGCGCATTTTCAGACCAGTCAGCTACTGCCAATATAATAAATCAGGCTGAGACATTATAATGTCCCAGCCTCTTTTTTCAAAGGAGAATTTAAATGGCATTTTGGAAATACGTAATGGGCCAAAAACCAATGCTTGCCACATTTTTTATAGCCAATCTACTAGGCACTGTTTACGGATACATATGGTATGGTGGTCAACTTGCTGAGACAAAATGGTACTTTTTGCCATTTGTACCAGACAGCCCAACAGCAACATTCTTCCTAATAATAGCTATAGCAGCCATATATTTTAGTCGTCATTTAGGACTTTTTGAATGTTTAGCATTTATTACTTTAATTAAATACGGAGCATGGGCAGTACTTATGAATTTATTTGTGATGATACATTATGAGCAACTTGTTCCAATGGCGCTCATGTTAATGGTTTCTCATGGCATTATGGTTGTACAAGCATTTATGTTCTATCCATTATTTGAAATCAAAACATGGCATATTGTCGTTACAATGATATGGGTTTTCCATAATGATGTGATAGATTATGTATATCATCAATATCCAGTTTATAGTATGTTGAGCCAATACGAGGCACACATAGGATATTTAGCTTTCTGGTTAAGTATTATTCCATTCTTACTATTAATATATTTACAAAAAACATTTAAATTAGGGTCAAAACATTTGACGTGAAGGTCTTCACTCCGTAATATATAATTTAAGAGGGATAAAAAGGAGGAAGTTATTTGTTTTCATTTATTATATATTTCATAATCATTATGATTGTCCCTATGTACTTCCAATATAAAGTAAAATCAACTTACAACAAATATTCTAGAGTACGCTCAACTAGTGGCAAGACGGGAAGAGAAGTTGCTGAAGAAATTTTAGCAGCAAATGGTATTCATGATGTACAAGTATTGCAAGGTGAAGGGTTCTTATCAGATCACTTTGATCCGGTTAAGAAGAGAGTAGTATTATCACCTGATAACTTTAACAAGCCTACTGTAGCTGGTACAGCAATCGCTGCCCACGAAGTAGGACACGCAATCCAACATGCACATGGATATGCATTCTTAAAATTTAGAACAGCATTATTACCACTTGCAAACCTTGGAAGTTCATTATCGTATATCATTATTTTAGCAGGTATTGTATTAACGGCATTAAGCAATACATTTGGTACAACTCTATTATGGGTAGGTATCGTATTCATGTCATTCGCTGTACTATTTACAATTATTACATTACCAGTTGAATTTGATGCGAGTAAACGAGCAATGCGACAAATTGAGAAATTAAATATGGTCAATCAACAAGAATACAAACATGCTAAGAAAGTATTATCAGCAGCAGCTATGACATATGTAGCAGCAACTGCAGTAGCAGTAGCAGAACTTGCTAGATTTATACTAATAGCACGTAGTGGTGACTAATTAACAAAAAGCTGAGACATTATGATGTCTTAGCTTTTTTTATATGGAAATTACATTAAAATATAACTACCGTGGATTAACGGGTATTTAATATCATAATGTATTGCACACTAAAAAGTTTATTTTTGGTTCAACTTTTGGGGTGCACTTCATAATTGGATTATTGCCTTAGTTAATCCAACAAAAGTACAATTCGTGAATTTACGACATTCTTAATCCAATAACAGAACCCAACCGCAATTTAATTCATCCACGATCCAAATCACTTCTCAATCTAAGTTTTTCTATACCTTTATACGGTGCTATTTTGCGGTAAACTCTACTATGCCAAGTTTATTACATTGTCATTATGTATATAAATCCTTTATAATTTTATTAAGTGGGCTCAAAATAACAAAATATAAATATTAGGGGGAAGTACAATGGATATGCATGAAATGCAAAAGGAAGTAGATGCATATATTTCTCAGTTTAAGACTGGTTATTTTTCTCCATTAGCAAATTTAGCTCGTTTGACTGAAGAAGTGGGTGAACTTGCTAGAGAAATTAATCATTCTCATGGTGAGAAAAAGAAAAAATCTACTGAAGAAGATAATACAATAGAAGCAGAATTAGGAGATAATTTATTTGTTTTAATTTGTCTTGCTAACTCTCTAGATATAGATTTAAATCAAAGTTTTGAAAATACAATGCAAAAATTTAATACGAGAGATAAAGATCGTTTTGAACGCATAGATGAAAATAGTAAGGAGGATTAACATGAAAATAGGGATAACTTGCTATCCTTCTATGGGTGGTTCTGGCATAGTAGCCACAGAATTAGGGTTAGAAATGGCTAAAAGAGGACACGAAATACATTTTATCACTTCTAATATGCCCTTTAGGATGAAAGAACCTGTGCCAAACGTGACTTTTCACCAAGTTGATGTTAATCAGTATTCAGTATTTCAATATCCTCCATATGACATAACATTAAGCGCTAAAATTGCAGACGTTATCAATGATTATGATTTAGACATTTTACATATGCATTACGCTGTACCACACGCTATATGTGGAATATTAGCAAGACAAATTTCTGGTAAAGATGTTAAGATTATGACGACATTACATGGTACTGATATAACTGTATTAGGATATGACACTTCTTTACAAAGCGCGATCCGATTTGGCATTGAGAAAAGTGATGTCGTTACAAGTGTTAGTAACAGCTTGAAAAAGGAAACTTATGAAATTATACAACCAGATAAAGAAATCAAAACAATTTATAATTTCGTTCAAGAAGACAGTTTCCCCCAAGTTTACAATAAAGAATTAAAATCTAAATATGGCATTAAAGAAGATGAAAAAGTGATTACATTCGTATCAAACTTTAGAAAAGTAAAACGAGTGCATGATGTCGTAGAAACATTTTCTAAAATAAATAAAGAAATTAAATCAAAGTTACTTTTAATCGGTGACGGTCCGGAACTTCAGGATGCTAAAGAGCAAATAAAATCATTGGGCATAGAAGATAATGTACTGTTTTTAGGTAAACAAGATAAAGTGAACACATTCTATCAAATGTCTGATATTACACTTCTATTAAGTGAAAAAGAAAGTTTTGGTCTCGTACTACTAGAAGCTATGCTTACTGGTGTTTTACCTATAGGGACAAATGCTGGCGGTATAAAAGAAGTAATCAAAGATGGTATTACAGGATATACTGTAGACGTTGGTGATACTGACTTAGCAAGTAAACGAGCGATTGATTTATTAACTGATAGCGAATTGTATAACAAAATGCAACAAGCTATGATACAAGATGTTAAAGAGCGATTTTCATCTAAAGTTATCGCTGATCAATATGAAAATTGTTATATTAACATGTTAGGAGATTAATATGAATGACACAAAAATTTTCGAACAGTCTAAATGGATAATCGAACAACTTGAGAATTATGGCCATAAAGCTTTTTTTGTTGGAGGATCTGTACGTGATTTTTTAATGAATAAAGCAATTTCAGATGTTGATATAACGACGAGTGCCTTACCAGATGAAGTAGAGTCTATTTTTGACAAAACACTACCAATCGGTAAAGAACATGGAACGATTATGGTTATAAGTAATGAACAACAATTTGAAGTTACAACTTTTAGAAAAGATGGAGATTATGTAGATCATCGTAGACCGACATCAGTTCAATTTGTAACGGATTTATACGAAGATGTTGCTAGACGTGATTTTACAATGAATGCTTTAGCCATGGATAAAAATTATGGTATACATGATTATTTTAACGGCAAAGAAGATATCGAAAATCACATTATTAAAGCTGTAGGTACACCATTAGATAGAATGAATGAAGATGCATTACGCATAATGAGAGGTATTCGTTTTCAAGCACAAACTGGTTTTGATATTGAAATAGACACTCAAAATGCTATGAAAGACACTGTTCATTTATTAAGTAACATTTCAATAGAACGCATAATAGTAGAGTTAAAAAAGCTTATCTCTGGCAGTTATATAAAAGAATCAAAGAGAACAATTGATTCTTTATCAATTTTTCAACATATACCATTTTTTGAACAAATTAAGAATGATGAAATTTTTATGCCTACTGACGCAGACTTTGACTTATGGATTGGAGCCTTATGCTTCATTTATAAAGTCGACACAACTTCACTAAATACACTCAAAATTAGTAATTTAGAACGAAAACAAATCATAGCTTATGTAGAGTTACTTAAATCATTTTCCAAAAAGAATATTAGCAAACAACAATTAACTTTAATCGTTTATAAATATGGAGATGTTCAAGTCAAAAATATTTTAAATCTTATTAAAGAATATCATGAAATTTTAAATATTGAATATCAACCAGTTATTATGAATAACATATTAATAGATGAAATATATGGTAAACTACCTATATACAATAAATCGGAATTAAATATTAATGGCCAAATATTAATGACCGAATTTAATAAAACTGGTGGACCGTGGATTAAACATGCTTTAAACCAGCTGGAAGAGGCTGTGGTATTAAATAAAGTGAACAATAAACGGTATGAATTAATAGAATGGATGAGAGAACATGTCGAAATATAAGCATGAAATAATTCGTTATTTATACAAACAAAATGAATATTTATCTGGTCAACATATAGCTGAAGCTTTAGACTGTTCAAGAGTAACGGTAAAAAAAGTGATGGATCAATTACGTAATGACGGATATGAAATTGAATCTATATCTAATAAAGGTTATAAGCTCAATCAACTTCCTGATAACTGGCAAGAAGATATTGTTAATATAGATATTCAAAATAACAAAATATTAAATAAAGCATATGTAGAACCACAAGTTGATTCTACTCAAATCTTAGCTAAGTCGATACTCAATAAAGATGATGGTTCTTTCATAGTATTGAGCGATGAGCAGACGAAAGGAAGAGGTCGTTTCAATCGACCATGGTCATCATTAAAAGGCAAAGGATTATGGATGTCAGTCGTATTACGACCAGACATACCAATTCAAAAAATGTCGACATTTAATTTATTTATTAGTCTAGCAATTCAAGAAGTTATCGAAGAGCATTACCAGTTGCCAAGTAAAATCAAATGGCCGAATGATATATATATCAATGAAAAAAAAGCATGTGGATTTTTAACAGAAATGATAGCTGATACTGATGGCGTAAATGCAATTATATGTGGAATAGGTTTAAATTTAAATCAAACCGAAGAAGATTTTAAAAAGGCAAAGCAGGATCGTGCAACAAGTTTACATATTAAAAAAGAAAGTCATATTGAGCCATATCAATTTTTAGAGAACTTATTACTTTCCATCGAAGATAAATATGAACAATTTTTAAATGGGGAATTTACCGATATAAAAGAGGTATATAAAAGTAAAAGTATGATTTGGAATCGTGAGCTGACATATACTGAAGGCAAGAAAAGAATAAAAGGGCGAGCAATTGATATTCAAGATAATGGCTTTTTAACAGTGATATCTCAAGATGGTGAACTTTATCAATTTATGAGTGCAGATATCGAAATATAGGAGAGATAATATGGCACAAAGATACGCGGTTGTAGATTTAGAAACAACTGGTAATCAAATACAATATGACGAGATTATACAAATTGGTATAACTTTTGTAGAAGGTTTCAAAGTCGTGGATACATATCATACATATGTAAAAACAGATTTAGAAATCCCATCTTTTATACAAGCTTTAACAAACATAACAGAACAAGACTTATTTGAAGCACCTTATTTTGAAGAAGTTAGCAAATCCCTTTACGCACAGCTAAAAGATTGTGTATTTGTTGCGCATAATGTTTTATTTGATTTAAATTTCTTAAAATCTCACTTTGAAAAACATCAAATTGAATTTGAACCAAAATTAGCGATAGACACGATGGAGTTATTTAAAATTGCTTTCCCACAAGAAGAAAGTTATCAATTAAGTGAATTAAGCCAATCTTTAGAAGTAGATTTAAATCAAGCACATAGTGCAGATGAAGATGCGAAAGCAACAGCCTTATTATTTATTAAAGCTATTAAAAAAATAGAATCATTACCGATAGACACAATTAAACAATTATATTATTTATCGAAATCTTTAAAATATAACTTAAGTGACGTGCTTTTCGAAATCGTAAGAACTTCTCAAGGTAAAGAAGAATCACTGCATAATATTAAAAAATATCAAAATATATATTATTTAAAGCAAAAACCTATAAAGAAATCTAGTAGTAAAGATACGATTTCTATTGATGAAGCGTATGAAAGAATTTTAGAAAAGTTCGGATTTGATTATCGTAAAGAACAATATCAACTTGTTCAACAGTTATTTGATTCGTTACTGCATAATGAAAATGCGTTGATTGAAGCGCCTCTAGGTAGTGGCAAATCTATGAGTTTCGTTCTTGCATCTTTATTATATTATTTAGAAACTGGCGAACATATTCTCGTTTCGACACATACTAAATTATTACAAAATCAACTATTAGAACAAGAATTTAACAAAGTATTAGATGTGCTCAATCTTGATTTGAAAGCTATGATTATTAAAAGTAAAGATCATTATATATCTTTAGGTTTAATTTTGAATATTTTACAAGATGACACTGACAATTATGAAGCTACAATTCTTAAAATGCAGCTTTTAGTATGGATACTTGAAACTGAAACTGGAGACATCGAACAATTGCACTTAAAAGGTGGACAAAAAGTATTTTTCGAACAAAAAAGAACTACTTATGTACCTTTTAAAAATGATATACATTACTATCAATTTGTTAAGGAAAGTGCGAATCATGTAGAAATAGGGATAACTAATCATGCACACTTACTTCAACATAGTACAGAAGACACTGTATACCTATTATTTAAACACATAATTGTAGATGAAGCGCACAGAATACAAGACTACGCTTTAAATCAAGTAACTGATGTATTAAGCTATCAACACATTAAATATCACCTTGGTTTATTAGGTAAAAATGAACAAGAGAAATTATTTAAGAGGTTGGATAAGTTAGAAAACAGAAGAGTTATAGAACAATATCCAATTGAACCGATTGATATTTATCAACTAAAACGAGATATAGATTTATTGCATGAACAAAATGAAAATTTATTTGATAATTTAATGGATCAAATTAACGAAAAACATCATAATCAGCAACAATATGACAATCAAATCCATTACTTTTATGATTTAGAAATTGATGAGATTTCCGAAATTTTCAAGAAGCAAATTAGTACAATAAATCAAATATTATCAAGATTCAAATCTTATACACATGCTCATATAAAAGCATTTAGAAAAGAGCTTATTTATATTTATCATCAATATACTAAAATTTATAATATGATAAAAGCAGGGCAAGTGCCGTTTGTTTCTATAAAAAAATTATCCCAGAAATCAACACTTTCTTTATTTGTAAAAAAAGAAGAAGTGAAAGATTTATTAAATGAAGTATTCATAGAACAGTTTAATAGTAATATATTTATTTCAGGGACTTTAACAGTTAATGAATCATTTAACTCGTTTAAATCAATGTTTCCAGATGATATAGCATTTAAAAGCTATTTCCTAAATGATATATACGATTTAAAAAATCAAGCATCATGTTTCGTTCCAGAAAACATGCCACAATATCAATACCAAGACCAAGATGAATACATTGAAACAATCGTGCATTATTTATCAGCTTTTGTAACTGAAACCAATCAAAAATGTTTAGTTTTATTTACCAATTATTCAATGTTATATCAAGCTTATCGATATATGGAAGAACTAGAAATGTTTAGTGATTATGTCATTTTAATGCAGCAACAACATTCGCACGTCTATAAATTAGTACAACAATTTAATCAGTTTGATAAAACGATATTGTTAGGTACTTTGTCATTCTTTGAAGGCTTCGATTATCAATCTGCCGGAATAAAATGTGTCATGATGACAAAATTACCGTTTATACATCAAGACGACCCAAGATATCATCTGATGAAAGATGAATTTGAAAATCCTTTTAAAGATTTTGTTTTGCCTGATGCAGTAACAAAATTCAGACAAGGTATTGGCAGATTAATTCGTAACAAACATGATCAAGGCTTACTTGTGTGCTTTGACAGAAGAATTTTAGATAGTACTTATAGTAAATTTTTCATTAATGCTTTAGGAGAAATACCTGTTATAGAAGGCGACATAGATAAATTTACAGATAAGCTAAGAAAATATTCAAACAGATAGCAGTTCCATGTATTATTTGATAAAATAACAATAGGTAATTTATTTGAATAGGAGAAATAATAATGAACATAACGATTAAACAAGCTAAAGATTATGTCAATCAAGAAGTGACAATCGGTGCTTGGATTGCTAACAAGCGATCAAGTGGTAAAATAGCGTTTTTACAATTAAGAGACGGGACAGGCTTTATGCAAGGTGTTGTAGTTAAAGCTGAAGTTTCGGAAGAAGTATTCCAAACTGCAAAATCTATAAACCAAGAGTCATCTGTATATATCACAGGAACAATTACAGAAGATGACCGTTCTAAATTTGGATATGAAATACAAGTAAGTGATATTGAAGTTATTTCAGAATCACATGATTATCCAATCACACCAAAAAATCATGGTACAGAATTCTTGATGGACCACAGACATTTATGGTTACGTTCTAAACGTCAACATGCTGTTATGAAAATTAGAAACGAAATTATTCGTGCGACATATGAATTCTTTAATGACAATGGATTTACAAAAATAGATCCACCTATATTAACGGGAACTGCACCAGAAGGTACGAGTGAGTTATTCCATACTAAATACTTTGATGAAGATGCATTCTTATCACAAAGTGGCCAGTTATACTTAGAAGCTGCTGCAATGGCGCACGGAAGAGTATTCAGTTTCGGACCAACTTTCAGAGCAGAAAAATCAAAAACTAGACGTCATCTAATTGAATTCTGGATGATTGAAGGCGAAGTGGCTTTCATGAACCACGATCAAAGTTTAGAAGTACAAGAAAACTATGTACATCATATAATTAAATCTGTACTTAAAAACTGTCAATTAGAATTAGAACTATTAGAAAGAGATACTTCTAAATTAGAACAAGTTACAACTCCTTTCCCTCGTATTACTTACGACGAAGCAGTTGAGTTCTTAATTGAGGAAGGCTTTACTGATATTGAATGGGGAGACGACTTTGGAGCGCCACATGAAACGGCTATCGCTAACCACTACGATAAACCAGTATTCATCGTGAACTACCCAACTAAAATTAAACCATTCTATATGGAACCAAATCCAGAAAACCCTGATACAGTATTATGTGCTGACTTAATTGCACCCGAGGGATATGGTGAGATTATTGGTGGTTCAGAAAGAATTAATGATTTAGAATTATTAAATCAACGTATTAAAGAATACGGTCTTGATCCAGAAGCTTACGAATACTACACTGACTTAAGAAAATACGGTAGTGTTCCTCATAGTGGTTTTGGATTAGGCCTTGAAAGAACAGTAGCTTGGTTAAGTGGCGTAGAACATGTAAGAGAAACATCACCATTCCCAAGATTATTAAATCGCTTATATCCATAGGAAGTGGGACAGAAATCTCATTTAAACCCCACCTCGACAGGATAACTAGATTTGAAAAGCTTGATATGAGCGTATTATCAATCCTGTCAGTTATGGCTAATATAATGAATGAGTCTGGGACATTTATTTATGTCTCAGACTCTTCTATTACAAAGTAGGTGAAATAAACATGTACACGAGCCAAATGTTAAAAGAAAAACCGGTTGTAATACAAAGATCTTTATTTAATCATTACGCAGATTTAGGTTTAAATGAAAAACAATTTGTTATTTTAATTAAACTATTGGATAAAGAAAATAACAGTGGTCTACAACCACCTTTAGAAGAAGTTCAACAAGGAACGAGTTTATCTATACAAGAAGTTAGTCACATAGTTAACCAATTATCTTTGCTGAAATGTATAGATATTAAAATCGAAAAAGACGAACAGCATAAATATAATGAGTTTATATCATTCGAACCATTGTATGAACAACTTGCTTTAGTTTTAAACGAAAGTACTCAAGAAAATGAAAATGAAAAATTGAATATTCAATTCAAAAATTTGTTCCAAGAATTTGAATCTACTTTTGGTAGACCTTTAACACCTCTAGAAGTACAAACACTCAATCACTGGATTGATAGTGACAAACATTCTAACGAGCTGATTATGAGCGCTCTAAACGAAGCACACAGTTTAGAAAAATTGAGTTTTAAATATATAGATAGAATTTTATTAAATTGGAAAAAGAAAAATATCACAACAGTTTCTTCTTCTAAACAAGAAAGTGAAAAATTTAATCAAAGTAAAAAAGTAAAACATAATGTTAATTTAATCCCAACTTTTGATTGGGTGAATGGGGAGAATCCTTATGATAAGTAAAAAGAAAGCATTAGAAATGGTTGATGTAATTGACGGGATGTTTCCTGATGCTGAATGCGAACTTAGACATGATAATCCTTTCGAACTTACAATTGCAGTATTACTATCTGCCCAATGTACAGACGTCTTAGTCAATAAAGTTACAAAATCTTTATTTGAAAAGTACAAAACACCTGAAGATTATTTAAATGTAAGTTTAGAAGAATTACAAGATGATATTAGATCGATAGGTTTATACCGCAATAAAGCTAAAAACATACAGAAATTATGCCAATCATTATTAGATAACTATGATGGTATCGTTCCACAAACACATAAAGAACTAGAATCATTAGCTGGAGTAGGTAGAAAAACAGCTAACGTAGTCATGAGTGTTGCTTTTGGAGAACCATCACTAGCAGTGGATACACATGTAGAACGTGTTTCAAAACGATTAGGAATATGTAGAATTAAAGATAATGTTCGACAAGTAGAAGATAGACTATGTAGCATTATCCCTAGAGAACGTTGGACGAAAAGTCATCATCAACTTATATTCTTCGGAAGATACCATTGTGTAAGTCGTAAACCAAAATGTGAAGTATGTCCTTTATTAGATGATTGTAGAGAAGGGCAAAAACGATTAAGAGCAGGATTAGTAAAGGTTGATGGCGCATGATAGATAAAAACGACTTTCTAGAACTAGAAGAACAAATAGAACCGTTAGTAAAGCAAAAGCAATTAAAAACTGATATAGCACGTCAACTTCTAGATCAATATTACAAACTAATTATGGACTATTTTAAACAAATCAATGAAATAGAAGAGTTTGATATAGGTAATATAGAACAATATCCAGTAGTACCTATGAACTTTTCAGAAAGATATCAATATATTAATCAGCGAATCTATCACTTTATGGGATATAGACAAATGGTGACACTTAAAGATGAATTGATTAAGATGAATGCGAGATATCAATTGCAACTAAAAAGAAAACGAAACTCACAAAAATAAAAGGTCTTTTCATTAGATAAATTATTCTAATGAAAAGACTTTTTTATTGGACGAGGAATTTATATTTATGGGGGCTAAAGAGCTTGTTTGAATGGACTTGCACGTTAGCAGGTGATTTTACATTTATTATTGTCACGTTTTCTAAGAAATGACAACAACTGCGCCCTAAACAACACTATTTTGTATCATACAAAAAAATGGTAGCTCATATGAGCTACCATTTTTCTTTAATTTTCATCTTTTGCTTGTTCTGCAGCTTGTTCTGCTGAACTAGAGCTGGATGAGCTATTAGTGGAACTATCACTTGAGGAATCATCTTCATCACCATCAGAGTCGGAGTCAGAGGATTCTTCAGTTGTAGGTTGTTCCGTTGTTACATCTTCATTACGTGCTTGTTGTGGAGATGTATTAGATTGTGTTGAATTCTGTGTTGAGTTTCTTTGTGTTGTTTGTGGTTCATTTGTATTTACGTTGTTATTGTTGTTTGAGAAATTGTAACTGTCATTGTTTTCTTGTTCGTTGCCAGTGTCTGGTGATGAACTAGTTGTTGTTTGATTATCCTCATTACCAGCAACACTTAAGCTCTTGCCGCTACCTGATACTGAATCTGGTTTTTCAAAGTCAGTGCCATCGTAACTTGAAATTTGACTCATTACATCTTTGAATAACGTTTGTGGTTTTACTTGTTCGTCATGTCCTAAGAATGAGTTTTCACCGTATTCTTTAACTTTAGTGAAGCCCATCCATACTGACATTGTGTACTGTGGTGTATAACCAGTAATCCAAACGTCTTTAGCTGCATTTTCAGGTAAGTTATATTCAGTGTAAACTTCGTCACCATAAGTACCTGTACCTGTCTTAGCAGCTACGTTAAGTCCGCTAATACCCATTCCGTAAGCTGAACCATAAGGATCGAATGTTCCTTTAAGCATTTCAGTTAACATATAAGCAGTGTAATCTTCCATAGCTTTATGGCTTTCTTTAGAGAACTTAATTGTTTCATCATCTTGTGTTACAACTTTTCTTATTGATTTAGCTTCGTTGTATGTTCCGCCGTTACCCATAGAAGCAAATGCTGATGCTAATTGAGTAGTGGAGAATTCAGATTGTGAACCACCAAGTACTTCTGATGGACCGATTGTATCTTTATAATTTAAGTTTACTTTAGATGCGAAGTCTCTAACAGCTTTCTCACCAGCGTTTTGGTTTGTTTCTTGCCAAGCTTTTAATGCTGGTATGTTATAAGATCTTGCAAGTGCATCAGCCATTGTTACTGAGCCATGTCCTTTACCATCATAGTTCTTAAATATGCTACCGTTAATATTATATTCATTTTCATCTTGGAACTTATGGTTTGTAGCATACTGCATATTTTCAATAGCTGGACCATAAGCAAGTAATGGTTTTAATGATGAACCAGTAGGGTGGGCATCTGTTGCTTGGTTTCTATCTACAACATCTTTATAATTCTTACCACCACTAATACCTACAAGTTTACCAGTCTTCGTATCTACTATTGAAGAACCAGCAATTTGGTCATCGTTTTTATAGAATGTACCATTGTCGATTGAATCTTGTAATGTTTTTTGTACACCTTTGTCCATATTTGTGTAAATCTTAAGTCCGCTTGTCATAATATCGTTTAATGACTGTTTCTTGAATGCTTTGTTTTCTTTAAGTTCTTGTTTAACGTAGTTAACATATGATGCATATTCATTGTCTGGTGTTTCAGTCATTGCATCGTTTCTTTCTTCTACAGTACGTTTGATTAAGTTTTTATCTATTGGTGTATCTTGTGCTTCTTTCATTTCTTTCTTAGAAATTCTACCATGTCTTTCCATTAAGTAGAGTACAGTATCTTTACGCTTTTCAGCACCTTCAGGATTATCATATATATTATATTGGTTAGGTACTTGAGGTAAACCAGCTAAATAAGCAGTTTCGGCTAAATTAAGATCTTTTAGCTTCTTATCAAAATAATATTTAGCAGCTGTTTGAGAACCGTAAATACCATCTGAATAGTAGATTTTATTTAAATACATTTCAAAGATTTCATCTTTAGAGTATTCTTGTTCTAATCTGTATGAAAGATAAGCTTCTTGTGCTTTTCTCTCTACTGATTTCTTATCTGTTAAGAATGAGCGTTTAACAACTTGTTGTGTTAATGTTGAAGCACCTTGTGAGCCAAATCCGCCCGTAAAGTTTTTCATAACAGCTCCAGATAAACGTTTGTAGTCTAAAGCACCATGTTCATAAAATCGATTATCTTCTGTTGCTAATACTGCATCTTTCATTTTGTCAGGAACATCATCAAATTTTACGTGTTCACGTTTTTGTCCCATGTATAAGGTTGTTACGAGGTTGTCGTTCTTATCGTAAATCTTAGTTGGTAATTGGTCTTTCAAAGCACTTTCATTGAAAGCAGGAGCTTTCCAAGCATAGTATGCAAATAATAGAACACCTACTATGACCATTGCCAAAAATGCTAGAACAAGGATACCAAACACCTTGATTATAGTTCTTTTGATATTCCTCTTCTTCTTAGGTTGTTCTTTGTTATTTTTACTATTAGAAGCTTTTGATTTACTCATTTGAGCGCCTCACTTTCTATTTTTATCAATTGATCAACTATTTTTATGTAGTCTATTCTAGGTCTATATTGGTAAGGAATTAAATAACCATCTCTTTCGATTTCTTGTTTAGTGATTGATTTTTTGCCTCCTGATTTATATCTGTCCCAATATACCATGAATTTCCTAAAAGGCAATAAAAATACGCTATCATGGTAGCTGAATTTTATCAATAAAAAACATATGCCTTTTTGTTTTAAAATTTGGTTCATGTGAGAAACTTGATGATCATGAATGTTATTTAAAGGGAAACTCGTTTTGTTTTTAGTTTCTTTGGCTTCAAAGTCAATATAATATCCTTGGTAAATACCATTATAATCTGTAGTAGAAGGCTTTCTAAAATAAGCTTCCTTAATAACAGCTTTTTGTCTCTTCGGATAATCTACATCAACAATTTGCACTGGTGTCGGTTTTTTATGAATAACTGCGATTTCTTCTAATCTATAAAATTGATTAGATTTATCAATTTCCTCTTCTAAATTCATCCCACGTTTACCATATTGTATTTTACTATAATTTGTCTGGGTTTGCCGTGAGACTTTAGAAGTATTTTTTGAAACTTTTTTACCATTTGGATAATTCAAATACATCACCTAACTTTACTTCATAAAAACTCTACATATTATACCTTATTTCATTATAAGTTACAAAAGTTTTTTATGAAACATATATATTCTAGAACATACCTAGTTATGTTATCATTTTATCGTGAGGTATTATAAATTACAAACTGATTGATAGTAGGGATAAAAATGATTGAAACACTTTTAAATAAACTTACTGAAATGCAAGAAATTTTTAGTAACGCTAAAAATGATCATGAATATGATTTCTATAAAGATGTTGTACCTTTTGTTGAATATGTAGATGAATGTCTAGAACAATTTATACAACATAAAAATACAATATTACAATTACAATATATGAATGTACAAAAGTTCGAATTATTAATAGATAACTATAAAGAATTATCAGTAGAATGCCATTATAAACGTACAAGTAAAAAACTATTTCTAGAAAAACATAAAGCTGTTCAACATGATTTAAAATATATACAAACACATTTAGGTGATTTGTCATGAGTTCTATTTATTTTACAGGGTATAAGCCTTTTGAGTTAAATATTTTTAAAGATGACCAACCAGAAGTAAAAGTCATTAAAGCTTATATTAAAGAATTGATAGAAAATGAAATAGAAGAGGGGCTTGAATGGGTTATTATTTCAGGACAGCTTGGTTTTGAATTATGGTCCGCTGAAGTTACGATTGATTTAAAAAATAAATACCCAGATTTAAAGCTCGCAGTTTTGACTCCTTTTCTAAATCATTTTAATAAATGGAATGAAACAAACCAGCAAAAGTATCAAAACATCGTCATGAATGCTGACTATGTCAACGCTATACATCAAAGTGAATATCAAGGCGCGTTTCAATTTCAACAAGCTAATGATTTCATTTTAGATAATACTGACAAGACCATTTTATTTTATGACGACGAACAAGAAGCTTCACCAAAGTACTTTAAGACTAAGTTAGTTGATTTTGCGGAAAAGACAAATTATACTTATAATGTTATAACATTCATGGATTTACAGGATTTTATGGAATTTAATTATAATAATGGAAATGAATCTTATTAAATGAGGTGTAAAAATGGCTGATGTAACTTTGAAGTTATCTGCTAAAGATATTTACGAGAAAGAATTTGAAAGAGGTCTAAGAGGTTTCAAGACTGAAGAAGTCGATGCATTTTTAGATGACATTATTTCTGATTATCAAAAAATGGCAGACTTAAATAATGAAGTCATTAAATTAACTGAAGAAAATAGTAAATTAAATAAAGAAATCGAACAATTAAGGATTAGAGTTGCCTCAGGTAGACCACAAGGCTCTCAACAATACAGCTCTAATAACGTCGATATTTTAAAGAGAATTTCAAATCTTGAAAAAGCTGTATTTGGTGAATAAAAGATAGTTATTAATCATATTTTATGATATAATTCTTCTTTGAGTGATATTTCGGGTAATCGCTACGTAAAGTAGAGGAAAGTCCATGCTCACACATTCTGAGATGAATGTAGTGTTCGTGCTTGGTGAAACAATAAGCCAGGGCAATAATTGACGGCAACGAAATAACCTAAGTTTATTTTAAATATGGTTAGTGTAGTTTGAAAGTGCCACAGTGACGTAGCTTCTACAGAAATGTAGAAGGTGGAACGCGGTAAACCCCTCGAGTGAGCAATCCAAAATTGGTAGGAGCACTTCTTTGACGGAAATGAACGGAATAAGAAGGTATGTTAAACATACAGACAGATGATTATCACTGGCGTACGAGTGTAACTAGTACACGTTTGAAGTACTAAAGGACAGAACATGGCTTACAGATTTATCACTTACTAGTGTCGCTCTCCCACGCAGGAGAGCTTTTTATTTGGAAATAATATTAAATTTAATATAAAGGAGTATATACATGTATCAATTACTCGCTACTAGTCCAATGGGATTAGAATCAATTGTTGCTAAAGAAGTTCAAGAACTTGGCTATGAAACAACAGTAGAAAACGGTCGCGTATTATTTGAAGGTGACGAAACTGCAATAGTGAAAGCAAACTTATGGTTACGAACAGCTGACAGAGTCAAAATCGTAGTCGGACGCTTTCATGCTACCACTTTTGATGAACTTTTTGAAAAGACAAAATCATTACCATGGGAAAGTGTTATCGGAGCTAAAGGTATGTTCCCTGTTCAAGGTAAAAGTGTAAAATCTAAACTCTTCAGTGTTTCTGACTGCCAAGCAATTGTTAAAAAAGCAATTGTTGAAAGACTTAAACATGTATATAACATAAAAGGTTGGATTGATGAAACAGGTAGTAAGTATCAAGTAGAAGTTTCAATGTTGAAAGATGAAGCATTCCTTACTATTGATACTTCTGGTTCAGGATTGCATAAAAGAGGCTATAGATTAGCACAAGGTGAAGCACCAATGAAAGAAACATTAGCAGCAGCACTTGTTCGCTTAACGAATTGGAAAGGTGAAACACCATTTATCGATCCGTTCTGTGGTTCTGGAACAATTGCTATAGAAGCTTGTTTAATCGCTCAAAATATAGCACCAGGATTTAATCGAAGCTTTGCAAGTGAAGAATGGGATATTATACCAGAAGGTTTATTTGAACAATTAAGACAAGAAGCTGATGAAGCTGCTGACTATGATAAAGAAATTAATCTTGTGGCAAGTGATATAGATCCTAAAATGGTAGAAATAGCTAAAGCAAACGCTGATGAAGTAGGTTTAGGAGACGTTATCAAATTTAAAGTACAAGACGTTCACGATGTTTCAGTACCAGAAGGTCCAGTATCTATAATTGGTAACCCTCCATATGGAGAGCGTATAGGTGAGCGAAACGAAGTAGAAGCTATGTATAAACATTTAGGCGAAATTATAAATAAAAACAATCAAGTTTCACTTTATATGTTAACAAGCTATAAAGAATTCGAACATTTAATAGGTCGTAAAGCAACAAAACGAAGAAAACTCTTTAACGGTTATATTGAATGTACTTATTATCAATATTGGGGTAAAAGAAAATAAACCTTATTGTCATAGACAAATCAAACGCGAAGATGCGTGCTGATTTGTCTATTTTTTGTAGTAGGTGGGGTAGTTATTGACACTTCTCATCAAACGTGTCAATAACAGTACCCTTATTGTCTTTTCTCATCAAACGTGTCAACAACATATTGTAAAATCACTGGCTAACGTGCAAGTCCCATTAAACAAGCTCGTTAGCCAATATGATACTACCCAAAATTTATACTAGTTGTTATCTTTATGAAATTCATGGTTCATATTATAGCTAAATTTTATATTTCTTTTTTGTTCTGGAAAAAAATACTTAGTACAAATTCTTCTAACTGTTCTCTCTTTGAATGGACTGCACCAATCTATAGCTTCTTTAATTGTAAATGGAGCTCTTTTTAGACAATATAATTCTCTTAAATTATTTATCAAAATTTCTTTATTTAATACATCCGTCTCACAATAAGTACAATAATTATATTTTTGTAAATCTTTAACAATGATAGTGTTTAATTTTTTACAGACTGGACACCTTATTCCTTTTTCAATGGTATTAAATTCGATAAAGTTTTCTCGTTGATAATATTTCGAATGTGTTTTTTCGTATTGTTTAATTTTATTTAAAATCAAAAAATCATTATTAGGACTTTTTATGGGAATAATTTTAGATAGGCTATTTAACTGATGGGGTAGTATAAAATTGTGATAAGGTAATTGTAAATGGTTCGTTAAAATAAAGCAGGAGTTTGTAAATACGACATATGATTCAATATTTACATTAATATCAAGCTTATTACATAAATATCTTAATTCGTGCTCAATTTTTTTCATTTGTATAAAAGGGGATTGAATTTGTGCACCTAATTTACTTTTCATAAAATTTTCTTCAAAATACCATTCCCCGCTAAAGTTTTTTATTTCAAATATGATTAATTTATTTTGATAAATTACTAGAAAATCTATTTGTGTATGATTATTATTTCCTATTTCTAAATTTCTAAAATAACATACATTGCCAGTTGCATCTAATAATGCTTTGAAATATTTTTCACCATCATTTCCTGATTGCATAAATAATAAATCTTTACGATGGTCGTTATTGAGTATAACTCTTCCTTCTAAAGACTGAATATATAATTTATAATCTCGTTCGTTCATTTTTCTCCCCTTACAAAAATAGTATGGAACATGCACCTTAACTTAAAATAACATCTCATTTCACTGATTTACTCAGTTATAAATGAGATGTTATGTTTTATTTTGTTGCCAGGAAAGAACATCATAACTGTCCCACTCCTGTTCTAATTATAAAATTACCAAAGCTTGCCTTCTCCCATTCCTTTAGCTCCTGGTGGTGGGTCGGTAAACATTTGTCCGATAGGGAAGGTATAAGCGATTAAGATTAATAATACTGTAACAATGATTAAGAATCTCCAATTCTCTGCGAATTTAATAACTGGTGCGTCTTGATCTAAAGCTTCAGCTACTGGGTATTCTTCGTCTCCTTTAGGTGAAAGGAAAACTAAATGTATAAATACCATTACTACTAAGATAATTGATATAAATAGTATCGTTCCGCCAACTGCTTGCAGTATTTGATATGGAACCCATTCAGCTGCTTGTTTAGATCCACCGTATGTTGAAAATGCAGATCTTCTAGGTGCCCCTTTAACTAAACCGATATAATGCATTGCGCCACTCATAACCGTCATCCCAATTGCCCATGTATAACCTTGAATAATCGCTAATTTATTTGTAAACTTAGTTAATTTTCTACCTGTACAATGTGGTATTAACCAATACATCATACCAAAGAACGTTAGTATTACTGCTGAAGCAACTGTTAAATGGAAGTGTCCAGTAACCCAAATTGTATTATGAATTAATCCATTCATTTGTGCCGAAGCGTTTACTAAACCACCAGCACCACCTGGTATAAACGCTAGCATTCCTAAAAACGGTAATACAAATCTTGCATCATTCCATGGTAGAGATTTAAACCAACCGAATAAACCTTTATATCCTAATGAACGCCCATAATTTTCAAAAGTTGCAAAAAGGCTAAACGCTGTCATAAATGATGGTACGACAACCATGAATGTTAAAATAACTTGGAAGTATTTCCATATATCATCAATACCTGGTTCAACTAATTGATGATGAATCCCAACTGGAATACTGAAGAATAAGAATAGCATGAATGACATTCTAGCTAAATTGTCCGAGAAAGCTTTTGCACCAATAATTTTTGCACCAATAATTTTTGGAACAATAGCATACCAACACATATAAGCAGGCAAAAGCCAAAAGTAAACAAGTGCATGTCCAAAATACCAAAAGAGTGTTCTACTTAATGAGACGTCGACTCTTTCAACTAAACCTAAAGACCAAGGTATAAGTTGGAAAAGAACTGTTGATGCTACCCCTAAAGAGCAGACAATCCACATTACATCGTTAATCGTAACCATATAACTTAATAATGGTGATTTCTTACCAGGATTCTTTTTCTTAAATTCTGCATATTTTAAAATTTGTCCACTTACAGAAATCCAACTACCAACTACGACTAAAGCCATTCCAACATAGAATATAACGTGTGCTTTCAAAGGTACATAAAATGTATATAAAACAGTTGCCTTATTTAAAAGGACCATAGTTGCAGCCATTGCTGTACCTACAACCATTACCCAAAATCCAATCCAACCTAACTTTCTTTGTAGTGGTGACAGATTTCCTGCCGTCTTCGCTACTGCTGAATATTGGAATCCAATAATAAAGAAAGTCGTTAATACTAACGCTAATACAATACCGTGTACAGTAAGTATTTGATAGTATGAAATTGATTTAGGTAGTTGTAATAAACCTGATCTAACAAAAGTTTGTAGTAAACCTGCGAGTCCCCCTAGGATTAAACAACAAATTGCTACGTACATATGTGCCATAACAAGTTTACTATCTTTTTTGCTTAAACGTTCTATCATTTCTTATCCACAACCTTTATCATCGACTTCATATCGGCATGTCCAATACCACAATATTCATTACATAAAATGAGGTATTCACGTTTTTCGTCAAACTTTTTTTCATACTGACTTATGTGTCCAGGTTCTAACATCATATTTACGTTCGTACCTGGTAAACTAAAGCCATGTAACGTATCTTTGCTTGTAGCAATGATTTTTACTTTAGATCCTTTCGGTATTTCAACCTTTGCTGGTTGATAGCTAAATGCTGAAGCTACGAATACAAGTTCATAGTCATAGTCTTTCCCGCTAACTTTGTGCAAACCTGGTTTATTAAATGGTTCAATTTCATCAACTCTATCAGGGTTAATGTATTCTCTACCTGATGCTGCTGGCGTGTGTCCGTTATGTAACGCCGTAATGATTAATATCGCTAAAAATAGAACTAAGGAACTGATTCCAGTTGTCAGCCAGATTTTTTCATACTTATGCACGTAAATCCCCCTTAAATTCTTACAAGATATAAAATGAAACAAATTACCCATAATACTGCAAAAATACCTCCTATTGTAAAAACTGAATACAATGTTCCACTTAAGTCTAAATCGTCATGTGAATGGTGTTCAGCTTCTTTAATCGTTTTATTATTTTGCCTTGTCATATGATTCATCCTTTCTTATATTCTCTTCATTACTTATAATAGAGTAGAGATTGAGAAAAATATGTGATTTAAATCACATTATCAAAATTATTTGCGCTTATTTAAAGGGGATTAATAATGAAAAGCAATCAAGAATCATTAGACTTATTATATAAATTGAAAAAAGAAATCGAAAAATCTTCGAACATTTCATTGATTAAGCAAATTAATGAAATGATAAAAAAAGTTTATAACAAACAATATACTGTAAGTTTTGTCGGCCACTTTTCTGCAGGTAAATCAACATTAATAAACAATGTCATTGGACAGAATATTTTACCGAGTTCACCAGTACCGACGACAAGTAACACTGCACAATTAATATCATCTAATCAAAATAGCATTTCGGTAAATTTAAATGATAATCAATATACAGTCGTACAAGAACAAGAAGACGTAAAGAAGTTAAATACTGAGGATAGGGAAGTAGAGTCGATAGAAATTGAATTTACGTCTGATAAATTTAATAGAGGATTTACTTTCCAAGATACACCGGGCGTAGACTCAATGAGTGATAATCATAGAGAAAGTGCTTTTCAATATTTATTAACATCAAATTACGTATTTTATACTGTCGATTATAATCATGTTCAATCAGACATGAATTTTAACTTTATAAAGTCATTAAACAAACTTGATATACCAGTCATTCTAGTCGTAAATCAAATTGACAAACATGATGATGAAGAAATTTCATTTGAAATTTATAAAAATCGTGTGAATAAAGCACTAAAAGATTGGAATTTAAACGTAGAAGAAGTATTTTATGTTTCTAAATTTGAAACTAAATATAACGAGAAAGAAAAGTTTAATCATTTTATTCACGAATTAGATAAAAATAGAACAGAACATCAACATTTTATTGAACGCGTGACAAATTATATTAAAAACGATCAACTAGAATATATTAAGAATAATATGGAAGACATTCTATCTGAAATCGATTCTACTGAAGAAACTTTTGATGAAGATTACAAAGCTTACAAAGAAAAGTACAACGTACAAAATGAGCATTCACTTATACAAAATAAAGATGAATTCAGACAAAACTTAAAAGACACGAGAAAAGAAATATTAGATAATGCTTATTTAATGCCTTATGAAATGAGAGAAACAATTAGAAAATATTTAGAAACAACAGCGAAGGAATATAAGGTTAAAGGCTTATTTAATAAAGAAAAGAAAAAAGAAGCCATACAAAATGAAAAATTAGATTTAGTTAAAGAACAATTAGATTTAAAAATTCATGATGAAATAACTAAAGTATGGATTAAGTCATTAGAAAATTTAAATAAATATATTAATGACTCAAATCTGTTTGAAAAAATAATTAATCAAAAATATACAATTTCTAAAGAAGCTTTAGCTGAACATGTACAAGAACAACCGAACATTACTAATGACTATGTCTTAATATATACAAAAGGTATTACGGATATCATCACAAGACAAATTCGAAATGAAACGAATAGTATAATAGAAGAAATCGTTCAAAATAGCGAAGTAAAAGTTAATTCAAATGAAAATACGGATCAACTAAGCTTATATGAAGAATATATAGAATATAACGAATTATTAACTTCGCTCGTAACAAATAATTTCCAGCATTATTATATACACTTAGATGAATCTATAGATAAATTGATTGATCGTACATATGTAAAAATAGAAGACTTAAACATTAACAACAACGAAGCAAAAGTTAAAAAGACATCTGAGAACATAATTGAACACAAAGAAAGTAACATGGCATTATTGAAAGAAAAAGTTCAAACTTTATCTGATTTACCGATATATCAAAGTGAAGTAACAAATATTAAAAATCAAATAGAGCGAATGGATGAAAACATAACAAAAATTGCTGTTTTCGGTACATTTAGTGCTGGTAAAAGTAGTTTAATCAATGCTATCTTAAAACGACCAATACTATTAAGTTCACCAAATCCAACTACAGCTAGTATTACAGAAATTAGCTATGGTAATACACAAGAAGTGTTGTTTAAGACATATGATCAGTTATTAGAAGAAATAAATCATATTACGGAATTCGCTAATCAATCATATGAATCGATAGAATCATTTATTAAAGACAAGAATATTAAAAGTCATCCATCCTTATCAAGTAATCACTTAGCATTTTTTGAGGCGATAGAAACAAACTTTTATGAATACGTAGAAGCCTTAAATAATAATAAACCTGTACAATTTGAACTAGAAGAACTTGAAAAATTAACAGCTAATGATACACACGCTGCATTTGTTCATAAAATTCATTTAAGATTAGAAGAGGATTGGTTAAAAGATAAAGTTATAATAGACTCTCCAGGTTTGAACTCAAACAACCAACGTCATACAAGAGAAACTGAACAAATCATTGCATCTAGTGACCTTATCATTTATGTCAGCTACTATAATCATGCATTTACAGATAAAGATGGAGAATTTCTATCATATATGCGCGACATGAATAATTTGCAGCAATCTCAAGGTTTAAAATTCGTAATAAACGCGATTGACTTAGCTGAATCCGAAGAAGATAAAGAAGCTGTTATTTCATATGTAGAATCATCTTTAGATGCATTAAATATTAAACCTGAGTGTTACCCAGTCTCAAGTAAAAATGCTATTAAAGGATATGACGAATACTTCACAAAATTTATGAACGCGCTTGATCATTTTGTAAAAGTTGAAAGTAAACAAGTTCTACAGTCACAAGTAGAATCTAGAATTAATCAATTAGAAAATGAACTAGAACAAATGGTTACTACGTATAGACAAGATAAAGATCAATTCGAAAAAAGAAAAGATACTTTACTTAAATATAAAAATCAAACAAACTTTAACAATCAAATTGTCGTGAAGTCACATCATCAATTAGATAAAGAAATAGATGACCAACTATATTATCTAAAAGACAGACTCATGATTCAGTTAAATGATATCGTGAAAAAACATTTTAATACTTCAACCGTTACAAATGATTTCAAAACTTCATTACAAACGAGCACGAAACAATATATAGATGATATTAACAAAAAGTTAAGTTTGGAAAGTTCATTAATTACTGAAAGACTGAAGAATTTTTATAATAAAACTTTTGATGAATTATTAACACCTACAATAGTAGAATTAAATGAAGCATCAATTTTAATTTCTAAATTCAAGCACGAATTTGAAAATAAAGTTTCAGTTCATGCAATCAGTATCCATTTAAATGATTTAGCTGATAAAACTGTTCGAACAATATCTAAAAAAGATCTATTAAAAACATCTAAAGCTAAAGAGATTCAAAAAGGGATTCTAAATGATACAATGGAATTAATTGATTCTCCAATAGTAACTTTTGATGATGAAATTAAACAAAATTTAAACGGTTATGATGAACAAGCAGAACAATACATTGAAGAATACAATATAGAAACAAATAAACTTATCGATTCTTACTTATCTATTAATATTAATAATGATTTAATAGAAAGAATTGAAAAAATCTTAAAAGAAATATAGAGGCGAAATAAATGGCAAATAGAATTTTATTAATAGATGGAATGGCTTTATTATTTAGACACTTTTATGCGACGAGTGTACACAAACAATTTATGAGAGATTCAGCTGGTACACCAACAAATGCAATTCAAGGATTTGTAAGACACGCATTTACAGCTGTTAACGACATAAAACCTACCCATGTGGCAATATGTTGGGATATGGGTTCAAAAACATTTAGAAATGATATGTTTGAAGCATACAAATCAAATCGTGTTGCACCACCAGAAGAAATGGTACCTCAATTTGATAAAGCTAAAGATATAGCTTCAAAATTAGGTTTCTGTAACTTAGGCATTACTAATTACGAAGCAGATGATGTAATTGGTACTATTAGTAAAAAAGCACAAGCAAAGGGACATGAAACATATATCGTGAGCGGTGACAGAGATTTATTACAATGTATAGATACTGATGTACATGTATGGTTAACTAAAAAAGGATTTAACCTATATAATAAATATGATTTAACCAGATTTAGAGAAGAATACGGTTTAGAGCCATGGCAATTAGTAGATGTAAAAGCATTTATGGGTGATACAGCAGATGGTTATCCAGGTGTTAAAGGAATAGGCGAGAAAACTGCTATTAAATTAATACAAGAACATCAATCCGTAGAAAATGTTATGGCTAATCTAGAAACATTAACACCAGGCCAACAAAATAAAATTACAACTTATCAAGCTGACTTAGAAATGTCTAAACGTTTAGCAGCAATTCATACAAATGTACCACTTGAAACAGAAGAATTATTGGCAAAAATGGAATACAATCATCATATAGAAAATTCAATTACTATTTGTAATGAACATGAATTATTCGTTTCAAGTAAATACTTGATGAGTAATTTTTCATAATGACAGACGAGGCTGGGACATAAATACATGTCTCAGCCTCTTTAATTATAATGGCAGTAGCTGACTGGATTGAAAAAGCGCTTATATCAAGCTTTTTCCAATCCTAGTCATCCTTGCCGGGGTGGGATTAATAAAGAATCAAGTGTTGATATTGGATTAATGAGGTAGAAAATCCAACTAGACCACGTTTTATTGGATTAACTATGGCAATAATCCAACTAGAGCCTTTTTATTGGATTAATGAGGTAGAAAATCCAACTAGACCACGTTTTATTGGATTAACTAAGGCGATAATCCAACTAGATGCTTTTTATTGGATTAATGAGGTAGAAAATCCAACTAGACCACGTTTTATTGGATTAACTAAGGCGATAATCCAAATAGATGCTTTTTATTGGATTAATAAGGTAGAAAATCCAACTAAACCACATTTTATTGGATTAACTAAGGCGATAATCCAAATAGACCACGTTTTATTGGATTAATGAGGTAGAAAATCCAACTAAACCACGCTTTGTTGGATTAACTAAGCCGTAAATCCAAAGTAAATTATGATTTAGAAATTACCTTAATAACAACTAATACGATCAATGTAAAAAACGAGTCTGAGACATTTACTCATGTCCCAGACTCGTTTTTTAATTTATTTAGATTTTTTCAAATGCTTTCTTAAAGCAGTTTGAGCAAGTTGGTTCGCTTCCTTATTCTTAGCACGTGGAATCCATTTTACGAATACTAAATCAAATTTTGTTTCTAATTTTTTAAAAGCTTCAAAATACGGTTTAAACAAAGCGTTTTTAGTAAATCTCTTATTTAAACTATCTTCGATCAACTTAGAATCTGTATACACTAATGCTGTCTTTACATCTAATTCATGAGCTTTCTCTAAAGACTTTATAAAAGCTACCCATTCAGCACTATGGTTATCTAATGATCCGATGTACTCCGTAAAGTGATATCTTTCATTATCAATAATGATGACAGAAGCACAAGTACTTTCTCCAGGATTACCTTTAGTAGCAGCATCAAAATATATTTGTGGCATGATATTCAACTCTTTCAATTTAAATGTTCAATATTTTAAACTTACACGAACACCGGTCATACTTCAAACAAAACAAAGATTTATAATTAGTCTCCAACAAAAATAAAATTACATTTTCAAAACAAAAGTTTTTTACATTTTTGTGAATTTAAATAAATAAAACATAGATTTTTATAAAAATAGTATTTACATACAAAAATAAGGTGGTATACTAATTTGGTGCAAATTACAATTAGTTCCATTTCTTATTGGACGGAACTTGAAATAATTTTTTATTCTATGATTAAATAATTGAATTTGCATAAAATGATTGTGCACTTGACTCATATTAATGATTCAATTAAATAAAATGTACATCTTGTGATTAATATCAAAACTGAATAGTAAAAATGAATCGCCTTATGAGTTAAGTTGCTCTCCAAAAATAAAAATATAAAGGAGTTTACTGATGGATAAGCAACGGCGATTACAGAAGTTTAGTATTAGAAAGTATACTGTTGGAGCGTGCTCGATATTGGTCGGGACTCTCATATTCCTAAGCTCTCCAACAAACCATGCTTTTGCATCTGAAAATAATGTAGATGCTACTAAACTTGAAGTAACAGAAAAAGAGAAAGAAAATGAAGTAACAAAAGCTGAAAAGGTAATGTGACAATTACACCTACGAGTGCGATACCTGCAGGTGAAATCACGGCTACAGCGACAGATACAGCTGTTCGTCCAAATACTTCTTTACCTTCTACTCCGAAGGTAGCGACAAGACTTACAGACGCAGAAAGATTTAACCCAACTGGTAAAAATCAAACAGTTGAGTTAAAGGGTACACCAAACGCTGAACAGTCTATCAATACAACTGGCTTGCCTACTGGTACCCGCTACGAGTATACAGCAGCAGTAGATACAAGAACGACTGGTGATAAAAATGCGACGGTTCGTGTAACTTACCCAGATGGTAGTCATGATGACGTACCAGTTGTTGTAGAAGTTGAGGATAATACACCTCCAGTCGGTCCAAATCTTAACTATCAAAGAAGCGAGAAAGGTGTAGCAATCGGACCAATTACACTTCCAAAAGCGGCAGATAATAGTGGTGATATTGATCCAACAAGCGTAACTGGCTTACCGACAGGTTTAACGTACAATAGTCAAACTAGACAAATTACAGGTACGCCAACTGCTGAAGGTAACAATAAAGTTATAGTTACTTATAGAGACCCAAGTGGTAATAGTATTACTAAAGCTTTTCAATACGAGGTAGTAGATACAACAGCACCACCTAAACCTGTTATTCAAACGGATTTAACAGAAAAAGCTGGTACAACGACACCGATTAGTGTAACTGCAGAGCCTAACTCTAGAGTTCAACAGTACGAATTTATACTGGCACAAACAATAATAAAGTATTAATCGGAGAAGGCAAAGCGAACGCGCAAGGTAATGTGACAATCACACCTACACGTGCGATACCGGCAGGTGAAATCAGTGCTACAGCGACAGATACAGCTGTTCGTCCAAATACTTCTAATCCTTCTGAACCGAAGGTAGCGACAAATAGACGTACAGACGCAGAAAGACTTAACCCAACTGGTAAAAAACAAACAGTTGAGTTAAAAGCAACACCTAACGCTGAACAATCGATTAATACAGCTGGTTTACCGAGTGGTACACGTTATGCGTACACAACACCTGTTGATACAACAACGACTGGTGATAAAAATGCGACTGTTCGTGTAACTTATCCAGATGGTAGCCATGATGATGTCGCTGTAGTGGTGGCAGTAAATGACACAATGCGTCCAACAGCACCAGATATTCAAGAAAAGAGAAGTGAAAAAGGTGCACCAATTCAAGCATTCACACTTCCAAACGCGACAGATAATAGTGGCGAAATTAATCCAACAAGCGTAACGGGCTTACCGGCAGGTTTAACGTTTGATAACCAAACAAAACAAATTACAGGTACGCCAACTGCTGAAGGTAGAAGCACTGTGACGGTTACTTATAGAGATCCAAGTGGTAATAGTGTAACTAAAGAATTCATTTATAAAGTAATCGACTCTACACCGCCTGCGAAACCTGTTATCGAAACAGATTTAACAGGTAAAGCTACTAAGAAAGAACCAATTACTGTTAATGCCGAGCCTAATTCTAAAGTTGAATTATTTGATAACAAAGGTAATAAGATTGGGGAAGGTACGGCTGATGATCAAGGTAATGTCGTGATTACACCGACGAAACCAATACCAGAAGGTAATGTGACAGCGAAAGCGACAGATACAGCTGAAACACCTAATACTTCTGAAGCTTCTAATCCAAAGAAAGCAACTGATAATACAGCGCCTGCGAAACCTGTGATTCAAACTGACTTAAGAGGTAAAGCTGGTACAAAAGAACCAGTTACGGTTCAAGCTGAACCGAAATCTAAAGTGGAACTATTCGATAAAGATGGTAATAAGATTGGAGAAGGTACGGCGAATGACCAAGGTAATGTCGTGATTACACCGACAAAACCAATACCGTAAGGTAATGTAACAGCGAAGGCAACAGATACAGCTGAAACACCAAATACTTCGTTACCTTCTGATCCGATAAAAGCAACAGATACTACAGCGCCTGCGAAACCTGTCATTCAAACAGACTTAAGAGGTAAAGCTGGTACAAAAGAACCAGTTACGGTTCAAGCTGAACCAAAATCTAAAGTTGAATTATTCGATAAAGATGGTAATAAGATTGGAGAAGGTACGGCGAATGACCAAGGTAATGTCGTGATTACACCGACAAAACCAATACCAGAAGGTAATGTAACTGCGAAAGCGACAGATAAAGCTGAAACGCCAAATACTTCGTTACCTTCTGATCCGATAAAAGCAACAGATACTACAGCGCCTGCGAAACCTGTCATTCAAACAGACTTAAGAGGTAAAG
>NZ_JAJNHH010000015.1:0-61326 GCF_022386955.1 Mammaliicoccus sp. A-M4
TAATGGACCTATGGAATCAGTATGGGGAATGATGAAAAGTGAAATTTATAAAGGAAATAAGAACTTTTCTTTTATAAATTATGAACAGGCACTAATAGAATTAGCTAAATATATCCATTTTTATAATACTAATCGAATTACATTAAAAATGGCCAAATCCATAGCTTAGCTATGAATTCGACCAAAAAGACATTTTTATTATTTAGTTGTCTACTTGACAGGGTTCACTTCAGTTTGCGGATTGAGCGTTTTATTTTGAATGCTTGTTTTTTACATTTTCTTCAATTATAAAATATTATGAAACTTGTTCTTCAATTTTTCCATCACTTAGTTTTATTACTTTATCAGCGAATTCAAAAATTCTTTCATCATGAGTAATCATAATTCCTATTGATTGATTATTTTTAACATTATCTCTAATCATTTTAACCACTTCTATTGCCCGGTTAGAATCTAGACTTGCTGTTGGTTCATCAGCTAAGATTAATTTAGGTTCATTCATCCAAGCTCTCATGATAGCTACACGTTGTTTTTCTCCGCCTGATAATTCATTCGGATAAGATTTCAATCTATGTTCTAACCCTATATCTATTAATAATTTCTCAGCTCTTTTTTTAGCTTCATTCTTACTCATTCCGGCCATTTGTCCAATGTACATAAGTTGATCAGTAACGTTTAAATAAGGTATTAAATGTGACGATTGAAAAATAAATCCGATTTGATTTAATCTCATATCTGTTAATTTTTTATCTGATAAATCAACATAGCTTAAATCATCTAAAGTTATATCTCCAGAACTTTTATCTAATAAGCCACCTATAATAGATAATAATGTTGATTTTCCAGAACCTGATGCACCATTTAATACAATGAGTTCACCTTTGTTTGCTGTAAAATTAATATCATTCAATACTTGAGTTTTTGCGTCTTTTTCACCAAATGATTTTGTAACATGTTCTACTACTAATCCCATTATTATTCTCCTCCTATAGCTTCTAGTGGTTCTATTTTCATTACTTTAATAAGTGATAATACTGCACCGATTAATGAAACAATAATAAATACACCAACCATCAATAACATTAAGTTTGTATTTAAGTAGAATGGCATTGTCACTGGCATTACAGTATTTAGTCCTAAGATAATTGCAATAGCTAATGCCACACCTATTAACGTTATGATTAAAATTTGAATCATTAATGATGAAATAAGTTGTTTGTTCTTAGTACCTATTGCTTTCAAAATACCAAACTGGCTTGTTTTTTGAATTGTCATAACATAGAAGAATGCTGTAATCACAATCGCAGAAATTACGAATAAAAATACAATCATAAGATTTAAAGGTTGTTGCTCTGCATTATAACTTGGTATTGCATCCATCAAATCAGATTGTGGAATGACTTTTACATTTTCTAAATCATTAATTTGATTTTTTTGATTACTATTTAAATTATCATAAGCGATTAAAGCAATATGATTGCCTTTCAAATCATTCATTCCCGCTTCATTCACATAAGCCATTGAAGTATGTGAATACATTAAATTATCTGCAAATCCTACAATTTTAAACGTTTGATTCTCATCAGATAATTTAATTTTGTCACCAATCTCAAATCCTTCAGCTTTTAATTTTTCATTTAATAGAACTTCGTTACCGTTACTAGGTAATTCTCCTTCTGAAGGTTTAGGCTGAATGTTATTTGTAAGTTGTGTAAACATGATGTCTGCTTTACCATCATCTGTATTAATTTTTTGCATTGCAGTTCTAATCGTGTCACCTTTTGCAATGTTTTGTACTTTTGCTTCATTTTTACCCGAAATGTCAGATTGTCCTAAATTATTATCCGCATCGTTAGCAATTACATATTCACTTTTTTTCCATTGTTCTACTCCAGAAACGTTCTCTTTAGCTAACCCTTGTGCTAAAGCTGAAATAAATAACACTAAAAATGCTAATAAGAATAAAATCAATGTTACAAGTAAGTATTTAAATTTGTAATACTTAAGTTCTTTTAATGCTAGTTTCATGCTTATCCGTCCTTCTCTCTTGAATTTATATATATATCATATCTTCGCAATGTGAACTGAATATGAACAAATGAGAGAAAAACAAAAAATAAATAATTAAATTAAAAATCGTCATAACTAGCTAAACCTTTAGTCAATTTGTTAGTGTAGTTACACGCCTCTTGATACAATGAAGTTAAATATTACGAGGAGGACTTAAGATGATTAAATCTATATGGAAAGGCAACAAAACATTTACAGCACAATCTAATTTCGGTCATGATATCATTTCAGATGCACCAGCCGCATCCGGTGGCGATGATAACGGGCCATCTCCAGTTGAATTGATGTTAAGCGGATTAGCAGGATGTACTGGAATTGACGTGACAAACATAATGAAAGAAAGATTAGCAGATGTAACAAAATTTGAAATCACAGTAGATGATGAACGAGAAGACACTACATCCCGTGCAGTAAAAAACGTTACACTTACTTTTGATGTTGAAGGAGAAGTAGATTTAAAAAAATTAAAACGCGCAATCTCTTTAAGTGTCGAAAAATATTGCACAGTTGCACACTCACTTAAAGCATCTATAGATCCAAAATTATTTTATAATGGTACAGAAGAAGAACTTTAAATAAAAACTTCTATATTTTACTACTCTCAAAATATAAAATATCGAAATCATATATATTTATAAAATAAAAAATAACCATTCTAGGTAACTGTCAAAGCATTAACTAGATGGTTATTTTTTGATTATTATTACTAATTTACGCTAAATACCCTATTTAATATTCCTCAAATATGGCGCTCTCCAAATGTAAAATGTTGCATAAGAGCTCCACTTTTCCCAATCTTTATTAAGTTCTATCATAAATTCTTTAGAAGGTTTCTGTTCTAATTCTAAAATTAATTTTAAAGCATTTTGCAAACCAACATCTCCTACAGGATAAGCATTTTTTATACCTAATGATCTCATCATGACGTAGTGTGCTGTCCATGGTCCTATACCTCTTAAATCTGTTAGAGCTTTCTCTATTTCTTCTTTATCTGTTAGATTTAACAACATTTTTTTCGTTATAATTTGTGATTGAATTTTATTTGCAATATCTATAAGATATTCTGCTTTTCTACGTGAAAATTTTAGCTCCATTAATTCTTCAATTGTGACATTTGATATTTTTTCTGGTGATGGATGAATGTAATATTGTCTGTCTTTATATGGTATTGATTCACCATATTTTTCAACTAACCTTCGTTTTAATTTATAAGCAAATGATAAATTGATTTGTTGTCCTATGATTCCCCATGTAATAGCTTCGAAAAATTCTGGAATTCTAATTATTCTTAATCCATATAACTCTTCAGTTAATGGTGCTAATATTTTATTATCTTTAACATCATTATAAAATGAAGATAAATCTGTTGAGAAATCAAACCATTCTTCTATATATGAAATAAGTTTTTCTACGATTAAAGGCGTAATCAAATCTTGATTTAAAATTTCTACTTTTAAGTAATGTGGTACGTATGATACGTGTATTAATATATTAAGGTTATTTATTTTAACTGCTTTATAAATTTCTTGATCAACTACGCTAAATAAAATTTCATTTTCATTTCTTTTAAAGTATTCTAAACATTGTTCAAAATCGAAAATCTCTGGACATTCTATTCGAATTTCTTCCACTTCAACCCAGCCCCTTTTATTTAACAAATACTAAAGTTTTAAATCTTTGTTTTTGGAAAATATGTTATAATCGAAATCTATTATCAATTAGGAGAGATACATATGTCTAAAAAATTACTTGTTTTCTTAGCTACCATTTTACTGATTTTAGCTGGATGTAACAACAAAGATGACGATTCATCGAGTAACGAAGCTCATAAATATAAAACAGACGAAGGTAAAACAATCAAAATTCCAAATAATCCAAAACGTGTTGTCGTATTAACAACTAACCAAGGAAACTTCCAAAAACTTGGTATAGATCCAGTCGGTGTGGATGCAGATTTTCCTAAATCTAAATTTGTAGATGATAAAGATGCTAAACGCGTAGGTTCGGAAGATATAGAAGCAGTAACGAAATTGAAACCAGATTTGATTATCACATATAATGCAAATCCTCAAATTAAAAAGTATGAAAAAATTGCACCTACAGTTCCTTTCGACCATAGTAAACGTACTTTTAAAGAAGTTCACGTTGAAATAGGTAAATTGTTAGGTAAAGAAGACAAAGCTAAAGAACAAGTAAAAGAACTAGAAGATTTAATGACTAAAGAAGGAAAAGACGTAAAAGAAAAATTAGGCAAAGATAGCACAGTTTCTATAATGGAAGTCGGGCCTAAAGAATTAACGTTAATCGGAAATAACTTTGGTCGTGGTTCGGAAGTTATCTATCAAGGCTTTGGGTTTAAACACCCTAAATCAGCAGAAGAAGATATTCCTAAAGAAGGTTGGTTATCAACTTCATTAGAAAACTTTAGTAAATATTCTGGAGATTATTTATTAATCCCTACCGAAGATGGTAAAAAACCAAAATCTTCACTAATTGACGGAAGCATATGGAAAAATACTAAAGCTGTCAAAGAAGATCAAGTTTACTATTATCCAAAAAACTTGTTTATGTATTCTGACCCGATATCTATAGAAAAACAAACGAAATATTTAAAAGACATGCTTACAAAATAATAAAAATTTAAAGAGTTCGAGACATAAATCATTGTCTCGAACTCTTTCTTTATATTGGCAGTAATGGACTGGATAATTATGTTACACGTGGAACTCGTCTTGCAACATCTACGATTTTATTTACTAAAACAAAAAAAGGGTGGAACTACGAAATCTTTTTATCAAAATAAGATTTCTGTCCCACTCCCCAATTTTTATTGTACGCGCTCGTTTACGTAATCTTTGAAAGCTTCTACGTCGCCTTCTTCAATATCGATCATTGCTACTTTTCCTTCTGGAAATTCGATAAATAATACACCTTTGTCTTCAATCGTTACCGCTTTAATATCTTGGTAACTGAAAACTCTTCTGTATGGTTCACCGTTCATATCGACACTCATTATTACGCGTTCATTTGTAGTAATATAAGCACCTTTAAATTGTGATTGTTCTCCTACTTTATAAATAATTGTACCAAGTACACTTGGTCCTAATTTTTCAGTAGGATATAATTCATTTACATCTATTTCATTTAATTTCATGATTTATACCTCCATTTTATCTTCAGTACCATTGTACGAGAATACATGACCATGAAACAAATATTATGTTTACAAACTTTAATTTTCTAATTCTTTATATGCTTTTCTTCTTGAAAGTACAATCGTTACTACAAATGCAACAATTATAGCTATTGCCATACCTATAATATAGTTTAACCAACTACCTGTCGCAATTGAAATAAATCCAGGTAACCCAGCTGTACCTAAAGCAATTGCCTTTACTTTAGTCGCTGCAATATAGCACGCTCCTGCTCCTGAACCAACAATAGCTCCTATAAATGGATAACGTAGTTTCAAGTTAACACCAAACATAGCAGGTTCTGTGATACCTAATAATGCTGAAATACCAGCAGCTGATGCTACACCTTTTAATTTTTTATTCTTAACAATAAAGAAAGCTGCTAACGTTGCTGCCCCTTGAGCCACATTCGACATTGCTGCAATTGGGAAGATAAATGATCCGCCAGTTTTTGCAGTATCAGCTATCAATGTAGTTTCAATTGCAATAAAACTATGGTGCATACCAGTTATTACAATCGGACCATATAGTAGACCAAATAACAATCCTCCAATTGCTCCACCTGATTCGTACAACCAAGTTAAGCCATCAGATAATAAGTAACCACCTGAACGCGTGATTGGTCCTACTGCAGCAAAAGTGATAAATGCAGTAAAGAATATTGATAATAACGGTGTTAATAGATTATCTAATGTTGAAGGAATGACTTTTCTAAACCCTATTTCTAATTTAGCAAGAATATATGAAGCTACCAATATCGGTAAAACTTGTCCTTGGTAACCTACCATTTTAATAGATAAACCGAAAAATTCCCACGTCGGAATTTTTTCGCCTTTCGCTAAAGCTTCTGGGTACTCATAACCGTCCATTAAACTAGGATGTACCAATATCATACCTAAAGCAGCACCTAAGAAGGCATTACCTCCAAACCGTTTTGCAGCACTAAACCCGATAAGAACTGGTAAGAATACAAATGGCGCATTAGCAAACACGTTAATCATACTTGCTAAACCTGAAAATTGATCATGTACTTCTATAAAAGATTGATTATCATAAAATAAATCTTTTGCTGTTAAGATATTGTTGAGTCCCATCAATAAACCACCAGCAACTATGGCTGGAATAATTGGAACAAATATATCTGATAACATTTTCACGAATTTTTGTATTGGATTTAACTTTTTAGAAGACTGATTTTTCACTTCTGAAGATGTTGAAGCTTCAAGTCCTGTTAATTTTTCCATTTCATTAAATACTTTATTAACTGTTCCTGAACCAATAATGATTTGATATTGTCCACCCGTTGAAAAAGTCCCTTTTACAACTTCCAGATTACTTAACTTATCTTCATCTACTTTATTTTCATCTTTTAATACTAATCTTAACCTAGTCGCACAATGTGCAATAGCATCTATGTTCTCTTTACCGCCTATCGCATCAATTATGCTTTCAGCTTCCTTTTTATAATTCATTTAATTCACTCCTCTATAATGGTACCGGTTCCCAAAGCTTATAAAAAATAAAATATTCACTTTTTATTGTAACCGGTTCCATTCACTTTGTCAATATCCAAATAATGCATTATTTGGCATCTCCAATAACTACAAGATAAAAAAGGCACTGCTTCTTTAGTTGATTTTTTTCAACCTTGCAGTGCCTTTAATAAATTATTATTTTAGTCGTTAAGATTTATATAGCCGGCTCTTATTTTATTACCTTTTTCATCAAAAGATTCCACATATCCATCTTCTCTAACGTTGTAAGAACCTAATAATTTTCCGTTCTTATCAGTATATGAGAATCCAAAAGTATCATCTTTTTTCTCAGGTTCTTTCCAAATTGTTTTGTCAGTATCTACTTTATCAATACCTTCAAATGCTTCTACTGCATCAAAGACATTATCTCGAGTGATGACTGTATTTTCATCATTGCTTGAATTTGAGAATTCAAAGTCATCAGGATATTGCATAATATATCTTATTTCATCATCTTCATTACTGCCTTCTGTATAAACTGCTATTTGATAACCGTTATTCGGCGTTTTATTGTAAATAACGAATGAGTGTCCTTGCCCTCTTCTTAAGTCTTGTGTAGGTTCGCCATGAAAATCAACAAACTCTTTATAAGACACATTCTGATTCGGTATAATACTATATTGTTCAATTGGATTCCCTGCTCCTAAGTAATACATAACCATAAAGTTTCCATAAACGTAGCCTTCTCTTCCTAAAAAGTTTCTTATATCATCTTCTTCACCATATTTTTGTTGAACTTCTTTTTTATTCATATTTTTTATTAGACCTTTGTAGCCTGTAACATGATTAGCATTCATATAATTATCGGAAAAATCTTGTGACAATATATCAATATTAGGAGTAGATTGTTTGTTGTTTTCATTATTTGTGTCATTATTCTCCGATTTATCCTCCTGTTTAGCATTATTATCTTTGGCTGGTTCGCCTATCGTAATACTACAACCAGATAAAATTATTATTGATGCAAATAAAAATGACACTTTATTTTTCATCTCGTTAAATACCTCCGAATCTTTATTAATATTTAATTTATTATTCCCATTATACCAAATAATATTCAGAAAAATTTGATAACTAGTGAATACTTTTATATAATTACCATTATTAAGAGAAAGGAGTATTAATACAATGAGTGAACGAATTTATGGCAATACACCTTGTTTTTTAGGATCACAAAATTTATCAAAGAGTAAAGATTATTCAACTGATGTATTAGTTTATGGTGTTCCATTTGAAGGCCCGTGTACTTGGGGAGACTACACAGGTTGTGAATTAGGTCCTAAGCAAATTAGGCTGTCTTCAGCAAGATACAGTGGTTATCTTCCTGAATTGGATCATATTGATGTACACGAACATTTAACAATCGGTGATGTAGGCGATGTTTCAACAGTACCTCATGACGTTGATGAAACTGTACAAAACATAGAGAAATTTGCCGAAAATTTATGGCGTTCTGAAAAGTTTCTAGTAGGTTTAGGCGGGGATCATGGTATAACTTATCCAATTTTAAAAGCCTTAACTAACACTGGAAAACGTGTAGGTATCATCCATTTAGACGCACATTATGATAATATGCCGAATTATGAAAATGAGCAATTCGCTCGTAATACACCTTTCATGAGACTTTATGAAACTGAAGGTATTCGTAATGAAAGCCTTATTCATACAGGAATACACGGTCCAAGAAACCATCCTGAAACAGGAAAGTTCGCTAAAGAAAATGGAGCAGTTACGATTACAATCAATGATATACGTGAAACTGACGATTTACGCAAGTTCGCTAAAGATATATATTTGCAAGCAAGTAATGATGTAGATGTTGTATATTTAACGATTTGTAGTGATGTGTTGGACTTTGCTTTTAATCCAGGAGGACCTGTAGATGGCAATGGTTTAACAAGTTATGAATTATTAACAATGATTTATGAATTTGGAAAATTAGGTTTAGTTGGTATGGATTTTGTAGAAGTCTATCCAATGCAAGACGCTAATCAAAATTCATCTCACTTTGTATCTACAGCTGTGCTTTACGTATTAGCAGGACATATAAAACATTTAAATAAAGCTTAATGTTTTTGTAAACGAAGGGAATGGTTTAAATCGTAGAAAATAAAAGGAAAAGTAACTTTGGTATATTCGGACCAGGTATGATTATAACCGCTTCTTTCATAGGTCCTGGAACTGTTACAACGATGACTCAAGGGGGTGCAGGCTTTGGATATAGTCTGCTTTGGGCAGTCTTATTCTCTATTATCGCGACCATTGCGCTTCAAGAAATGGTTGCACGTTTAGCACTCGTTACCAATGAAGGCTTAGGTGAAGCAATCCGGGATATATTCAATCATCATTTACTAAAACTCATCACAGTATGGTTTAGTATGATAGCTGTTGCTGTTGGTTGTGCTGCATACATATCCGGAGATTTGCTAGGAACTTCTTTAGGTGCCGCCTATTTAATAGGAGTGCCTGAAAATGTTATCGCACCTATTATTGGCGTTATCATTTTATGCATAGGTTTAATTGGTAGTTACGATTTAATCGAAAAAGTCATGACTGTTCTTGTATTAGTAATGGGTATTATATTTGTTACGACAGTTATTGTTATACAGCCAGACTTTGGTGCAGTACTCAAAGGAGCATTTGTACCAAGTATACCTAATGGCTCTTTATTAACAGTTATCGCGTTAATAGGTACAACTGTCGTACCTTATAACTTCTTTATACACGCGAGTTCTATTCACGAACGATTTAACGGTATTAAAGATTTAAAGGCAGTACGTATAGATACAATCGTTGCGATAGGTTTAGGTGGTATCATATCCGCTGCAATACTGATCACAGCTGGTACATTAATTGAAGGAGATGAAGTATCAAGTCTTGTTCAACTATCTGAGCCTCTTAAGCCAATTCTCGGAGATTTTGCACCATTATTTATGAGTATCGGACTATTTTCAGCCGGATTATCCTCAGCAATAGCCTCTCCAATGGGCGCAGCAGCAACAATAAGCAGTTGCTTACGTTGGAAAGGTGGCGTTAAAAGCAAAAAATACCGCTTCGTATTCGCTGTTGTTATATTTATCGGTATTATAACTTCAGCACTAGGATTTGAACCTCTTGAAGTACTGTTACTCGCACAAGCTTTAAATGGCGTTATTTTACCAATCATTGCGATTTTAATATTTATCATTTTAAACAAGAAAAATATGATGGGAAAATTCGCAAATGGTATCGTGTTGAATATTATCGGGCTGTTTGTAGTACTTGTAGTATCATTCTTAGGTATTTACAGTCTAGTCGATGCTATTCAAAGTTTATTATAATATGGCTTATTGAATTTTTAGAGGCTGAGACATAAATACATGTCTCAACCTCTATTTTTATTGTCATTTCTTGCAAAACCTGTCAATAACGGTAGTCTTGTTGTCTTTTCTCGTAAAACGTGTCAATAACGATAGCCTTATTGCCTTTTCTCAGTAGTCTTGTCAATAAGGAGTATGTTATGTTGCACGTGGAACTCGTCTTGCAACATTCAGAGGCATTATGTTGCACGTGGATCTCGTCTTGCAACTTTCGGAGGCATTATGTTGCACGTGGATCTCGTCTTGCAACTTTCGGAGGCATTATGTCGCACGTGGACTTTCTCTTGCAACATATCTACCTTTTCATCAGTGAAAATCTGATCTCAAATTATAAAAATATAATAAAAACACCTCCGTATTGGTTCATACTACATGAATCTATACGGAAGTGTTTTTCTATAATCAACTTATATTTGTTTCTACTATATAATCTGTAGATATGTCATTCCCTGCATAAAATTGATGTGATCCTGTTATTTTATAGCCATGTCTTTCATAAAATTCTATAGCTCTGTGGTTATTTTCCCACACGCCTAGCCATAATTTTTTCTTTCCATTGTCACGCGCAATTTCAAATGCTTTTTCCATAAGTATGCTACCTATACCTTTGGATTGAAATTCGCGATACATATACAATCGCTGTACTTCCAAATAGTCTTCACCTTTTGGTTCTGTTTGAGCGTCTCCAATGTTTAATTTCATATAACCTGCTACTTCTCCATTATATCTGGCAAAAAAGTACCATGATTGTTTATTACTCATTTCATCTAGTAATGCCTCTGTACTATAAGCCTCTTTGAAAAATGTTTTTAAATCTTCTTCAGACATTGTATGTTTAAAAGCATCACTAAAAGTTTGTTTACAAATTTTAGATAAAATCGTAACTTCTTCATTTTTAATTTTATCAATTGTTACTGAACACATATTTAGGACCCACTTTCATAATTTTTGAACTATTATATTTTTTACAATCATATCAAATATGTAATCCTTTTGCATATGTTAAACTTAGTTAAAAGGAGGATTTTATTATATGTTAAATTTAACTGTTTATTTAGCAGGTCAAATTCATGATGATTGGCGTGATGAACTTGCACAAAAAGCTAAGCAACAAGACTTACCACTAACATTTGTCGGTCCACAAACAAACCATGATCGTTCAGATAACATTGGTGAAGATATCTTAGGAGAGCAACCTAACAATTATTATAGAGATAACGCTGCTTCTGATATCAACAACTTACGTACACAAGTATTGATGAATAAAGCAGATATTGTTATCGCTTTATTTGGAGAAAAGTATAAACAATGGAATACAGCAATGGATGCGTCTGCTGCGATTACTCTAAATAAACCATTAATTATTGTGAGACCTACAGATTTAATCCATCCACTTAAAGAACTATCTAATAAAGCAAATGTTACAGTAGAAACAATTGAGCAAGCATTGGAAGTTATACAGTACATTTATGAATAATATATTTCCTAGGAAATGATAAAATCAGGCGAGATGATTAACTATCTTGCCTGATTTCTTAGTTTCTTTTTAATTTTATTTGTTTACCATAAGTAAAATATAATTTAGATAACAAGTCAGATATTAATAACCCTAGAGCTATAGCGCTAGATATTAAAGCAACTTGTATCATTGTGACTAATGCTTCATGATAATTGTTAAGCACTAAATTTCTAATTGCTTGATAAGCTGTACCACCGGGAACAAGTGGGATAATCCCTGGGATAATAAAAAGGATGGCAGGAGAGAAAAATTTTCTCGACATATAATGACTCATGATACCAACAAAAAATCCACCAAAGAATGATGCCTGAATATCTGAATAATCATAGAATATACTAATTTGAAACATTCCCCAGCCAACAGCTCCAACTAGACCAGCTGGTACAAGTAAATATTTTGGCGCGTTAAACAATAATCCAAAAAAACAAGATGCACCAAAACTAAATACTATATTTAAAATTATTGTTATCAACGTACCTCACCTCTCAAAAGAAAATTAATAATATAATACCTACACCTGTTCCGATAGCAATAGAGGTAAAGGTCGCTTCTAACCCTTTAGAAATACCTACCAACAGTTGTCCTAGGAATAAATCTTGTATTGCACAAGTTATTAATACACCTGGTACAATTGGCATGACTGCTGATATGATAACGATATTAAGTGTATCTCCACCTAGCCAAATTTGATTATAGATGGCAATTAAGGCAATTGCGGCGGCTGCAATAATCTCTGCAATAAATTTCACTCTCGTCCAAGAGTGCACTAATTCTACTATAGTATAACCTATAGCACCTGCTAAAAAGGTAGCCAATATATCTTGCATATCCCCACTATATAAATATAGAAAGAACAGTGATATAAATCCCGCTATAAAAAATTTAAGTTTCAGTGAGTAAGGTAAAGGTGAAGCATGTATTTTATTCAGTCTTTCCAATGCATCTATAGCAGTAATTTGTTCGTTCACGAGCATTCGTGATACATTATTCGCACGATGAATATCTCCCAAATTTGTATCTCTTTTACTAACACGATATACCCTAATATTATCGTTTACGTCTAAAGCAAAGTTGATGAATGTGGAACTAACATAACACTGGTTATTTGGATAGCCTAGATGTTTTGCCATTCTATACATCGTATCTTCTACTCTGAACGCTTCTGCTCCAGCTTCCAAAAGGACACGACCAGCTTTCATTACAATTTCTTGAACTAACTCTTCAGGAACATTCTGTTTATCCATCCACCCACCACCTCACTTTGCTATACCTATAAGAATATCAAAAATTCAGCTGTAATTTAACTGAAAATTCAATATTTATTTATTTTCTATCTTATTTCCAAAAAATTCATATAAATAGTAAATTGAGCACCATAATTTATGTAATTTTATGAACATTTTTGTTACAACTTGACTTTGAACCCATTTCATAATAGGCTTAATTTTGACGTAAGGAGGATGATAAAATGGGTTTACCACCTATTGATAAACAAATTGGTTTCTTATTATATGTTGCGTCAAAAGAATTAATTAAAAAGTATACACCGTTATTAAAGAAATATAATTTAACTTATACTGGATATATCGTTCTTGTAGCTATAGATGAAAAAGAAGTGATCAATATCAAGACGTTAGGTGATAGATTATACCTAGATTCAGGTACTCTAACACCACTTTTAAAAAAATTAGAAGACAAAGGATTCATTAACAGAGAAAGAGCGGTTAATGATGAAAGAAATTTACGTGTTTCTTTAACTCAACAAGGCATTGAAACACAAAGTGCCATTTTAGACGAAGTCGTCACTTCATTTAAAAAATTAGACATGGAAAATGAACAATACACAGAATTAAGAGACTCATTAGAGTGCTTTATTGATAATACTTTAAGCAAAGATATTCAATAGAAAATTCACATCCACTAATTATTAAAACGCCCTTCAAAGTATACACTAAAAAAGTGAAAACTTAGAGGGCGTTTTTGTATTGAAAGAGAAACATATTAAGTAAAAATTACTATACCTTTATTCATTAGATTGATCATTGTTATCTTCTTTGTTATCTTTACTATCATTTTTTTCCTCGAATTCTACAGAACAACACTCTTGTTCTTTAGGTTTTATCTTTTTAAACATATCTTTAATACTCAATTATCTCACCTCCTTTAAATAATAAGGTTAACGATTAAACCTGTTCCTATAGCTACTACTAAGATTGCCATAATAAAAGAAATTACAAATTTCTTCTGAAATAATTTAGATAGCAAAATGACTTCCGGAATACTAGCTCCTGCACCACCTATTATTAAAGCTACTACTGTGCCTACAGACATGCCTTTAGAAACTAACGCTTCAGCTATAGGGAGCATCGTTTCTGGTCTTATATACATCGGTATACCGATTACAGAAGCAATAATGACAGAAATAATACTGTCGCCACTCGCATATTGAGTAATGAATGCGGCTGGTATAAAACCATAAATGAAAGATCCTATAAACACGCCTATTAATAAATAAGGGAGCATTGGGTATAAAAAAGCCCATGCATCATTCAATGCTTGCTTAAAACGAGACCCTGTTTTATTAGCAAAAAATCCATCACCTTTTACATTTATACCTTTATAACTATTCGCTAATTTCATTTTTGAAAATACAAATCCTGTTAAAATACTCAAAATCGCTATTACGATTAAATAAACAATCGCAACTTGCCAACCTAATAACACCCATAACATAAATATCATAAGCGGATTCATTAAAGGAGAAGCTATCAAAAAGCTAATCGCTGGTCCAAAAGATACTTTTGAGTTCAATAGTCCCGCAAGTATAGGAATTGTAGAACAAGAACAAAAAGGTGTAATAGCACCAAATATCATCCCATATATGTAATTAATGGTTTGATTAGGCTTACTTAAGAAATTTTTAATCTTTTCTTCTGAAACTATTTGTTGAATCAAACTCACAATGAAACTAACTATTATAAATAAAGTCAATAGTTCTAAAAATAACATTACAAATGTTTTCAAAAATTCTATTATTTGCTCCACTTTCACATCTAACCTCCATTTTAATTAATCAATTTTTATTGATATATAAATCAAGAAAAATTGATTAATTGTTTTTAAAAGAAGATACTTAAAGTATCTTACAACAAGTATCTTCATTTAATACTACCTGTATTTGTTTTTCATTAATTTTATAATAATTCCAAGTACCATGCTTTTCAGCAATTAGAATATTCGCATTCACTAATTTCTTTAAATGATAAGAAAGTTTAGATTGTTTCAAATTCAATAATTCCTCTAAATCACAAACACATAAAGATTTGGAAGTACTTTGACTTATAGATTTCAATATTTTAAGTCTAATCTTGTCAGCAAGAGCGTTAAACAAATTTTCATAAAAATCTAATTGTTCTTCGTCATCTAAATTTGAATTGGTTTTAATAATTTCCATAAAACACACTCCTCCCTTATATATATTTAATATAGCTATTACATCAACTTTTTTTGATATAATAACTATAAATTAGATTTTCCAACATTGCAAGTCAAACAATTAACATAGACCTATACCTATATAGATGGTACTCTATTAATAGTTTAGGTTATATATTTATACCTAATGTTTACTATATACTAAAAATGAGGACAATAATTATGACTAACAAAACAATTTATTTTATATGTACTGGTAACTCTTGTCGTAGCCAAATGGCTGAAGGTTGGGGTAAATCTTTACTAGGTGAAGGATGGAATGTATATTCTGCTGGTATAGAAACGCACGGTGTAAATCCTAAGGCAATTCAAGCTATGAAAGAAGTAGACATTGATATTTCAGAACAAACGTCTGATTTAATTGATAATAATATCCTGAAACAATCTGATTTAGTAGTAACATTATGTAGTGATGCAGATAATAACTGCCCTACTATACCAGCCAGTGTCAAAAAAGAACATTGGGGATTTGATGATCCAGCAGGTAAAGATTGGTCAGAATTTCAACGCGTCAGAGATGAAATTGGCGACAGAATAAAACAATTTAAAGAAGTATCGGAATAATAATCTTGTTTGTAACTAAAGGCTGAGACATATGTCTCAGCCTTTTATTTTATAATTATTAAATGTTGTAATAACAATGATTTTATTTCGTTATCTTTAATAAAATAGTAAGCCATCTTCCCCTTTTTATAAAAATTAAGTACATCATTTTTATATAAACTTCTCAAATGATGAGAGGTAGATGCAATACTCATATTTAATGTTACCGATAAATCGCATACACACAACTCTTTTTCTTGAATTAAAGCTAATATAATTTTCAATTTGTTTTCATCACTTATCTTTAGTAATGTATTAATTAATTTTTATGATTTATCTTCATTTATAAACTTCATAGCATTTTCAACTTTCTCTTCATGAATACAAATCACATCACAAGTAATTGTTTTATCCATTTAAATCACTATCCTTTATCATAATATAAAGCTTAACAATGTTGAAATAGTTTTATTTTCAATAACAATAAATACTCCCAAGGCTATATAAATAACAGCCATAATCCAACGACTAAATTTCTCTACAACTTCACCAATTCCAGGTATATTTGCTAAATTCTGAGCTGTGAATACTAAAATAAAAATTAATGTCACAAATACTAACAAAGTGGTTAACAATTCAATACTATTTAACGTTACAAAATATGGAACAAAAAGCCCGATATTATCAGCACCACAACTTGCTACCGTAACTAAAACTACAGTACCAACTAATTTTGATAAACCTTTTTTATTTAATTCTTTCTTGGCTCTTTTTTCTCCCTCACAATCATCATAAATAGCTACTTTAATACCTAAATATATAGGAATTAGACCCAGCAAACCTAAAATCCATTTTTCTGGAACATAATTTAATACAAATGCTAAAAATAAACTCACAATTATTAATATGAGAGAACCTAAATATTGTCCAATATAAATATCTTTATATTCATTTTTAGTGTTTGCCTTAGCAAAATAAATTAAAAGAATTACTAATAAATCAACTGCAGTAGCAACATAAAGCATTGTAGCAGTTATTATTGTCTGAAACATAACACACCTCATTCAAATATATATTTGAATGTATTATAACACTATCCATTGTAAAATCATAAACCGCTATACTCTATTCCCTCTTTAACCCCCTTCTTACTCACTCCTTTTATACATATATCCTCTTTACTATTTGGAATCAAGGCTAATATTATATTTATGTCAACCGGTTGACATTCGATTATTGTAAATATATAATACTTTTAACGAAAACGTTTTCAAATAAAGTTAAAGAGGAGAACTGGTATGAACAAGTATTTTCAAAACTTCCAAAATGTTTCTTATTTACAAAGTTCTATGACAATGTTTTTATATTTTGCATCATGGTCTATTTGGTGGTCTCTATTCCAAATTTGGCTTGCATCAGAAGATAATGGTTTAGGATTATCAGGTAGAGAAATCGGTACAATATATTCAGTAAACTCATTTGTAACAATTTTATTTTTATTTGGTTATGGAATAATACAAGACAAGCTTGTTATTAAAAGAACATTAATTATTTTCTGTGCTTCTATGTCTGTATTAGTTGGTCCATTTTTTACTTTAGTATATAAAAGTTTGATTCAAAATCATTTCTTTATTGGTGTAATAGTAGGTTCTATCTTCCTTTCTGCTGGATTCCTCTCTGCAACTGGTGTTTACGAAACAGTTTCAGAGAAACTAAGCCGTTTATTTAATTTTAAATACGGTCAAGCTAGAGCTTGGGGTTCTGTTGGATATGCGATATCAGCTTTAGTTGCAGGTCATTTGTTTGTTATAGATCCTGAGCTTAATTTTTGGTTAGGTTCTTTAATAGCTTTAGTACTATTATTAATTCTTATTTTTTGGAGATCTAAAAGTGAGAAGGTTAAAATTAGAAATTTACGAGATAATCCTGGGGACGATGCTATACCATCAGCTCGAGACTTCATGAGGACACTTAAAATGAAACATCTGTGGATTGTAATGTTGTTCATTATGTTTACAGCTACTTTCTACGGTATTTATGATGGGCAAATGTTCCCAGATTTCTATACAAAACTATTTGATGATCCAAAAACTGGGCAAACTATGTATGGTAATTTAAATGCTATTCAAGTGTTCTGTGAAGCTTTAATGATGGGGGTTGTTCCTATTATCATGATGAAAATAGGAGTAAAACCTACATTGATGCTTGGCGTTTCAGTCATGTTTCTTAGAATAGGTTTAAGCGCTGCTACCGATAGTACTGTTTTAATGTCTATGATTAAAATGATGCATGCGTTAGAAGTACCATTATTTATGTTACCGGCATTTAGATATATCACATTACACTTCGATCCAAAGTTATCAGCAACACTATATCTAGTAGGTTTACAAATATCTGGACAAATCGGTTCAGTAATACTTTCTACACCATTAGGTATGTTAAGAGATGCTGTTGGTTACAATTATACATTTATCATTATTTCTGTCATCGTAATGGTTGCAGGTATATTCGGGCTGTTTATGCTGAAAAATGATGATGAAATGGTCGATGGAGATGCGTTTATTAGAAATGCTCAAATAACGAATTAATATAGTTCTTCTTTTCTCTTGGAAACAAAAAAGATAAATAAAACGAGTCTGGAACATTTTTAATGTTTCAGACTCGTTTGTTATATTGTAAGAACTGTTTTTTTAAAATAAGGTTTCTGTCCCACTCCCTAATTTTATCTATTATAAGTATGGAAAGGACAAGTTATAATATGATCATCAATTATGCCTATGCTTTGTAGAAAAGAATATACGATTTTTGGGCCGACAAACTTAAATCCACGCTTTTTCAAGTCTTTACTAAGTTGAATGGATAGTTCTGATTCTGCAGGTACTTCATTAATATCCTTCCATTCGTTTATTATAGGTTCATTTTTTACATAAGACCATAAAAAGTTAGATAAACTGCCCCACTCTTCTTGAAGTTTTATCACTTGCACTGCATTGTTTCGAACGGACTTTAACTTTCCCATATGTTTTATGATATTATATTGTTCTTTAATGTCTTCAATTTCTTTGTCTGTTAGTTCGGAACATTTTTTTATATCGAAGTTATGAAAGGCTTCTTGATAATCTTTTCGTTTTTGAATGACAGTTTCCCATGACAATCCTGCTTGAGCGCCTTCTAGCGATAGCATTTCAAATATATATTGGTCATCTTTACTCACCCTACACCATTCATTTTTGTGATAATCTTTCATTAAGTCGCTTTTAGGCCAAGTGCATTCTTGAATCATTCCATCACCTATTCTTCTTTTTTCTTCTTATCTAAATCATAGTTATGTATCATAGATAATAAAATTGTTACACCAAATATACCCAATATAATTATTGCTTCCCACATTCCTAGGTTAAATGGCTTACCGTATGCTGTATATATACCTTTAATAGCTAGATATGAAAATAAGGCTACTGTTTCAAATTTCAGAACATCTATTAAAAACTTAGCACTTGAAATCTGCTCGTTACTCGGTGGACCATATAATGTAGAAACATTTATATACCGATCCAATTTAGTCCCACGTGTTATGAAATGTAATACTCCCCAGATTATTAGACCTAAAGTTGGTAAAAAGAAAATAAAGGCTTTTATAGCCCAAGCATCCGCTTCGCCTGAGACATTATAATGACTTGGAATTTCACTAGGCAACGAAGGATAATTAATCAATATAATTAATAGAGTAGCAATCCATAAACATATACCAGAAATATCTAAAATTCGTTTAATCACGGTTTGTCCTCCTTATTAAAAAAAGCAACAAGTACACTATAAGTGCTTGCTGCTTTTAAAATTAACTTATTAAATAGATTATCGCTTATTTAAGTTTACCAAGCAAATAATCCGACGAATGCTGCTGTTAATAGTGATACTAATATACCTGATAACAACATCATTGGCACATATTTAGAAACAAAGTTAGATACATCATCTTTAACGATACCTTTTAAAGTACCAATTATCATTCCAATTGTAGAGAAGTTAGCAAATGATACTAAGAATGTACTGATAACTGCAGCTCTATGCGTAGAATATTCACCTATTTCTTTGCTGATAGTGCTCATAACTACGAACTCATTCGTTACAATTTTGAGCGCCATTTGTTGTGCTACAACCCAAGCTTCTCCGAACGGCAAGCCTAATAGCAATGCAAATGGATACATAAAGATACCAAGTATATACTCTAATCTTATTTCTGGTAAATATGGAATAGGATCCATAATGCCTAATAATTTATTTATCAAGTCTGCTATCGCAACAAATGCAATAACGAATGCGATAATGATTAATACCAATTTACCGGCGTTAATAACTGAATCTCCTAAGAATGAGAAGAATGGTTGTTTTTCTCCTTCGTCTATTTCAGCTACCACATCCTCTTCTGGATCTAAATCAAATGGATTTAATATTGTTGTAACGATGATTGCATTAATGATGTTTAATGGAATAGCTGTTAATACAAATTCTCCCGGAATCATTTGTATGTAAGAACCAACAATCGCACCTGAAACGGAACTCATAGACATCATTGCAACTGTTAATACTCTCACTTTATTCATAGATGTTAATTGTTTAGATGATACTGCTAAAGCTTCTGTGTTTCCTAAAAACATCATTTCAATTGAGAAGAATGATTCAAATTTAGGTTGTCTTGTTATTTTTGAAATGACTAAACCTAAGAATGAGATAAATTTAGGTAATATACCTAAGTACATTAAAATATCAAATACTGGTACTACAAGTAGAATTGGTAATAAAGCAGAAACTGCCATATCCATTTTTCCTGGTCCCGGTGCTACAAAACTGTCGAATGCAAACCCAATACCTGAGAATGCAGACTCTAATAACCATGACACGCCATCTGCCGCACTTTTAACAAATTTTGCCCCGAATGAAAATTGAGTGAAGAACCATGCTAATACTAAGTTAATAACAATAAGTATTAGAACCGATTTCCAATCAATATTCTTCTTATCCCTAGAAAAAAGAAAAGCGACTCCAATGAATATTAACAAACCAATTATATTGATGATTAAAAACATCGTTATTTGTCCACCTTTATGATTAATTAAAAACAACATCATTATACCATGCATAACCTATGTATGTTACTAGATTTAAGAAAGAATTTTACAAATTTTTAATAAATTATGACATATAAAAAGCAATTGAGCACAGTGGCTCAATTGCTATAACTTTTAATCATTATTTGCTTTATATTCTTTTTGTTATTTGTATGTTTGGTCAAATTGATCAAATTGATTAATAGATTGATCGCATTTCATACTTATAGCTAAATACACTATATAACCAGAAACCAGTACCATGATTAAAGTATAAACTGTTAACACATAAATATTTGAAATAATAAATGTATTAAACAGCAACAACATGAGTATCAATATCGCATCTATAATGCTTAATGAAATGACACATACGCGTTCCATACTAACCCTTCTTTACTTCATAATATGACCTCTAGCTCATAGCTATACTGTCTTACGCAATGAGATACATGTTACTACAAAGTTATAGTGAATTCAATACGTTTTCAAGAAGTTTTTTTAAAAGAATTTTACCGACTTTTATTTATTTTTGAAATCTAAAAATTCAATCTATTTATTATAATATGATATAGTTTGATATATAGTAAACATAAAAATATTGGAGGCGTTTTTTTCATGGAAAATTATAATTTAATTGATGGACACGTAATACCTCAAGTCGGTTTTGGTACATATAAATTGAATGGCGCATCAGGTGTTCATGCAATTGTAAATGCACTTAACAATGGTTATAGAGTATTAGATACTGCATATAACTATGAAAATGAAGGTACTGTAGGTAAAGCGATGCAGCAAAGTCATGTTAGTCGCGATCAAATTATTGTTACCTCTAAATTACCTGGTCGCTATCATAGTTATGAGCAAGCAGCTAGAACAATTCAAGAATCTATATACCGTCTTGGCGTTGAGTACATTGATTTATATTTAATTCATTGGCCAAATCCTAAACAAGGTTTATACGTAGAAGCTTGGAAGGCATTAATTGAAGCTCAAAAAATGGGACTGGTAAAATCAATTGGTGTTTGTAACTTCTTACCAGAACATCTTGAAACTTTAGAAAAAGAAACAGGTGTACTACCGGCTGTTAACCAAATTGAACTGCATCCGTACTTTAATCAGAAAGATGCTATTAAATATCATGAAGAAAAAGGCATCATAACTGAAGCATGGAGCCCGTTAGGTCGTGCATCAGAAGTTATTCACGATAAAAACATCGAACAAATCGCAGAAAAATATAATAAAACAATTCCACAAATTATATTAAAATGGCATGTGCAAAATGGTGTAGTTCCAATTCCTAAGTCAACATCAAACGCAAGACAAATACAAAATCTTGATATTTTCGACTTCTACATAGAATCAGAAGATTTACACACTATAGACAATTTAACTAAATCTGATGGTAGACTAAAAGACCAAGATCCAGCAGAATACGAAGAGTTTTAATAACAAAATTAATTAAAGGAGTCTGGGTCATAAATAATTGTTCCAGACTCTCTTTTTGTATTGGCAGTAGCTTTAAGCATTAACCTTTAAATAAGTCTTAGTTAAATGATAAGGTATATATATAAAAGATAAGGAGTGATTTTTGTGACAGAGCTTTCAAAATTAGGTAAAACAGATATCAAAGTTAATCCAATTGGTTTAGGTACAAATGCTGTTGGTGGGCACAATTTATATCCAAATCTTGATGAAGAACAAGGTAAAGATGTTGTGAGAGCAGCAATTGAAAATGGTGTTACCCTTCTAGATACTGCGTTTATATATGGACCAGGTCGTTCTGAAGAACTCGTTGGAGATGTTGTCAAAGAATACAATAGAGAAGATGTTGTAATCGCAACTAAGGGTGCTCATTATTTTGACGGCGATGAAACAAAACTCTCCAATGACCCTGAATTTTTAAAAGAACAAGTGGAAAATAGTCTAAAAAGATTACAAACTGATTATATAGATTTATATTATATACATTTTCCAGATGAAGACACACCAAAAGATAAAGCAGTAGCAACACTACAAGAATTAAAAGAACAAGGTAAAATTAAAGCAATTGGTGTTTCAAACTTTAGTTTAGAACAATTAAAAGAAGCAAATAAAGATGGACATGTTGATGTCGTACAATTAGAATATAACTTATTAAATAGAGAAAACGAAGAAATTTTAAATTATACAGCAGAAAACAATATTACTTTTATCCCTTACTTCCCATTGGTTTCTGGACTATTAGCGGGTAAATATGATGAAAATACAACATTTAATGACTTAAGAGCAGATAATCCAGAATTCCAAGGTGAACGATTTAAAGAAAATCTTAAAAAAGTCGATAAATTACGTGATATTGCTAAAGAACACAATGTTGAAGTTGCACACATTGTACTTGCTTTCTATTTAACAAAACCATCATTAGATGTTATTATTCCAGGTGCTAAACGTAAAGACCAAGTCATCGATAATTTAAAAACTTTAGATGTAAAATTAACAAAAGAAAACTTAGATACAATTGAAAAATTATTCCCAGTTGAATAATTTTTAGGATTTAACTGAAAATAAAATATTATATATTCGAAATTACCCACCTAAATTATAACTTTAGTGGGTAATTTTTTATTTATTAAATTATTACAATCTATTCAATGATATTGATTATCATTTGCAGATGTAGGATAATACTCGTAAGTAGAAAAATAGGAGGAATCACGATTTATGAATATAACAGACGTTACGATTATTGGCGGGGGTCCAGCAGGTTTGTTCGCAAGCTTCTATTCGGGATTAAGAGGAATGAGCGTAAGAATTGTTGATTTCCAAGATAAATTGGGTGGGAAAATGCATGTGTATCCAGAAAAAGTTATATGGGATATTGGTGCACTTGCTCCAAAACCTTGTTATGAAGTTATACAAGATCTAGTAGAACAAGGGTTACATTTTAATCCTGAAGTATGTTTAGGGGAAAAAGTAGTAGACATTCAAAAAGTAGAAGAACAACATTTCATAATATCTACAGATAAAGAAAATGAATATCATTCAAAATCTATAATTATTGCTGTCGGCGGCGGAATTATTAAACCACTTACACTTGATATAGAAGGTGCAGAGCGTTTTGAACTATCAAACTTAAACTATGTTGTACAATCTATCCAAAAATATAAAGATAAACATATATTAATTTCAGGTGCTGGGAACTCAGCTCTAGACTGGGCTTGTGACCTATCTGAATATGCTAAAAGTGTTACAATCTGTTATAGAAAAGAAGAAATATCAGGTCACGAACACATGAAAAATCTCCTAGAAAAATTAGACGTTATTAAGAAACCTAGTATGGTCATCAAACAGTTAAACAGTCAGCCAGATAAACCTGTTATTTCAGAAGTTGTGTTAGAACATGTTGAAACGAAAGAACAAGAAGTGATTCCAGTTGAAGAAGTGATTATTAGTCATGGTTTCGATCGTGAATCTGAATTGCTACACAATGCACAAACAAAAGTTAACTTAGTAAATGATTTCTTTATTGAAGGCTTAGGTAATACACAAACGTCAGTACAAGGTATCTTTGGAGCTGGAGATATTCTTAAACACGATGCAAAAGCACACCTTATCGCATCATGTTTCAATGACGCAGCTAATGCAGCAAACTTAGCTAAAAGTTATATAGATCCTGAAGCACAGGCAGGCGGCCGTGTATCAAGCCACAACGATATTTTCAAAGAAAAAAATAAAGAAGTTATTAAAAAATATATTTCACAATCATAAATGTATAGCAAACCACCGATTCATTAGTTGAATCGGTGGTTTTAATTGGACTGAGTATGTTAAAGGGAGATCAAATGTTGCACGTGAACCTCGTCTTGCAACATTCTCACCTTATATGTTGCACGTGAACCTCGTCTTGCAACATTCTCACCTTATATGTTGCACGTGAACCTCGTCTTGCAACATCCTCACCTTATATGTTGCATGTGAACCTCGTCTTGCAACATTCTCACCTTATATGTTGCACGTGAACCTCGTCTTGCAACATCCTCACCTTATATGTTGCATGTGAACCTCGTCTTGCAACATTCTCACCTTATATGTTGCACGTGCGCCTCGTCTTGCTACATAGAACTTCATATATGTGTTCAACTCAAATATACTAAACTATAAACAAGCATGATAATACCTCCAAGCAACATAGCTATACTTGGTAAAAGGTTCTTTTTCTTATTTTCATTATTATCTGTTATGTCTTTTATTATAGAAGTCACCGCTATGATAATTAACATTATCATAGCAATATATGCTACTATCATCTTCTTGTCTCCTTTTTATTTTAACAATAACATTTCTTTATCTTGTTGAATATCTGTATTTATATATGTTGTTTTAAAATATTTTAGATACGATTTAATTTCATCTATACTTAGTTTCTTTTCGTAGTCTATTTCGTTATAAAAATTTTGTCTTGCAAATTTCGTGTTTTCACTCTGAAACATTGTTCGATACTTTTTAGGTGTTATACCATAATGTAATTTAAATGAGCTAATGTATGCTGACACGTTATAAAATCCATGTTTTTCTGATATATCAATGACTTTTTCATTTGTATGAATCAAATCGTAAATACTATTCAATAACCTAATATCCGTTAAATAATCTTTAAAATTCATACCCATTTGTTCTTTAAACATTTTTGAAAAATAAGACTCCGATAAATGATATTTAGATGTAAAAGTGTTCATAGTGATTTTCTCATTATAGTTAATATAAATATAGTTCTTGATTTCTTCGATGACAGGGTGTAAACCTTCAGTAGAAATTGTGTCCATATCATAAGAAAATTCGAAACTCGTTTTTATATTCTCTACTATATATAGTAATGTTTTTAATATTTTAATATTTTTATCGTCATCTTTTGTTAAATATATACTGCAAAGTTGAATTAACTGCTCTCTCAGTTGAATCGTTTCTGATTGGTTTTTCAATTGGAATTGATTAGTTAATAATTCAGGAATAAGGTTATCAAGTAGTGATTCATAAAAATGTATTTGTACGACGATATTTCCTTCAGAAACATCCAACTTATAACATTCATTATGCTTCAATAAAAATATTTCTCCTTCTCGATAAGTTGTACTTTCAGAATTGATGGTCAACATAACTTGCCCTTTTAACACCACAAAGAAAGATAATCCATTATGATTTCTATATTTAGTTGCAGAGTATTTAAAGTATTTGATTTCGTATATATTTTTCATACCAAAAACTCCTAATAAAATATTTTTTTATTTTTAAAAGCATTGCTAAATTTAGCATTAATATTTTAACTTGTTTTACAATAAATTGAAATTAAATTCTTTATATTTTTTGAATTTTTTTGTTTTATTAGATAATGAAAAATACACTCTAAAAAATGAAACCATTCATCTTTTAGAGTGTATTATATATTTTATAGTATTTTATTTTACAATTTCTTGTCCACGTTTATTCCATGTGAATATAAAGCTTAACATTGCTAACACACTTACAATTGTTAACAATAAGAAACCAGAATCCCATCCTAAGTTATCTACAACAAGACCCATGATAATATTAGCCATAACTGCACCACCTAAATAGCCAAACAAACCTGTTAGTCCTGCTGCAGTACCTGCCGCTTTTTTAGGTACATAGTCTAATGCTTGTAAACCAATTAACATTACTGGTCCATAGATTAAAAAGCCTATTGCGATTAAAGCAATATTATCCACCAATGGATTTCCAGGAGGATTTAGCCAATAAATAACAACGGCTATTGTTACACCTAACATGAATATGAAGCCAGCTGGTCCCCTTCTACCTTTAAATACTTTATCTGAAATATATCCACATAATAATGTACCTGGTATACCTGCCCATTCATATAAGAAATAAGCCCAACCAGATGCATTTAAATTAAAATCTTTTTCTTCGCTTAAATAAGTTGGAGCCCAATCAAGCACACCATACCTTACAAAATAAACAAATATATTTGCAATTGCTATCATCCAAACCCATTTATTATTTAGTACATATTTAAACAATATTTCTTTAGTTGTCAGTTCTACTTCTAATGTTTCTCTATTTTCATTTGGATAATCTTGTCTATAATCTTCAATTGGTGGTAATCCCATCGATTGAGGTGTATCTCTAACAAGAATATATGACACTAAAGCAATAATTAGTGCGAGTATTGCTGGATAAATAAATGCCCCTTCGAATCCTTTTAAATATCCAAATGAAAGTGTACCTGTGATAGAGATACCTAATAGAGCAAGTGGAGCCATTAACCCGCCACCCACATTATGTGCAACGTTCCAAATTGCAGTCTTACTTCCACGTTCACTCACACTATACCAATGTACAAGCACTCTGCCTGATGGCGGCCATCCCATACCTTGGAACCAACCGTTTAGGAATAGCATGATAAACATAATCGTAACGCTTGATGTTAAGACAGGAATAAAACCCATCAATAAGTTAACAATAGCAGTTAATACAAGTCCTAAAGTTAAAAATATTCTCGCATTACTCCGGTCACTAATGGTTGCCATAACAAATTTACTAAACCCGTAAGCGATTGAAATAGCTGATAAGGCAAAACCTAATTCTGATTTGCTAAATCCTTCATCAATTAAAGCAGGCATCGCGAGTGAAAAGTTCTTACGTAATAAATAATAACCTGCATACCCTAAGAAGATCCCAATAAATACTTGGAGTCTCAGTTTTTTATACGTATCGTCTACCTCTTCTTTAGGTAAAGGTTCAATATGTTTAGCTGGCTTTAGAAAATTGAACATGCTTTAAACCTCCTCGAATATTAATTTTTTGTAAAGTTTGTTAAGGAATTGTAAAATCTCGTTTCTTAACCCAATAATAGATATTGGTATTGCTAAAGTCAATGACATTTAAACTATTTTATTTTGATACTTTTATTGTATACAGCTATGTTAAAATGTTTTATATATGGTCAAAATACGTTAGATAATGATTTGTACATACTTTCTAATAAAACGATATTGAAAAAATTATTCGTACTGAAATACATATTTTAACGAATACGAAGGAGGACAAATCATGAACTTTATTGTCTGGCTTATTATCTTCTGTGAAATCGCATTTTGGGTAGTTATCTTATTAGGTTTGGTTACAAGATATATATTTAAACGTAAAAATCTCGGTTTATTCTTCTTAGCATTAACACCCGTGCTAGATTTAATATTGCTTGTTTCAACAAGTTTAGATTTATACCACGGTGCTACCGCAGAACTACCTCACGCTATTGCAGCAGTGTACATTGCAGTTTCAATTGTATTCGGTAAAAGTATGATTCAATGGGCGGATGAAAGATTTCAGTATTATATTATGAAAGAAGGTCCAAAACCTTATAAACCGAAAGGCATTGCTTATGCTAAACAATACGGAAAAAGCTGGGTTAAACACTTAATATCTTATATTTTAGGAACTGGTATATTACATCTTATTATTTTTATCATTCACGACCCCAAACGTACAGAAGCAATGGATGATGTCATTAATTTATGGACAATTGTAATTATAATAGATTTAATCATCGCAATAAGTTATTTCATATGGCCACCACACGATAAAAAAGCTTAAAATTATAAGCGTCAAAAAATTTAAAACAGATAAAGTATATGGCAAAATACTTTATCTGTTTTTTCTTTCTCCAATTTTGTATGTTGAAATGCTAACTAATAAAGACTATACTTGTTTCTGATAAGGAGGGATCTCAAGATGCTATTAAATGTGTCATGTTCTCTACAATTATTCATACCCAAAGTTCAAATTAAAATAAGAAGGGATTAATTATGAATAATTTTATTCAACCATATCAATATATAAGTATTAAAGAACATTCAGAAAAACTATTTAACGTATATAAATCAGTCAATGACCCAAAAACAATCGATACTTTTCAAGCAATAACAAACGATCATATAGAACAACTTTTCACAGAAAAATATTCTGAAGTAGATAATTTCATAAACATCATTATGAATCCAAAAATCAATCGTTCACAAATTGAAAAAGTATTGCTTGGCTTAAAAGTTTATGTCATTCCTTTTCAACAACCGTCATCTAAACAAATAGAAAAAGTCTTCAAAAAGACTAAAAAACTTAAACAACCAGATTGGGATAACATTGATTTAAAAGAAACATCATATATCGGATGGAACGATTCTGGAAAACAGAAAAAATATATCATCATGTATGAAGATGATAAATTGACTGGTGTAGTTGGTGATTTATCTACAACTATTAAACCAGGTGTATGTAGTATTTGTAAGAAAGAATCTAATGTTTCCATGTTCTTATCAACTACGAAATCTAAAGGCGATGGCACATATACAAAGAACGGCAATTATATATGTCACGATAGTATTCGCTGTAACCAACAATTAGATCAACTAGAAGGTCTATACGATTTCATACGCACAGTTAAAATGAAATAATGAATGAAAACAAAGGATCCAGGACAAATTTATGTTCTGGATCCTTTGTTATATATGAGGGTATTATAGTGCCTCTAATGGGCAATAAATTTCAGTCTAGCACGTTACATTTTCTAACGGGCTAGTGAATGTAAACAAGCACGTTAGCGCATTATTCTCAATCATCTTAATGTAATTTTATCCTAAATTCATAAGATACTCTGCTCTTACGGGCAAGAAATTTGGGATTAGCACGTTACATTTTCTTACGGGCTAGTCGTTGTAAACAAGCACGTTAGCGCTTGATTCTTCATCACCTTAATGTAATTTTATCCTAAATTCATTGGATACTCTGCTCTTACGGGCAAGAAATTTCAGTCTAGCACGTTACATTTTCTAACGGGCTAGTGAATGTAAACAAGCACGTTAGCACATTATTCTTCATCTTTATTATGTGATTTCACCCTAAATTCATTGGATACTCTGCTCTTACGGGCAAGAAATTTCAGTCTAGCACGTTACATTTTCTTACGGGCTTGTGGTTGTAAACAAGCACGTTAGCGCATTATTCTTCATCTTTATTTGGATTTATATACTAAACTCTTTTTATATCCAACCTTTTTCTATAGCAATTTGCCAAGCGTCGAAACGGTTTTCCGCTTCTAATTTTTCTATGATTGTCGATGTGTAATTTCTTATCGTCCCATCTGACAAAAATAGTTCTTTAGAAATCTCTTTGCTCGATAATCCTTTTCCAATCTTTTTAAGTACTAGTTGCTCTTTAGGATTTAAAGGGTTTTTATATTTAAGCATAGAAGTCATTAATGTTTCGCTATATTCCTTTTTACCATCCATTACATTTTTTATAGTTGTAACTAATTCATCTATTGAACGCTCTTTAAGTACGTATGCATCAATATCATTTGCAACTGCACTTTCAAAATATCCGGGGCGCTTAAATGTAGTCACGATAATAACTTTCGTATCCATATTAGACTCTTTAATTGCTTTTAATACTTCTAGACCTGTCATTTTCGGCATTTCTACATCTAATATCGCTACATCTGGTTTCTTTTCTTTTATTAATGTGAGTGCACTTTCTCCATTTGCAGTATCACCCAAGATTTCTAATTCATCGTTTAATTCCATAAGCTGTACCATGGCTTTTCTCAACATTTCTTGATCTTCAGCTATGACAATTGAAATCATAATGTATCATCCCCCTTTTGGTAAGCTAATTGTCATTTTAAAGCCATCATCTATATTATTCACTTCCAAATCCCCATTAAATACATTGATTCTTTGCTTAATGCTATTAAAATCATTATCGTTTATTTTTTTCATACCTTTGCCATCATCTTCAATAACCATAATAATATTTTGATCATTTTCTATAATTGTCCCTGTTACTTTTGTTGCTTGAGCGTGTTTTATCACATTATTTATTGCTTCTCTTAAAACCATAGATAATGCTGATTGCTTTGTAGGGCTGAGTATACTAGCACGAATTGCATGATTAAATTCAAACGATAAATTTGCATTTTTTAATAATGTGTCCATTGTTTCTACTTCTTCTTCAAAAGATTGAAGTTTCAAGTCATCAACTATCGCTCTTACTTTTACTAGAGCTTCCTTAGATAATTCATTAACTGATGCCATTTCTTCTTTAGCTTGTTCGATATCATTATCAGCTAACTTCATCGCTAATTCAGACTTAATACTTAAACTAGCAAATACATGACCTAAAGTATCATGTAAGTCTTGACCAATACGATTTCTTTCTTGTTCAGCAATTAATATATTAATATGTTCGTTTTTACTATTAATTTCTTTTTTTAACTTATCAGCTTCAATAGCTTTAAAGTTACCTAACAAAAGCAAAATAAAAACAATACTCATAGGAGAAAGAATAAACAAATAATCTTTATAATCAAGTACAACTATCGTTAGGCTCAATGAAAATGCAATGAAATACATAAGCACTTCAATAGAATTTAGCTTTACCTGAAAAGCATAAGGTATAATGAATGCCCCATAAAAGAAGAACATAATATCAAAAGCATGGAAAAATGCCACAAAATATATAATTCCTAAAAAGTGAATCAATAGTAATACTCTTCTTAATTTAACCTTTTCCGTTAAATCTTCATAAATCATAATCAAATAACTTAAAATAAAAAGGATGGTAACAAAAATACCACCCCATAAAGGACCTTTATAGCTTAATAGAGTTAAACTCAGTATTGGAAAAATCAAATAAACGGTGTTTGCAGTACCTATTGGATTCGCTTTAACTTTATCTAATATGGACAATTAAATCACTTCCGTTTTTTTACGTATAAATAATGCTGTACTTATAAATATTATACAATAAACTATTAAAATAAATAGAGATTCATAGTGAAAGCTACCGCTCGTTGTAAAAGAAAGTGAGAGCTCTCTTAAATTATAAGTTGGTGTTAAATAAGAAATTTCTTTTAGCCAATTTGGAAATTGGTCTGTAGGAAACCATAGTCCTCCTATTACAGCAAGACCTAAATACAGGATATTCGCTATTGCACTAGCTTTTTGAATATCTTTAATTTGTGATATGAGCACTCCTATAGATAAGAACATGCTTGATCCTATCCATAATAAAATAGCTGATCCTATCCATTCTCCTATAGACATCTCAACACCTTTATACAACGCTCCAGTTACAAATAAAGCAATTATAGACATACAAAACATGCACATTAATTTCATAATTTTACCAGCATAATAATGTATTGGAGATAAAGGTGTTTTAAACAGATTTTTAGCCCAACCTAATTTCTTATCTTCAATCATTTCAAGTGGGAAAGTCATGATACAGAAACTGCTTAAACTAAAAGTCGCCATGCTAAACATATATTCTTTGTAAAACTTTGCTTCATATTCCTTTGGTAAATCTAACATAGCTGTGAAAATTAAATAAAAAACAAGTGGTAACATAATTGAAAGTATTAAATATGCTTTCTTTCTAGACAATAAAATGAGTTCAGATTTAAAGTAAGCCCATAACATAGGACATCAATTCCTTTCTTCATCTTTTTTGAATATAGTATCCATTAATGACTCTTTCGTAATTTCAATTTCGTTAAAATCAACATTATTCTCTATCAATGTTCTTATTATCGGATTCACATCTTCAGTTTTTATATTCAAAATGTCTTTTAGTTCTTCAATTTCAATATCTTTAAGATTTTCAATGATTTTTTTGTTTTTTAAAGGAATTTGGATATTTGTTTTATGGTCACTATGACGAATTTCACGTGGCGTGCTATCGACTATAAGTTCACCTTTATTAAGTACTATGACACGGTCAGCCATTCTTTCCACTTCTTCAATATAATGAGATGTATAAAATATTGTTTTTCTTTCTTTTTTCATTTGGTCAATTACTACCCAAAAATGCTTTCTCATTTCAGTATCCATTGCACTTGTAGGTTCATCTAAGATTACAAAGTTAGGCTTTCCAATGATGGATAATGCAAAATCAAGAATTCTATGCTCACCGCCAGATAATTTGGAAGCGAATTGTTCTAATTTTTCATCATTAAATCTAGTAATTCTTTTAAAGTCTTCAATTGAAATTGTTTGTTTATAAAACGATTTATATAAATTAAATAATTCTTTTACTTTCATCACATCTAGAAATGCTGACGTTTGAAATAATATGCCCATATATTTTTTATCGAGTTGGTATTGGTCACTTTCAATCGTTCCATTGTTTGGCTTTCTATCACCAATAATCATATCTATTAACGTTGATTTTCCTGCACCATTCGGCCCAATTAAAGCTGTACATTCACCTTTATTAATTTGAAAAGAAACATCATTCACAACTTTTTTACCATTATAAACTTTCGTTACATTTTGAACTTTAATCACTATGGCCACCACCTTTTATAAGATTGGTTTAAGTATAAATTATATTAGCTGTATGTATAAGTACAAATTGTCACGAATACACTATGACAATTGTCATAAAGTTAGTACATTTCACACTTCTCACATAAAAAACCAACCTATCGAGTGATAGATTGGGGGTTAAACTCTTATTTATTTCTTGCTCATCATATAATAAATCATAACAATCACAATTAAGATTAATTGTGGTATAACCGTCTCATATGTTGGATATAATCCTATAAGATCTATAAATGGTAAATGATTAATTGTGTGTTGAGGCAAAATATTGAGAATTTGTAGCGTGTGTACACTTACGCCTAATATTTTAAATGCTAATAGGAATATAAATAGTGACATAATAAAGAATAGTCTATGTATTGGTATCCATTTTGTAATTTGATTAAAGAATACGGCTATTAAAATTAAAATAAATACTGCTACTAATATTCCAAGTATGAGAGACCATGTTGAAATCTTACCTACTATACCTAAATAGAAAATAATAGTTTCCGCACCTTCTCTAAATACTGATAAAAATGCTACTAAACCGAATGTTAGTAGACTACCTGTAGACATTGCTTTATCCATGTTTTTATTAATAAATTTTTCCCATGATTCTAAACTTGATTTTGAATGTAACCAAGCACCTACAATAACCATCAAAATAACCGAGCATATACCCACTATACCTTCTGTTAATTCACGTGTAGATCCTAAATTTTCAAATATTGCCTTAAATATGAATGCTAAAGCTATACTTAATATAATTCCTAGCAAGCTTCCACTCATTATCCATTTAGATGCTTTTGTTTGTTCTGCTTTACGAGTAACTGTTAACAAAGCCATAATAATTAGCAATGCTTCTACACCTTCTCGTAAAAGGATTAAAGCTGCGTCCCAAAATGTATATCCTGCTTTAGAAATAGTTGATTTAATTTCTTGATCCAATGTCTCAAGTTCTGCTTGTATATCATCTTTATTGCTTCCATTTATTTGCCCTACATATTGTGGTATTTTCTGTTCTATTTTTGTGTACAGTTCACCATTTCTTGTGCCAATTTCATTTTCCACGTTTGGCCAAGCAACAATAAAGCTTTGTAAATCTTGTTTTGTTTTACTTAGTTTATTATTTTTGATATTTCTGATTGCTTCATCTAGATACTCATTTAAAACCGTTACAACTTGGTTGCTCGTTTTTGCATCTGACTGCTTACCTGCATGATAGTCATCAAGTTCTTTTTTGAGTTGGTCTACTTGCATTTGGGCACTACCTTGCTCGATTTTATCTTTTGTAAGTTCTATTCTAATAAACATCAATGCTGTTTCTATTTTACCGTAACGCCCAATATTTTCTTCTCTCACAATTTTTTCGTTGTTTGTCCAAGTTGAATTCAATTTATTATTAATTACCACCGCTTTGTCAAAGTCTTTGTTAGAAATAGCTGTACCCATCTCTTTAATCAACGGTTGCATTTGATTTTGCAATTTATCTCTTTTTGCTTGTTTGTCTACTGGATTTAATACTTTTTCATAATCTATCAAATCTGTTGTTAAAGTATTAAGCGATTTTATTTTTTCATCATTTGAGTTACTTTTTTCGATATTTTCTATATCATTATTAATTGTTTTAACTAATTTATGATCTTTTTTGTTAACTTTTGACCAATTTTCTTTAATATCCTTAAAGTGTGCTTCAAAAGCTTTTGTATCCTTGTCTTGGAGTGCTGTTTTGGCATCTGTCACACTAATATAAATATTACTTAAACTTATTTCCGCTTTAACAGTTATAGGGATAACTAGGCACATTAATATGGTAATACTAAATGCGATTAAATAACGCTTCACCTAAATATCCTCCTTCTTGAATACCAGGTAAACATAGAAAAATACCTGAACCTCTATGTGTGATATATTCATTCAATTTATCTTGAGCGCCCATTTTGCTTTGAATTTTAATGAATTGTTCCGGTGCTCTTTGGAATGATAAAAATAATAGCCCTGCATCAAATGCGCCAGTTTGTTCATTAATACCATCTGAGTATGAATAAGAACGTCTAAGCAAATTAGATTTCGCCTGTTTTGCTAAACTGACATGTGATTCATCCTCTATTAATTTCTCTCCATTTTTATCTTTTATATTTCTATCAAACTCGTCAAATTCTTTCTCTTTACCCAATGGAGCTCCGGAATGTCGATACCTTCCAAATGTAGCTTCCTGTTCACCAAGTGCCGTTCTATCCCATGTTTCTAACAACATTTGTATTCTTCTTACAACTAAATATGAACCGTTTTTCGCCCACCCGTCTTGAATAAACACATACTTATCTAATTCAGTTTGATTATGTATAGACGGGTTTCCAGTGCCATCTTTAAATGAAAATAAATTTCTAGGCGTTTCCATTTTTCCATTTTTTACTTTGATAGAATTAAATCCAGATTGACTCCATTTCATAGAAACTTCACCTTTAGCTACTCTTATCAAATTTCTAATAGCATGGAAATTCACTTGTGGATTATCAGAGCAAGCTTGTATACATATGTCTCCGCCAGTATATTGTTTATCTAATTGGTCTTTAGGAAAATGAGGTAAGTCTTTCAACAATTCAGGTTTATACTTTTCAAGGCCAACTTTTTCGAAAAAGGATGGACTTATACCAAAAGTTAATGATAAATGATTAGCATCTATACCGATTGTTTCACCGGTATCTGGACTTGGTAACATTTTATTTTGGCCTAACTCTTTTACTGGTTCCCCATTCATTAAATGAACGCTATAATTCGTCCAAGTTTTAAACATTTCTTTAACATCAGAAACAGACATTTTATTAATCGTTAACACTACAAAATAAATATGTTTCTGCAAATCAGTTGTAATACCTGATTGGTACTTACCATAAAATTCCACTTTATTTTTTACATCTGTTTTATCTTTTGCAAAATATTGAGAAGCTAACAAGGTTCCACCGACACCGGTAGAACCTAAAATGAGGCCAGCACCCCCAACTCCAGCAAGCTTCAAAAAATCCCTTCTTGCTATATGGTTGTCCTTGTTAGTCATAAGTTATCACTCCGTAATGACTGCCATTTGACTTAATGATTCACCTAATTTATCAACTGCTTCAGATAATTTTTTCGTATCCTCTTTTGATAATTTAGTATAGTCGACATAGCCGCCATCTTTCGTTTCATATTTTGCTAATAATTTGTTAACGTTATCAAATCTTTCTTGCGTTGTTTCAGCAACTTTTTTATCTTTTTCAGTTACTTTATCTTTAAAGATTTCAAAGATTTTTTCTGCTCCTTCAATATTTGCTTTGAAGTCATATAAATCTGTATGTGAATAAATTTCTTCTTCACCAGTTATTTTTGAACTTGATACTTCATTTAATAAATCAATAGAACCTTGCAACATTAATTTTGGTGTTACGTCTACAGTATCAACTTTTGCTCTTAACTCTTTTACATCTTTAAGTAATTGGTCTGCAACAGGTCCCATATCTTTTGTAGAGTTTTCTTCCCATAAAGTTTTTTCTATTTTATGATAACCTGACCATTCGTTTTCCTTTTTCTCTTCCTTCATATCAGCTAAGCGCGCATCAATTTTAGGATCCAGTTCGCCAAAACTTTCCGCTACTGGCTCTGATCTTTCATAATACATACGCGCTTTTGGATAAATCTCTTTAGCTTTTTCAACGTCGTCAGCTTTAACAGCCTCTACAAACTTTTCAGTTTCAGTTAAAAATGTATCTAATTGTTTCGTTGTGAAATCTTTATATGCTTTTGTTTCTTTAGAAAAATCAACTTTTGTAGTTTCTTTCGTTTCTTTATCACCATTAGTTTCCTTTTTCTCATCATCATTACCACAAGCAGTTAATATTAAAGTACTTGCTAAAAGTGTTGTTGCTATTCTCTTCATGATTGGATTCTCCCCACCTAATTGATATTCATTATCACTCTTTTAATTTATTCCTATCTTTACTATTAGTCAATAAGAAATTTCAATAAAATGTAAATTAAATTGAGGGTAATCAAGGTAAAAAAGTATTAAAAAAATAGGCTGGGACATTTATTTATGTCCCAACCTGTCTAAACATTTCATATTAGTCTTGTTCTTGTTCTAATATTTCTTTCGTTTTAGCATCAATCGTAAATTCTGTTGTGTCTTTATTTCCTTCTTTTAAGTCAATAGAATAAACAAGTTTACCGTTTTCTCTACTTAATGACCATTCTTTTAAATCTCCTGATGCTTTATCTTGAGCTACTTTTAAAGCATCTTCGAATTTAGCTGCATCAGATAACTTAAATGTTTTGTCATTGTCGTCATCATCTTCTTTTTCGTTTTCAACGTTAGTAACAGAATTATCTTCTGCATTGATCAAGACTTTATTTTCATCTTGTCCATCTAATAATTCAATTTTATAACTCCACTCACCAGTTTCTTTTTCGAATGATATGTCTTTCAAACCACCTTTTTCTTCTTTTTGAGCTGTTTTAACTGCTTCTTCAGGTGATACTTTCACATCATTCCATTTTACAGTTTTTTCAGTTGCTTTATTATCAGATTTATTATCTGACATTGTAGAATCATCTTTATTGTCATTATCTTGACTGTCATTTTCTTTTTCAGTTTGTTCTGATTTTTGATCTTTTTGATCGTCTTTCATATCGTCGTCATCATTATTATTTTCGCAAGCAGATAATACTAGACCTGAAGCTAAAAGTAATGACATCCATTTAAATTTCATAATTATACCTCCTCAAGCTGATTACTATTTATATATTCACAGTTTCTTAATATTTTAAACATTTATTTATTTTATTAGACAAATATTGAATTATCAGTTATATTAATAGAAACAATAAAATAGCTCGTAAGTCTTATTAAGAGTAGGCGGAGGGAATTGGCCCGATGAAACCTCAGCAACAGGCGTAAGTACTGTGCTAAATCCAACAAGTATCAACTTGAAAGATAAGAAGATTCTCTAAACAGCTCTTCTTAATCTTAAGATGAGCTGTTTTATTGTTACTAAAACATTTAGGAGGCAATATTATGAGAACAAGAGACGACATTTTATCAGAATTAGTAGAGTTAAAACAAAACCCACCACAAAGTTTTTCAGGATCTATGCATAAAACAAATAAAAAAAATGCTTTGATTGGTGAACTGGTGGATTTAGAGAATGAACAAAATCCTGAACGCTATAAGCATAAATCACAATTCAATGAGTTCGATATTCATATTACAATCACTAAAAAATAATTAAAACCCCCGCTAGCGTATAAGCAGAAGTCTTTATACGTTAGCGAGGATTTTTTTATTTACAAAGAATTAAATAAATATTTGAAGTTACTCAGGCTAACCTTTTAATGTTTCACCTTCTGCTTCTAATATAATTTGCATTGCTACTAATTTAGCAATATGATTACCACTTGCAGCAGAATCGATAAGTTGTGAAGGCATTGCACCATTTGTTTCACCAGCTACAAATAACCCTGGAATAGAAGTTTCTCCAAAGTCATCTTTTTTAATACCTCCATTTTCATCTCTTTCAATTTGAAGTTCTTCTAAAAATGAAAATTTTGTATCCCATTCAACTGATATAATCGCACCATTCCTAGAAATTCTAGTACCATCTTCATATATCACTTCATTTATCATTCCATCATCATGTTTAAATTCCGATACTTTACCTTGAACAAGCTTTATATTTTTCTTTTTTAAAAATGATTTATCATCTTCGGTTAATTCTGAAAAGTCTTGTGAACTTATAACTAAATCATTAGTCCAATTGCTAACTAATTTAGCCATATGCATCACTAGTTCTGGAGATACATCTACGAGTAATGATTTATTTCTTAATTCATAACCGTCACACCAAGGACAGTAAAATGCAGATTTTCCGTAAATTTCTTTCACACCTTTTATATTAGGTAATGTCTCTCTTAATCCAGTACATAACATAACTTTCTTAGCTTTGTACGTTTCATTTTTCGTTTTCACTATGAAAGTATTGCCTTCTTTAGCAATCTTTTCAACTGTATCTTGCACGCGCGTTACATCTTCATATTTATCAACATCCGATTGTGCTTTTTCCCTTAATTCTTCTGGTGTTACACCATCTTGTGTTAAAAACGCATGTGAAGTCTGTGTCACTTTATTTCTCGCATTATCATTATCTATTACCAATGTTGTTTTTAAAGCTCTTCCTAAAGTTAAAGCACTCGCTAATCCAGCTGGACCTCCACCTACTACTATACAATCAAACATATTTATACCACCTTTTCCACATATATTAAAGAGTCTTAATATCTATGATTAGCTGTTAAAAAAAGATTTAATTTACATTAAATCTTTTAACGTCTTCGATTTTAAAGATTTCGTCATTTCATCCTCCGCAGAGTTTAAAATAGACTGAACTTTACATTCCGGACCATGATTAAAACTATCTTCTATCATGCTTCTATGACCATCGATTGCAGTAATGATGTCATATATTCTAATGGTTTCCCAATTATTCACTAAATAATAACCACCCTTAGCACCAGAAGCCGATTTAATCACACCAGCTTTGACAAGTTGAGTTAAAATTTTAGATAAATACGTAACAGAAACATTTAGCACGTCAGATAACCTCTTTACAGTTACAGGCTGATTATCACCATTGCTTATTAAATATAGTAATGAATGTAAAGCATAATCTGTACCTTTAGATATCTTCATGTTACACCTCTGTATTATAGATATTGTGTGTCTATAATATCATATATATTATTATTGTCTATAGATAAGCTTAAGGATTTAAAATTTATATTTTATTCTAACTATATGAGTCCTCTAATAAAAACCAATTTTTAGCGTAATATAGCAAAAAATTTTATTGACATACGAGTAAAGCTGTTACATATTTATATATAGTAATGATAATGATTATCATTAACGAAGGAGGATATTATATAATATGAAAAACCTAACTAAATTATTTATAGTTACACTAGTATCCATCATATTGATGGCAGCTTGTGGAAGTAACAACTCAGAAAAATCTTCTGAAGCTAAAAAAGATAATGAGACAGTAAAAATCGAACACGCTATGGGAACGACGGAGATTAAAGGAAAACCAAAACGTGTTGTTACGTTATATCAAGGTGCAACAGATGTCGCCGTTGCTTTAGATGTTAAGCCAGTGGGCGCTGTTGAGTCTTGGACTCAAAAACCAAAATACGATTACATAAAAGAAGACTTAAAAGACACTAAAATTGTTGGTCAAGAGCCATCACCTAACTTAGAAGAAATTGCTAAATTAAAACCTGATTTAATAGTAGCTTCTAAAGTAAGAAACGAAAAGCAATATGAACAACTTTCTAAGATTGCACCGACTATAACTCATAATACCGTATATAAGTTCAAAGATACTCTTGAAATGATGGGTAAAGCTCTAGGTAAAGAGAAAAAAGCAGATGAATTATTAAAAAATTATAATGAGAAAGTTACACAATTCAAAAAAGATGCGAAAGGAACATTCGGAGATAAATGGCCTGTTTCAGCTTCCGTTATTAACTTCAGAGCAGATCATGCTCGTATTTACGCAAGTGGTTATGCTGGCGATATTTTACATGATTTAGGTTTTAAACGTCCCGAAGAACAAGAAAAACAAGTTAGTAAAGGAAAAGATATTATTCAGTTAACGACTAAAGAAAGTATTCCACTAATGGATGCAGATCATATCTTCATATTTAAAAGCGACACATCTGCTAAGGATGAGAAGTTGGCTGAAAAAACAAAGGAAGAATGGACTTCTAGTAATCAGTGGCAGAATTTAAAAGCAGTCAAAGAAAACCATGTTTCAGATAATATCGATGAAATTAATTGGAACATGGCTGGTGGTTACACATCTTCACTTAAATTAATAGATGATTTATACGATAAATTAGACATTAAAAAACAATCTTAACTTTTAAGGAGCTTCATTATGTTACTTAAACCGCAGTACAAATTATTGCTCTCTAGTTTATGTCTGATCATTATAACAATTTTAAGTTTAACAATTGGAAATACGCTTGTATCACTACCTCAGTTGATACAAGCGTTGTTCCACTTTGATAGTAAAAACGATATTCATACTCTAGTTTTTGAATCACGTTCTTCTAGAACTATAATTGCTTTATTAACAGGAGCTTCGTTAGCAGTATCAGGATTGTTTATGCAAGTATTGACCCGTAACCCGATTGCATCGCCAGGACTTTTTGGAGTTAATGCTGGGGCTGTATTTTTTGTTATTGTTGGTTTAACTCTATTTAGTATACAATCCTTTCAATTCTTAATTTTTCTATCTTTCTTCGGTGCAATTTTAGTTACTATAATTGTGGTTACCCTTGGTATGTTTAAACAAGCACGCTTTTCACCCAAGCGAGTTATTTTAGCAGGGGCTGCCATTTCTGCATTATTCAGTGCTTTCACGCAAGGTATTATGATAATGAATGAAAGTAATTTACAAAGTTTTTTATTTTGGTTAAGTGGTTCCGTATCAGTTCGTAATATATGGGAATTTCCATGGGTGATACCAATTATCTTTATTACGCTTTTAATTGCGTTTTTTATGTCCGCACACTTAAATATTTTAATGACTAGTGATGATATTGCTAAATCGCTTGGACAAAAAGTTATATTAACAAAACTCACTATAATTTTAATCATCAGTATTCTTGCTGGAATATCAGTAGCAATTGCCGGTTCTATCATGTTTGTTGGTCTAATAATACCTAATATCAGCAAAAAATTATTGCCACTAAACTATAAATATTTAATACCATTCAACGCTATAAGTGGCGCTATACTCATGTTGTTATCAGATATCGTTTCCCGTATTATCATTGCACCATTAGAACTACCAATTGGTGTTATCACAGCAATAATCGGCGCGGTTACACTTATATATATTATGAGGAAGGACGTACAAAACATATGAATGAGACACTATCTAAACAAGACACAAATCGTTTAATCAGCGCATTAATAATATTATTAATACTGTCATTCATAAGTTTAATGTCTGGATCAACATTCATTTCACCCATAAAAATTATATCTTATATCTTTAATCCTATTGAAAGTCCAGACCAATTCACAATAGAAGTACTACGTTTACCACGTATCATTCTTGCTATAGTTGCGGGTGCTGCTTTAGGTGCAAGTGGTCTTATTTTACAAAATATTTTAAAGAATCCAATTGCATCACCTGATATCATTGGGATTACAGGAGGGGCCACTCTTGGTGCAGTATTGTTCGTCGCCTTTTTAACTCATATAAGCATCATATGGTTACCGTTATTTTCTTTAGCAGGTGCCACGCTGACTATGATATTACTTCTCTATTTTCAACAAAAAGGAAACATTCAAGCTACAACTCTAATCATAGTCGGTATAGCTTTACAAACATTGTTTGCTGCACTCGTTAACGGAATCCTTGTTATGACTAAACAACTTTCAGCATCGAAAGCTTATACTTGGATTATTGGTAGCTTATCTGGTGCGACTTTTGAAAACAGCTTAATGTTAGGGACATTTTTACTCTGTATACTACCTTTACTAATCATTATTATTCCGAGAATGAAAATCTCTCTGTTGCATGATGATATTGCAACAGGTCTAGGGCTTAGAGTCAATCAGACAAAATTATTACAAATGTTAATCAGTACAATTCTCGCTGCATCTGCTATTAGCTTTGTAGGTAACATAGGGTTTGTAGGTTTAATTTCTCCACATATAGCAAAAACATTAATAAAAACCAATTACTTTAAACGATTATTAATGTCAGCAATTTGTGGGGCAATTTCTATTGTTATTGCCGATTTAATAGGTCGAACAATTTTTATACCGAATGAAGTACCCGCAGGTGTTTTCATTGCTGCATTCGGGGCACCTTTCTTTATATATTTATTATTAACAACAAAAAAATTATAAATTAAATTTGATATTATAATTTATAAAAACCCTTAAAATCATTTGATTTTAAGGGTTTTTATTACAGGCTATACTCTTTTAATATTATAGATATGAAGTTCTCTCACTAAAAATCTTCTAATTGTTCAAATTGCGACATATATAAGTCTTTATATTTACCACCTTGTGCCATCAGTTCATCATGGCTACCCATTTCCTTAATTTGTCCTTGTTCTATAAATACAATTCTATCTACGTGTCTAATCGTACTTAATCTATGTGCAATGATTAATGATGTTCTACCTTGTGATAGATTTTTGAATGCTGACTGTATTTTATTTTCTGTTTCTACATCTAGAGCACTTGTTGCTTCGTCTAATATAATGATTGGTGGGTTTTTCAAGAACATTCTCGCGATTGAAATACGTTGTTTTTGTCCACCTGAAAGTTTCGTTCCTCGTTCTCCGACAACTGTATCTAAGCCAGCTGGTAATTCATCTACAAATGATCTTAACTGCGCTTGGTCGACAGCTTCATTGATTTCTACTTCTGTCGCGTTTAAGTTACCATATATTATATTATCTCTTAACGTTCCACCAAATAAGAATACATCTTGTTGAACAACACCAATTTGTTTTCTTAAAGATTCTAATGTATAAGATTTAATATTTTTATTATTGATTTTAACTGCACCTTCTATAGGATCATAGAACCTTGGTAATAACGAACAAATCGTTGTTTTACCTCCCCCACTCGGTCCTACAAGCGCTATTTTTTCACCTTGTTCAATTTTAATTGATAACTGATCTAGCACTAACTTTTCACCGTATTTAAATGATACATTTTCATATTCTATGATGTCCGGTTCATCAGTAAACTCTACAGCATCCTCACTATCTTTAATTTCAGGATCCATATTTACGATTTCTTTAAAGTTTTTAAACCCTGCAATACCTTTCGGGAATAACTCAATAATCATATTTATAGCTTCTAAAGGTTTAAATAGTAAATTCGTAATCATAATAAAAGCTACGAAACCACCGTATGACAATGAACCATTTAACACGAAATAGCTTCCCATAATCAATACGAAAATCATAGTTAATTTTTGTGCAATATGACTGATTGTTATATTCCAAGACATGAACGAATATGCTTTTAATTTAGTTGCTCTAAAATTATCATTAACTTTTTTAAATCTTGATAGTTCATAACCTTCATTTGTAAAAGCTTGAACAAGTCTCATTCCACCAACATTATCTGAGATTAATTCGTTAAATCTAGATACGTTACTAAATAAACTTTTAAAAGCTCCAGACATTTTATGGTTGAAATAAATAGTCAGTACAAAAATAATCGGTATAACACAGAAAGTAATCAATGCTAATTTCACATCAATTGTTAACATGATAACAAATGAACCAATCAACGTCATAAGTGCTACGAATATATCCTCAGGTCCATGATGGGCTACTTCCCCAATATCCATCAAGTCATTCGTTAAACGACCAATAATTTTACCCGATTTCTGGTTATCAAAAAATCCAAAATTCATTTTTTGAATATGTTCATACAGTTCATTACGAATGTCTCTTTCAATATTAGTCCCCAGTTTATGCCCCCAATACGTTACGATGAATTTTAATACAGATTCAACAACGTATATGAATAATAAAATAAAAACAAATATTACAATCCAACTCCAATTCTTAGTTGGTAGCAAACGGTCTATAAATATACTCGTAATTAATGGAAAAATGAGTTCTAATATACCTACAAACACAGCTGAACCAAAATCTAAGAAAAATAATCCTTTATAGGGTTTATAATATTGGAAGAATTCCTTCATAATTAACCTCCTATGAATAAATTTAATCAAAGACCATTATACTATAATTTTAAAATTTTACTTTAGTTTTCTAAAAATAAATAAATTTAATTATTATTGCAAACTAAAATAATATATTATTGATTAATTAAAAGAAGATATTGAACATATAGAGAGTTGGTTAGACAAATCAGAATTTTTTGTGGATGCTTGTTGCCTTTTCTTATGAGTCTTGGCAATAAGGAAAACGCTAAGTACATGCTCCCTTCGTCTTGCAACTTTTATGAGTCCATTCCTAGCGCTTATACATAAAAAAACAATCCAAGGCATATATAAATGTCTCGGACTGTTTCATTATAATGAGATTCCTGTCACGCTACCTCGTTCATCTATTAAATTAAAGCATCATTACCTTTTTCTTGTTCTACTAATTTACTGTCATATATTTTAATGAATGGTAACCAAATTAAGAATGCGACTATAGCGCATATTATTGATACAAATACTGCCATTAAACTACCTGCTGTGCCTATAAATGCGCCAAAACCAATTGGAGACGGCCATGGTACTTGTGCAATGATTGGTTTTACAAGTTCTAATTTAATTGTCCAATATCCAATTGATGCTGAAACCATAGGTGCTAAGAAAAATGGTATCGCTAAAAACGGGTTATAAACTATTGGCAATCCAAACACGAGGGGTTCATTAATATTAAATATGCCAGGAACTAATGAAGCTTTACCCAATACTTTTAATTGTTCTGACTTTGCTAACAATGCAATAAAGAGACATAAACCTAGTGTTGCACCAGATCCACCTATAATTACAAAAGTATTTTGGAACTCACCTGCAAATGGTATATTCGCACCATCAATATTTAATTGCATATTTGATAATACAATTGGTGTAATAAAAGCACCAATAATGTTTGCTCCATGTATGCCTACTATCCAAAGTGCATGTATTAAGAAGTAAATGACTAGTATACCAGCCCAACTACTCGTTAAGTTAACTACGAAACCAAAGGGAACTGCAATAATTTTAAAAATATCTGTATTAAATGCTACTAGTATACCTGTAAAAGTTAATATGACAAACGCTACTAAAAATGCTGGAATAAGCGCTGTAAATGATCTTGAAACACCTTCTGGTACTGCTTCTGGCATTTTAATTATCCATTTACGTTTCACACATAACCTATACAATTGTACTGCAATAATAGACATAATAATTGCTGTAAATATCCCAGTTGTACCTAGTCTAGTCACACCATCTGCAGACATCTCCCAACCTTTAAATATATTCATATCTTTATTCGCAATATTAACCAAAACCATTTTGCCATCTTCCATCACTAATTGTGGGATGGCCATAAAATAAGCAAACATTGATAACAATGCTCCGTTTAATGGGTTAACATTTAAATCTTCTTCATCAGCATAAATCTTCGTATATTCATATCCAATAACTAAACAGAAATATAATGCTAATATTCCCATTGTCGCTTTATTGGCTAACATGTATAAATCGCCAATCTTAAAAAACGTACTGTTCCAGAATCCTTCTAAAAACGTAAAAGTCTGTGGTATAACATTTAATACTAAAAACATAGATCCTACAATTGTAAAAGGTATACACGCCATCCCAGCGGCCATAATCGCTCTTACTATTCTAAACGAAGCTACTTTCCCCATCGGACCCATCAAGTATTTCTCTAAAAATGCGAATACTTTATTTTCTGATTCCATAAAAAGACCCCTTTTCTATGTTAATTCATAGCATTTTCAAATTTTTTCAATCGTTTATAGTGCCAATCTTTGTCTTGTCTAATATTGTTTAATCTAAATAAAATAAATCCACTTATTAAAATACCAACTGCTAAAACACAAATAATGAGTAATCTTGATGCGTATTGATTAATCATAAATGGATATAACTGTTCAAACATCGGTGTAAATAAAACAATTGGTATGATCAATAAATTCACGCCAGTTAAAATCCTAAAACAATAAAACGTATACTTAGCATTATTAGAGTGATTTCCATACATTTTCACTTGTTCTGCTACGCTAATTAAAATGATAATCATCATTAGAAGAGGTATAACAAATGTCCATGAACGACTCGTTATAAGATAGAAAAACCAATATAAATTAGAAAAGAAAAATAGTGCTGAAGCGTATCTCACCAATAAGTATCGATTGAAATACATAGACTTTATACTCGTCTCTTTTCTATTCTTTTCAAATGTTGCTTTTGTCTTTTTATTCATTTTCATCCCTCATTTAAGCAGTTTCATTTACTTTTTTATAAAGGTGTAACATTTCAGATGCAACTTCTTTTAAAGTCATCGTCGTCATGAGATGATCTTGTGCGTGAACCATTATTATTTCCATATTGATAGATTCACCAGACGCATACTTCTGTAATAACTCAGTTTGCGATTGATGTGCTAACGTAATCTCTTCATTAGCATCTTCTAACTGTTCAAATGCAATTTCATATTTTTCTTCACGCATATTTTTAAATGCGTCATGTATCGTCGTTCGAGCTGTTCCACTGTGTAAAATAATCTCAAACGCAACTACTTGAATATCTTCCTGTTCCATAAGCTAATCCCCTTTATTAACGATATTGATTTATCATAAAATCTTTAAACATTTGATAAGTTTTACATTCCATCAGCTTCTGTATATTTTCTTCAGAGTCGATCAAATTTACTATGACATCGATAATCGTTTTTAATTCATTATCATTATATTTTGAAGGAGAAAGCATGATGACCACTTTAATGTTCTGATATGCATCATTCCAATATATACCTTCAGGAATAATTGCAACTGCAATACTCGAATAATCTCCTACAGGTTGGGCAGTATGCGGCACTGCTACTGCCTCACTAAATAACACCGTACTTAATTCTTCTCTATAGGCAAGTTGATTTCTCAGCTTACATTCAAAATCTCTATCTTCTTTAATACTTAATTGTTGAATTAGGCGATTATAAATACTTTCTTTGTCTATTGATCCTTCAATATAATTAAATAAATAATCGCTACAATATTGGTCAAAATAATAACTATATTGCTGTAACTGCACGTTATCTTTATCTTCCAATTGATGACTCTGCAATCGTTTCGTGTCTTGCTGTTGAATGTATGTATTAATATTTCTTATATCTACTTCATTTAACAATACATTCACTTGAATGACAGGTACTTTAAATACAATTGTTGATAAATCAATAGAAGATATAATTAAATCTATTGATTCTAGCTTTTTATCCGTTATTTCATAATAACTAATGACATCTACAATGTTCATTTGCATGTTAAATTCTCGTGCAACACGAACTTTTAATACTTGTGCACTTCCATATCCAGTCGCACAAATTATCAATACATTTAATTTTTCTCGCTGTTCATATTTTTCTATAGCTGCTAGTAAGTGAAGCGTTAAATATGCCCACTCGCCATCGCTCACATTTTGGTCCTTTAATTCTTGTAATTGACTAAAATATTGCCTTGTCATTTCAAGTACATCATTATTTTGATTTCGTATATCATTCAAAATAGGATTCTCTAAATGTATTCCATTTTGAACTCGCTTCAAAAGTGGTTCTAAATGAGTAACAAGTCCATATAATAATTGATTGTCTGAAGACATTGGATAGTCGAAATCTGTTTCAATCTCTTTCAAAATCTTTTCAACACGTTTAGACAAATTACTTTGTGAGTGACTTTGTAACTGTTTTGTACCTTTACTCATAATATGCAAACTTATATATTTCGCTTCTTCTTCAGGAAAAGAAATTTGATAAATCCTTTCGACTCTAGAAAGGATTTTTTTAGCTACAATCATCTCTTTTTCTGTTAATACTTCTTCATTAGATGTGATAGTATTTAAAGAATATCCATCCAAAAGCCTTCTAATCATCAAACCTAAATGTAATACTAAGTTTTGCAATATATAATCTGACAAATAAACTTTTGATTCTCTCGTCTCATCCACAACAATGATTGCTAATTCTTCCATATTAATTTGTTGTAAGAGTGGTGTATCTTGAAAATACTTATTTATCGAACTAAAAAAACTATTTCCCAAGAAATAATCCATTATAAAATGTCTTTTATCTCTTTCATCACCTTTTATAACTAGACCGTTTTGCTGTTTACTAACAAGTTCTAAATTATAATGCGCAATTAATTTCTTTATACTTGAAATATCTTGTGAAATAGTAGATCGTGATATATACAATTGATTACTTAATTTCTCAATAGTCATACATTTTTTATTAAAAAGAAGTAAATTCAATATATAATACTGTCGATCTTTTGCATCATTGATATTTTCTTGTTTAGATTCATCTAAAGATAAATATTGTTTTAAAAATTTTTCAAACTCTATCACTAAATCTACCTTTAAAAAGTAACCAAATCCTTGTTTTGAGATAAGTGTGGCACCGTTCTTTTGAACTTCGGGTTTAAGTTGTTTGATGTATTTCCTAACTGTTCTATCTGATATCTCTAACATTGATGCTATTTCTGAACTTTTAACAAACTCATTGCGTCGTTGTGATAAATAACTGAGTATATCTATTTCTCTCTGACTTAGCATAAGCTCCCCTCATTTCATAGAGAATATTATACTGATTATTCTGTTTCTTTTAAAATCAGGTTTGCTAATTTTTCAATCCCCATTGGAATTGGAACATAAGCCTGTGCTGGTATATTAACAACAGGTTTATTTACTTTATCACCTGTTTCTTTTAACTTTTTATAATACATTTTTGTTTGTGGACTGACTAAATATAAATCAAATGATTGCTTTTCAATCATTTTTCCACCTTCATTTGCTGAAATTGCATCCACTTCTATTTCATGACCTTTTTCTTTTAAAAATGTTGTTGTTTTCTTTGCCATCAGTGAAGATGACATTCCTGCTGCACAAATTATTAATACTTTTTTCATATTTATTACCTCCGATTTTTATAAATTTTCACCGTTAGATTGAATGACTTTTTTGTACCAATAGAATGAATCTTTTCTAGACCGCTCTAAAGTTCCATTACCTTCATTATCTTTATCAACATGAATAAATCCATAACGCTTTTTCATTTCTCCAGTTCCTGCAGAAACTAAATCTATACATCCCCATGGTGTATAACCCATTAAGTTCACACCATCTTCTTCAACAGCTTTAATAAATTGTTCTATGTGTGCTTTCAAATATTCTATTCGATAATCATCATGTATTATGCCATCTTCCCCAGCTTCATCAATTGCACCAAAACCATTTTCTACAATAAATAAAGGCAATTGGTACATATCAGTAAACCAGTTCAACGAAAAACGTAACCCCTCTGGATCAATTTGCCATCCCCAGTCAGAAGCTTTTACATATTCATTTCTTACTAAATCTCTCGTTTCAACATAATCATAATATTCGTTAGATTGTTCATGTGAAATTGCAAATGACATATAGTAACTAAAGCCAATATAATCTACAGTTCCTTCCTGTAAATCATTCAAATCTTCTTCTGTAATATCTAAATTAAAAGACTTATTCTTGAAATATTGCTGCATGTGACTTGGATAAGAACCGTGTACATGAACATCTGTAAAATAGTATCTTTTTTGCATAGCTTTTTGAGCCATTAATATATCTTTAGGATTACACGTTGCAGGGTAAATTGGGCACATCGCAATCATACAACCTATTTCGAATTCCGGATTAATATCATGACCAATTTTTACCGCTTTAGCACTTGCAACTAGTTCATAGTGTGAAGCTTGATACATAATCTGTTCTCTATCTTCACCTTCTTTATATCTCACGCCTGAATTTGTAAAAGGCGCAAAATCTTCGTTGTAATTAGCTTGGTTGTTTATTTCATTAAATGTCATCCAATATTTAACTTTATTCTTATAACGTTTAAAACAAACTTCTGCAAAACGAACGAAGAAATCTATTACTTTACGGTTTCGGAAACCACCATATTCTGTTACTAAATGATAAGGCAATTCAAAATGAGAAAGTGTTACGACTGGTTCGATACCGTATTTTAAACATTCGTCAAATAGATCATCATAAAATTGAAGACCTTTCTCATTTGGTTCTAACTCATCACCATTTGGGAATATTCTTGTCCAAGCTATAGATGTTCTAAAACATTTGAAGCCCATTTCACTAAATAATTTAATATCTTCTTTATATCGATGATAAAAATCTATCGCTTCATGGTTCGGGTAATTTTTGCCTTCGATTACACCATTGGTAATTTCTCTATGATGACCATGAGAAGCTGCTGTCATAACATCAGCAACACTAATTCCTTTACCATCTTCTTGCCAAGCACCTTCAAGTTGGTGAGCAGCAACAGCTCCACCCCACAGAAAGTCATCGCGTAATTTAGACATTCATATCTTCCTCCTTGTGAACTTGTTATATTAGATACACTTTTATTGTAAACGTTTACAATTAGGTATAGCATCTTGGATACTTCCGTATTACTCCGGAAGTTATGTATTGAATACGGAAATATAATATTTCGAGAATAACGATGGCCTTATTGTCTTTTCTTGCCAAACGTGTCAATAACGATAAGCTAATTTGCAAGTGGACACCCACGTGCAACGTAGTTTATCCTTATTTCACAAAAAACCACCACTCAATTCTTCTTTAATTGAGTGGTGGTTCGTTTTTATTTTCTTATTAACGATTAATGGATCGTGCTATTCTTGAGACTGTATGTCTTTGTCCTCTTATCGCTTTGCTTAGTGCGTATATGTTTTCGACTGGTGCTAGACCACCGTATCCTGCATCTCCAATATGCTGTATGTCTACGCCTAATGTTTTATTTTTTATAGCCATTTCTTTAATAGTAGATTCATCTGCGCTTTCTTGTGATGTTCCAATGGCACTCATAACAAGCGCTCCGTGTTGATGTGCAACTTTTACTGCTTCACGAACTTCTTCTTCGGACACACCCCAAACTGTTCCTACTGCTGGCACAAGTATGATATCAGCACCCGCTTCTACAAATCGCGTTATAACTTCTAAATCGACTACTGCTTCGTCTACACCTGAACCGTGCATTTTACCCGCTATAATCAATCCATCAAAATGATTTTTTGCTGTTTCAATTGCTTCTAATATATTTAGGTTCGTTACACCTGTAGCTGGATTACCTGTTAAACATACAAAATCAAATCCTAGTTCATTTGCGTGCTTAAATGTTTTTTCTGTTGCTTTTCTACCGTACGATATTTCTAATTTCGATTCGGCCATTTTGGCTTCGTCATCTACAGGTTCTAAGTTAACGCCAATAGGTCTGCCTACTAGATTTTTTAAATCTTTAATTGGCTCTCCGGTACCTTGATATTCTTTGTTATATAATCCCTTTATTTCTGGGTTCACGACATCAAAAGCATTTAATAAAATCATATCCGCACCAAAAGCAGTTGCCATTTCTGCATTTGTAACATCTAGTACAAGCGCTGGATCGTGTACAACAATGTTCTCACTTAACACTGTTCTACCTTCACTAGCTTTAATGCTTTGTTTTAGTTCTTCTTTCGAAAACTTTGAAATATCAGATGCATTAGCACTTATCAAACGTTTTACCACACAATCACCCTTCCGCATTTTATACAGTTTAACGATATATAGAAACACATGGTTAGTCAAATAATTATTGTTTCTTAGCTTTAACCATTAAAAATGGAGGAAATTGCTTTAATTTATTAATTCGTTTCTCATCAAAATATTGAAAAACTTCCTCTGATTGACCTAAATCTTTAACATATTGAATTTCAAGACCATGCTGAATTAAATTATTAAAAATTGTTTCGATTGTATGATGATATTTTTTAACATTTTGATCCAACCAATATGAAGTTCGACTTGTTTCATCAAAGTAATGTTCCATTCTTAAATAAACACCATCACTATCCTCTTTCTTTACTTCCGGATCCATTGTAGCCGTTTGTATAGGATGCTCCATTGTGAATAATAACGTCCCATCTTTATTCAACAATTCACTGATTTTTTGACAACATAAATTAAAGTCTTCTATATAATGTAATACGAGTGACGAGACAACAACATCAAAAGTTTCTTCGCATTTAAAATCCATAAAATTTGTACAATGAAGATCCACTTGTTCAGTGTTAAAATGTTCCCGACATTCGCTTATCATCTTTTGAGACTGATCTATACCTACTACCCTTGCAGGTTCATAATCCAAAATATATTGAATTAAATTCCCCATACCACATCCAATATCTAACACTGCTTTACCTTTTATCACAGGCATAGCACGCTTTACTTCAGGCATCTCGACTACTTCATTGTAACTCAAATCATTTTGTCTTTTTTTCTTATAACTTTCAAAGAAATCAGGATGGTCATATATATTATTCACATTTAAAGCCCCCCTTTCAAATATTAATTATAATGGATACACCAATCCCCTCATTATTGATGATTGTAGTCATGATGTGACCAATGATTTCCTTCAAATTCCGGTGTCACTATTTATTAGCAGTAGCTTCAAATGTTATAGTTTGTGTTGAACTTGTAGGATATTTTCCATGTTCATAGTCAGCTGAAATTATTATGTTTTCAAATCCGATATGTTCAAGTATCATTTTAAATTCTTCAATTCCATACCAACGAATCGAAAATTGTTCTAATTCTGTCTGTATCAATTCACCATTACGCCATTTTTCATATCTATTATGAGATGTTGTATGTTGATGGATATAATCAATCTCAATTAATTTACTCTCTAATGTGATTTTTTCGGAATTCTGATTTTCCCAAACTCTAGTTGAGGTATTGTCAACCTTTAAGTCCGTTTGTAAAAATATATCTACAATCAACTTACCACCATCAGTAAGATGATTATAAAAATTATTTAAAGCATTAAAGGAATCTTCTCTTTCATGTAGTAATAAAAATGTTCCTGTAGGCACAATTATGGCTTCATATTCTGCATTTAATAAAAATGATTCCATTTTTCCTTTAAATATCTTAGGATTCAATCCTTGTTTTTCACAGTTTTTTCTACATATTTCTAACATTTCTTCCGAGAAATCCAAGCCAGTAACTTTCAAACCTTCTTCTAAAAGAGGAATGAGTAGCCTCCCAGTACCAACTCCCGGTTCAAGAATAGGTCCCGTACAAGATTTTAATCTATCTTTATAAAATTCTACATCACCAAATGAGTGTCCGATATATTTATCAATATCATAGACTTCTGAAGAAAGTTTACTATAATAACCAAACATACTATCTATCCCCTTTTTGGGTTATTTTACTATTAGTTTAAAACATTATTCTAAACTTGTCACAATATAATCAAATACCAAAAATAAAAAACAGAGAAACCTCAATTCAATAAGGTTTCTCTGCTTTTTGTTATTAATGAGCTAACATTTCTTCTTTAACTTCATCTTTAGACAGTTTTGAAGGGTAATATGTTGGCCAGTTGTCTAATTCTTTTAATACTTTATCTTTGTCATTTCCAGTAAAGATATGGAAGTGAGCTGATTTTTTAGGATAGATATTGTGATCGCTAAATTGTACATATTTAGGTAAGTCATCGTTTGAGTCACCTTTTAATTTAAAGCTATATCTTACGCCTCTATTTCCTTTTTCGTATTTAAGAATGTCGTAACCATCATATTCATATTCACCAGTTGATGTTTTTCCATCTTTAGTGAAACTGATTTGATTACCTTCGATTTTAATGTTTTCTACGTCTGTTTTATATCCTTTGTCATAGTACTCTTTGTATTCTTTAGCTGACATTTTACCGTCTTCAGCTTTATGTTTAAATACTTCATCTAGTGTACCGTCTTTTAAAAGTGGATAAACTGATTGCCAGTCACCTTCGTAATCTGATAGTTCACGATCTTTAACTTGTTTATCTTTGAAGTAGCCATTTTCAATTGCTTTATCGTGTGCTGCTTCTTTTTTCTCGTCTTTAGTTTTAATTTTATCATTTAAAGCTTTCTCGATGTTTTTAATGTTTTCTTTCATAAATGATTGATAAGAAATATCTTTGTCATTTAATTGTTCTTTCGATAATGATTCCATGTTGTTAAATGTAAGTGGTTTAGCATCTGTTTCTTTTCTAATTGTGTCAGTTACTTTTCCTGAAATATTGTTTTCATACAATACATATTTTGCATCTGTATCTCTAATTTCTTTAACAATTTCAGTTAATTCTTTTTGTGACGGATCTTCAGCATTCATACTTTGTACGCCTTTTTGTACGAATCCATAACGATGAGCTAAATAACCCAATGATTCGTGAGAAATGAATACAGTATCTCCCTCATGCCCTTTTGTTGCTTTCTTCATATCTTTATCGATATTTTCTAAATCTTTATTTAATTTTTTGAAATTCTTTTCATATTCATCTTTGTGATCTGGGTCTTTTTTAACTAATTCATCTTTAATACCTTTGATGAAATCTTGGTCTATTTGTGGATCTAACCATACGTGTGGGTCATAACCGCCATGATGATGATGTTCGTGATCGTGTCCTTCATGTTCGTGTTCTTCATGACTTTCACCATGCTCATGGCCGTGCCCTTCATGGTCATGCTCTTCACCATGTTCATGTTGATCAGTTAATAATTCAGATTGATCAATACTATTTTGTAATGATAATTTTTTATCATCTTTCTTAATAGTAGATGCGACTTTTTTCGCAACTGGATCTAAATCGTCACCAGTGTATACGAATAAATCTGCTTTGCTCGCATTTAAAATATCTTTTTGTGTAGGTTCATAACTATGTAAATCCGTACCTGGTGGATAAATAGATTCTACTTCAACATGTTCTCCACCGATTTGTTCAATAAAAGATTTTAGCGGATAAACTGTTGTTTTAATTTGCAATTTATCTGAGTCGCTTTTACTACCTTTGTTACTGTCGCCTTGGTTACATGCAGCAAGTAACATTGCACAGACGAAAATGATTGCAAATAAGCCCGTCCATTTCTTCATCTAAAACACTCCTCTTCAAATAGTAACGTTTACGATTTAAAATTATAAACTTTAATTCACAAAAACACAAGACTACATTTCAAAATAATTACATTTATATATAAAGAAACGTTTACTTTGTTGTAATGTAAACGTTTTAGTATAATAGTGTAGAATCTTTTATAAAGAAGGAAGGGTTAATAAAATGGCAAAAGAAAGAAAAATTATTATGGACTGTGATCCAGGACACGATGATGCTATCGCTCTAATATTAGCAGGTGCTAAAACAAGTCCATTAGACATATTAGCAGTCACAACAGTTGCAGGAAATCAATCAGTCGATAAGAATACAAATAACGCATTAAACGTATTAGATATTATTAATAGAGGAGATATTCCAGTCTCAACAGGTGCTACAAGACCTCTTATTAAAGAAGCAGAGTTTGCTGAAAGTATTCACGGTGAAAGTGGATTAGATGGTCCAGAGTTACCTAAAATACCTAATCTCAAATCAACTGATAAACATGGTGTAGATGTTATTGTGGAAACTGTCTTAAACAGCGATGAAGCTGTTACATTGGTTGCTACTGGCCCACTTACAAACGTAGCAATGGCACTTATTAGAGAACCTAAAATAGCAGAGAACATTGATGAAATCGTAATTATGGGCGGTGGCACATTCGGTAACTGGACACCTACTGCTGAATTTAATATTTGGGTAGATGCAGAAGCAGCTAGAAGAGTTTTTGAAAGTGGTATCCCAGTTGTAGTCTTTGGTTTAGATGCAACACATCAATTATTAGCAGATGATTTAGTTATCGACCGCTTCAGTAAAATAGATAATAAAGTTTCTAATTTCGTTGTAGAATTATTAAAATTCTTTAAATCTACATATAAATCACAATTTGATATGGATGGCGGTCCTATACACGACGCTTGTACAATCTTATATTTATTAAATCCAGAAATATTTGAGTTACAAAAAACATACATCCAAATTGAAAATCAAAGCGAATTAACATACGGTACTATGTCAGTTGATTTAAATGACACATATAATAAAGAAACAAACGCTCTTTTTGCAACAGCTGTTAATCTCGATTTAGCATGGGATTTAATGGATAATACATTAAGAAGTTACTCAGAATAAAATACCTTTATCCAATAAAAACAAGGCTCCCAATCCAAGTAATTGGGAGCCTTGTTCATATTCTCCAAGACATTTCCTATATTATAACTTTCTTTTCTTATTACGAAGGTTTAATACATTTACTACATCTCTTATGTAGTCACCTTTTAAGTTATAACTAAATTTATAAATGATATAACTAGCGATAACACTTATGATTGGCAATGCAATCATAATAAAACGCAATCCATTTTTTGTGTGTTCAGTTTGAACTTCGCCTGGCTGATAACCAAATAAATCTAGTCCCCAGCCTGTAAATAGTGCTGCGACAGCCATTGCTGTTTTCATTAAAAATGTTTGTGTAGATGTAATAACACTTTCATTTCTTTGACCAAATTTCATATCACTATAGTCTATAACGTCTGCTATAGATACTGTAATAATTCCCATAATAAAGCCAGTTCCTATTTTAATAAACGCTGTTCCAACCATAACAGGGATTGCTGCTGTTGGTGCGATATAACCAGCAAATAATATAATAATTAATCCTATAGTTAAAGAAATTGCTGCTATTGGAAATACAGCTTCTCTCGTTAACCATTTAGCAACTTTAGGGAATAGTAACAATGCTATAATTTCCATGAATCCCATCGCATTAAATAATGCGAATAATGCTTTAGATTCTGCTACATAGCTAAAATAATATATAGCCACGTTACCTAGAATTTGCAGACTCAAGAAAAATGTAACTAAAATACCTATATATGCTAACAATTCTTTATTAGTAAATAAAATTCTCCATATGTCTTTAAATCTTAAAGTGATGCCTGTATCTATATTTGTAGGTGCTTCGTATACGTTTCTTACAGTAATTAATATCGCAATGACGAATATGACAGCTATAATAGCTGTCATAACAAAGAATCCTGCAGATTGATCGCCGTTACCAAATATATTGTCAAAATACATTACGATAGCTAGTCCAGCCGTACCGATAAGTAAATTAGCCATACTCGCGAATACACGTGGTATGATTGAAACTTCTTCTCTTTCAACTGGGTTATTCGTTAAATTAGGCAACCAAGACCAATAAGGAACATCCATCATCGTGTATGTCATTCCCCATAAAATATAGAGTATTGATACAAATACATATAAACTTGTTCCAGTTAACCCAAAGTTTGTGAACATAATAACTGTTACAACAGAGTTGATTAACGTACCAATAACTAACCATGGTCTAAATTTACCCCATTTAGTTTTTGTTTTATCTACAATCATTCCCATTACCGGGTCATTAATAGCATCCCAAATACGCGCAACGAAAAATAATGTACCTACGAAACTTGCTGCAATACCTAATACATCGGTGAAGTAAAACATTAAAAATGTTCCTGTAAGGCCAACAACTAAGTCTTTACCAAACGCACCGATACCGAAAGAATATTTTGCTTTACGGGTTACTTGACTTTCCAAAAAAAGCCCCCCTTGAGTTATAACACCATTTAAAAGCGCTTACAAAATAGTGTGATATTTTTGTCTGATATTATTGTTGATTTCACTATTATTCGTAAGTTGGTAACCAGTCGCCATGTGCTTCAATTAAATCGTCACAAAGTGAAATAATATCATCCATAGACAATTCAGAAGCTGTATGCGGATCTAACATAGCTGCTTGATAAATTTTTTCTTTCTTTTGTGTTAATGCCGCTTCAATTGTTAGCAACTGTGTATTAATATTCGTTCTATTCAGTGCAGCCAATTGTTCTGGTAATTCACCAACATAAGTAGGCGCAATTCCGCTAGCATCTACTAAACAAGGAACTTCCACTACTGTATTTTCTGGTAAATTACTAATCAATCCACCTGTATTTAATACGTTACCACCAATTTTATAAGGTTTATTTGTTTCCATCGCTTCGATGATATAAGAACCATATTCGTGTGAACGTTCATGCGTTAAGTTTTGATTGTTTACAATATCGTCACGCATATGTTGCCAATCTTCAATTTGATTTACACAACGTCTTGGATATTCATCCAATGGTATATTGAATTTTTCAATTAATTCAGGGTACTGACTCTTAATGAAATATGGATGATATTCAGCATTATGTTCAGATGATTCTGTGACGTAATATCCAAACTTATCCATTAATTCAAAACGAACCATGTCGTCATGTGTTGTTTTTTGTTTTTCTTTAGCACGTTTTTTAATTTCTGGATATAAATCTTCGCCATCGCGTGTTATTTCAAGCAACCATGCCATGTGGTTAATACCTGCAATTTTTGCTTGAATGCGATCAGTTGGTAGTTCTAATGCCTCTAACAGCTCGCTCGCACAAACTTGCACACTATGACAAAGTCCAATAGTTTTGATTCCTTCTTTTAACATGATGTTTGTTAAAACCGCCATAGGATTCGTATAGTTTAAGAACCAAGCGTCTGGACAAACTTCTTTCATGTCTTTTGCGAATTCTTGCATAACAGGTATTGTTCTTAAATTACGGAAAATACCTCCAATACCTAAAGTATCTGCAATTGTTTGTCTTAGACCATACTTTTTAGGTACTTCGAAGTCAGTAATTGTAGCTGGATCATAACCACCTACTTGTATTGCATTAATAACATATTTTGCTCCTCTTAATGCTTCTTTACGATTTTTATATGATTTTACTGTGACAGTAGAATCCATACCATTTTTCAAGTTGTTTAACATCATTTCTGAATCGTTTAATCTCTCTTCGTCTATATCATATAATGCAAATTCAAAATCTTGTAACGCATCTACAGTCATACAGTCACCTAATATGTTTTTTGCGAAAACCGTGCTGCCTGCGCCTAAAAATGTTATCTTACTCATTATATTTACTCCTCCTAGCAATAGTTCATTCACTAAAATGTTTTATAAAACTAATATATTTTTAATTAAAAAATAATAATCAAGTTTATGAAAATTATTTTGTAACCGCTATAGCTTATATCTAGATTAGTTGTAAATTGAACTATATTCAATCGTAAATATTTTTAAAAAGAGTAATATATTGCCGTTTTAGTCTGAGAATATTTTATTTACCGCCATCACTGTTGTTTCTCTTCTATAACTATTAGGAGATACGCCAGTTACCTTTTTAAACACTTTACTAAAGTAATTACTCGAGCTAAATCCAACCTCAAGAGCTATCCATTCTATGTTTTTTTCATTCATGGATAAATACGTAAGCGCTTTATTAATTCTTATTTTTGCTAGGTAGTTAATAGGTGTATCATTCATGTACTTTTTAAACTCTCTTGTAAAATGATATTTTGATAAATCAGTAACTTCTACAATATCGTCCAAAGAAATATCATCTTTATAATTCTTTTCAATAAATTGAATAGCCTTAGCTATAGAAAGAGGATAGTTGTTAGGTTGCTGCTGACCATATTCTAAGTATTCTATGTATTTCATCATAAACGTATAAGCACTTGCAGAAGCTTCATACCCATGATTAATACCTAGTGTTTCAACTTTTTCAATTGTTTCTAATATATATTGTATAGGAGCTGAGTGAATGGATAATTTAAATACGTGTCCATAATTATCAAAAATATGCTGTGATAACTTTTCGACCTCTTTACCATAAGTTGTGAAATAAAGAAATTCCCATTCGCTTGAATGTTTAGGTAAATAATATCTATGATCACTCGGCACACGAACAAAGAAAGCTTCACCCGGTTTTATACTATGTGTGCGTCCATTTATACTTAAAGCACCTTCTCCTTTTAAGGTATATTGAAAAATATAGACATCTTTCTCTCCTCTATGTAAACCATGCCAATGATAGTCATGTTCTTTACGTAGCTCATATCCAACAGAATTCAATCCAGCTATTTTATTTTGATAGTCTCCTTTAAATTTAAAACCATAAGCATTATGTTTAAACGTCTTTTCCATAGTAATCCTCCCAAATTTCTTATAACTTTATATATTCGAAATCATGAAACTAATAATTAGTATAATAAAATAAGCGTCTGAGACATAACAATTGTAGGGAGTTGCGTCTCTAACGGGCTAGTTATTTCAGTCTTGCACGTTACATTTTCTAACGGGCAAGAGTTTCTAAACAAGCACGTTAGCCCAATATTTTTGAATATGTCCATATAATTGTGTAATAAAAAAAGAGCCAAATATAGCTCACTTTAGTACAATGTAATCGACTAAGAAAATATTGTAGAGGTG
>NZ_JAJNHH010000016.1:0-51187 GCF_022386955.1 Mammaliicoccus sp. A-M4
TCCTTGTTAAATTGTTTATATCTGAAATAGTTCATACAGAAGACTCCTTTTTGTTAAAATTATACTATAAATTCAACTTTGCAACAGAACCGTATTATGGAATAGAGATGTTGGTAACATTTATACAGGATCATTATACTTAAGTTTAATTTCGTTATTACAGAACCACACATTCCAACCAGAAGAGAAAGTATGTCTATTTAGTTATGGTTCAGGAGCAGTAGGAGAAATCTTTAGTGGTTCAATCGTTAAAGGATATGACAAAGCATTAGATAAAGAGAAACACTTAAATATGCTAGAATCTAGAGAGCAATTATCAGTCGAAGAATACGAAACATTCTTTAACAGATTTGATAATCAAGAATTTGATTTCGAACGTGAATTGACACAAGATCCATATTCAAAAGTATACTTATACAGTATAGAAGACCATATCAGAACATATAAGATAGAGAAATAAACTAGTGGCCGATTGTGCTTGATGAGCTTGGGACATAAATCCTAACTCGAAATAAATAAGCATATCACTAAACTGATTTTTTAAAGTTTACAGTGATATGCTTATTTTTTTATCTTACGATTTTGTACGTGCATGCTTGCCTAGGGGTATGGCTCGAGCCATTAGTCTCTCGCACATACTATTCCCTCAGGCGTCAGCACTTACAAAATCGGTTGTAATTTTCATTTTTATACGCATTCTTACTGAGATTATACTAATAAGAGGAATAGTAAAAGCAATTCTAAGTAAAATTGCAGATAAGAGGTTTGTTAAAAGCAGTTCTAAGTAAAATTGCAGATAAGAGGTTTGTTAAAAGCAGTTCTCAGTAAAATTACAGATAAGAGGTACGTTAAAAGCAGTTCTAAGTAAAATTGCAGATAAGAGGTTTGTTAAAAGCAGTTCTAAGTAAAATTGCAGATAAGAGGTACGTTAAAAGCAGTTCTAGGCAAAATTGCAGATAAGAGGTGCGTTAAAAGCAGTTCTCAGTAAAATTGCTGATAAGGGGTAAGTTAAAAGCAATCCTAAGTAAAATTGCAGATAAGAGGTAAGTTAAAAGCAATCCTAAGTAAAATTGCAGATAAGGGGTACAGAAAAACTAGACTTGATTACAAAATGGAGCTTGGGACATAAATGATTTTTTAAAAATGAGATGAGACGTAGATTAACTCCATAATCAATACGAATCTATCGACTTCTTTATTTATGATATTCATCTCTTTTTAATGGAAATAAAAGTGCGATTAATGTGATAATACAGTTACGTTAATTAAAAAAATAAAAATGCAAGGAGAGGTAATATGCTAACTGTATATGGACATAGAGGATTACCTAGTAAAGCTCCGGAAAATACAATTGCATCATTTAAAGCTGCTTCAGAAGTAGAAGGTATAAACTGGTTGGAGTTAGATGTTGCAATTACAAAAGATGAACAACTGATTATCATTCATGATGATTATTTAGAACGGACTACAAATATGTCCGGGGAAATAACTGAATTGAATTATGATGAAATTAAAGATGCTTCTGCAGGATCTTGGTTTGGTGAAAAATTCAAAGATGAACATTTGCCAACTTTCGATGATGTAGTAAAAATAGCAAATGAATATAATATGAATTTAAATGTAGAATTAAAAGGTATTACTGGACCGAATGGACTAGCACTTTCTAAAAGTATGGTTAAGCAAGTGGAAGAACAATTAACAAACTTAAATCAGAATCAAGAAGTGCTCATTTCAAGCTTTAATGTTGTGCTTGTTAAACTTGCAGAAGAAATCATGCCACAATATAACAGAGCAGTTATATTCCATACAACTTCGTTTCGTGAAGACTGGAGAACACTTTTAGATTACTGTAATGCTAAAATAGTAAACACTGAAGATGCCAAACTTACTAAAGCAAAAGTAAAAATGGTAAAAGAAGCGGGTTATGAATTGAACGTATGGACTGTAAACAAACCAGCACGTGCAAACCAACTTGCTAATTGGGGAGTTGATGGTATCTTTACAGACAATGCAGATAAAATGGTGCATTTGTCTCAATAGAAAGTTAGAGGTGAGTCTTACGTTTCAGTGACGGTAGACTTACCTTTAACATGTTACATACTAAAAAATTAATTTGAATAAGAAAGAGAGACATATATGAAATACGATGATTTTATAGTAGGAGAAACATTCAAAACAAAAAGCCTTCATATTACAGAAGAAGAAATTATCCAATTTGCAACAACTTTTGATCCTCAATATATGCATATAGATAAAGAAAAAGCAGAACAAAGTAGATTTAAAGGTATCATTGCATCTGGCATGCATACACTTTCAATATCATTTAAATTATGGGTAGAAGAAGGTAAATACGGAGAAGAAGTTGTAGCAGGAACACAAATGAATAACGTTAAATTTATTAAACCTGTATACCCAGGTAATACATTGTACGTTATCGCTGAAATTACAAATAAGAAATCCATAAAAAAAGAAAATGGACTCGTTACAGTGTCACTTTCAACATACAATGAAAATGAAGAAATTGTATTTAAGGGAGAAGTAACAGCACTTATTAATAATTCATAATAAAACAGTGAAGCAACCATCGTTACGGATTGCTTCACTGTTTTGTTATTCATCTATATCGTATTTTTTATTACCGTTCTCATATAGCTCATCATACACTTTACCTGAGATTTTGGCATTGTAGCTAGCCATTCCTTTATCTTGTACATCTTTAACATTAATAGCCATCATCATGTTTGGATTATCTTTATCATATGATATAAACCACCCAATTTGTCTGCCTGTTTCTCCTTGTTTCATTTTGAGTTCTGCAGTACCGGATTTGCCAATTAAGTTTGCATAAGATCTATAAATATCTTCTTTATGTGTTTTATTTACGACTTGTTGCATACCATCAGTTAATAGATTGATATTTTCTTTGGAAATAATATTTTTCTTCCAAACTTTGTTTTTCGTGTCTTTTAATAAGTGAGGTGCGTTAATATTGCCATTATTTTCTAATGCGCTATAGATTGAAAGGATCTGTACTGGGTTAATCAGTATTTCACCTTGTCCGTAACCTGAATCAGCTAATAATATTTCATTATCTAAATTTTTGTTTGAAATTTGAGCATTATAAAATGGATAATCACTTGGTATATCTTCACCAACACCTAGTTTTTTCATGCCTTTTTCAAATTTCTTACTGCCTAATTCGAGTGCTACTCTAGCAAAGAAAATGTTATCTGATGATTCTATTGCTTGTTTTAAGTCGATATTACCATTTACCACTTCATATCTTGTAACGTTGTAACCACCCCAAGATTTATCTTTTTGCCAACCTTTACCATCGATTTTATAACTTGTTTTATCGTCTAATGTTTTGTTATTTAACCCAATCATTGCTGTTAATATTTTTTGAGTTGAACCTGGTGAAGTTGTAATCTGGAACTTGTTGAGCAGAGGTTCTTTTTTATCTTCGGTTAATTTATTATATTCTTCGTTACTCATGCCATACATAAATGGATAGACGTCATATGAAGGTGTGCTTACAAGTGCTAATAATTCACCTGTTTGAGGGTGGATAGCAGTACCTGAGCCATAATCATTTTTCATGTTGTTATAAATACTCTTTTGAACTTTAGCATCAATAGTTAGTTGAATATCTTTGCCATCTTTTTTCTTTTTCTCTATTAATGTATGTGCGATTGTATTGCTATTATCGTCAACGATTGTGACACGATAGCCATCTTCATGTTGGAGCTTTTTATCGTAAAGTTTTTCGAGTCCCTTTTTACCAATAACTGCATCATCTTTATAGCCTTTATATTCTTTTTGTTTTAATTCTTCAGAGTTAATGGGACCAACATAACCTAATAGATGTGAAGTCGCTTTTTCTAGAGGATAGTTACGACTTTCTGTTTCATTAGTTGTAAGATGAAATTTTTTTGCGAAATCACTTAAATATTCATCCATTTTTTTAACGGTTTTAAGTGGAACGAAGGTATCATCTTGTACCCAATTTTGATCCATTTGTTGTTTGATATAGTCTTCAGAAATACTTAGTTCTTTAGCGATTGCTTTATAATCTTTTTTAGATACATTCTTTGGAACGATGCCTATCTCATATGCTGTTCCTGTATTGGCCAATTCCACATTGTTTCGGTCTAAAATTTTACCACGTTCTGATTTTAAATTTTCAATATGTATGCTTTGGTCTTTCTGCATTCCTGGAATAATGACGCTATGATCCCAATCTAACTTCCACATACCATCTTCTTTAACAAAATTAAATTGAACGTTGCGATCAATGTTACCGTAGTTTGTTTTAATTTTATATTGAGCATCTACTCGTTTTTTATTTTTAGATACTTTTTTTATTTTACGATCCTGAATGTTTATATCTTTAACGCCTAAACTATTATATATTTTTATCGGACGTTCAGTCATTTCTACTTCACCATTATCGCTTTTAGAAATATAACTGCTATCTTTATAAACTTGTTTGAAATTTTTATCTTCAATTGCATCAATAGTATTATTAATTTCTTTATCTTTTGAAGCATAAAAATATATACCAAACCCGACAACTACAACTATTAAAATAAGTGGAACAATTTTTATCTTTTTCATCAATATCCTCCTTATATAAGACTACATTTGTAGTATATTACAAATGTAGTATTTATGTCAAAATAATGTTATAATTTTTGTGATATGGAGGTGTAGAAGGTGTTATCATCTTTTTTAATGTTAAGTATAATCAGTTCATTGCTCACGATATGTGTAATTTTTTTAGTGAGAATGCTCTATATAAAATATACTCAAAATATTATGTCACATAAGATTTGGTTATTAGTGCTCGTCTCCACGTTAATTCCATTAATACCATTTTACAAAATATCGAATTTTACATTTTCAAAAGATATGATGAATCGAAATGTATCTGACACGACTTCTTCGGTTAGTCATATGTTAGATGGTCAACAATCATCTGTTACGAAAGACTTAGCAATTAATGTTAATCAGTTTGAGACCTCAAATATAACGTATATGATTCTTTTGATATGGGTATTTGGTAGTTTGTTGTGCTTATTTTATATGATTAAGGCATTCCGACAAATTGATGTTATTAAAAGTTCGTCATTGGAATCGTCATATCTTAATGAACGACTTAAAGTATGTCAAAGTAAGATGCAGTTCTACAAAAAGCATATAACAATTAGTTATAGTTCAAACATTGATAATCCGATGGTATTTGGTTTAGTGAAATCCCAAATTGTACTACCAACTGTCGTAGTCGAAACCATGAATGACAAAGAAATTGAATATATTATTCTACATGAACTATCACATGTGAAAAGTCATGACTTAATATTCAACCAGCTTTATGTTGTTTTTAAAATGATATTCTGGTTTAATCCTGCACTATATATAAGTAAAACAATGATGGACAATGACTGTGAAAAAGTATGTGATAGAAACGTTTTAAAAATTTTGAATCGCCATGAACATATACGTTATGGTGAATCGATATTAAAATGCTCTATTTTAAAATCTCAGCACATAAATAATGTGGCAGCACAATATTTACTAGGTTTTAATTCAAATATTAAAGAACGTGTTAAGTATATTGCACTTTATGATTCAATGCCTAAACCTAATCGAAACAAGCGTATTGTTGCGTATATTGTATGTAGTATATCGCTTTTAATACAAGCACCGTTACTATCTGCACATGTTCAACAAGACAAATATGAAACAAATGTATCATATAAAAAATTAAATCAACTAGCTCCGTATTTCAAAGGATTTGATGGAAGTTTTGTGCTTTATAATGAACGGGAGCAAGCTTATTCTATTTATAATGAACCAGAAAGTAAACAACGATATTCACCTAATTCTACTTACAAAATTTATTTAGCGTTAATGGCATTCGACCAAAATTTACTCTCATTAAATCATACTGAACAACAATGGGATAAACATCAATATCCATTTAAAGAATGGAACCAAGATCAAAATTTAAATTCTTCAATGAAATATTCAGTAAATTGGTATTACGAAAATTTAAACAAACATTTAAGACAAGATGAGGTTAAATCTTATTTAGATCTAATTGAATATGGTAATGAAGAAATATCAGGGAATGAAAATTATTGGAATGAATCTTCATTAAAAATTTCTGCAATAGAACAGGTTAATTTGTTGAAAAATATGAAACAACATAACATGCATTTTGATAATAAGGCTATTGAAAAAGTTGAAAATAGTATGACTTTGAAACAAAAAGATACTTATAAATATGTAGGTAAAACTGGAACAGGAATCGTGAATCACAAAGAAGCAAATGGATGGTTCGTAGGTTATGTTGAAACGAAAGATAATACGTATTATTTTGCTACACATTTAAAAGGCGAAGACAATGCGAATGGCGAAAAAGCACAACAAATTTCTGAGCGTATTTTAAAAGAAATGGAGTTAATATAATGGATAATAAAACGTATGAAATATCATCTGCAGAATGGGAAGTTATGAATATCATTTGGATGAAAAAATATGCAAGTGCGAATAATATAATAGAAGAAATACAAATGCAAAAGGACTGGAGTCCAAAAACCATTCGTACACTTATAACGAGATTGTATAAAAAGGGATTTATAGATCGTAAAAAAGACAATAAAATTTTTCAATATTACTCTCTTGTAGAAGAAAGTGATATAAAATATAAAACATCTAAAAACTTTATCAATAAAGTATACAAAGGCGGTTTCAATTCACTTGTCTTAAACTTTGTAGAAAAAGAAGATCTATCACAAGATGAAATAGAAGAATTGAGAAATATATTGAATAAAAAATAAAATTGTTGTGTTTACAACAATACATAGAAAACAGAGGAAACAATCAAGTCGTTGAATATTTCCTCTGTTTTTTAGTTGAAAAAATTAACCGAAAGCCTGAATGCAAGTCTTGATTAAATCAATAATGCTTGTAATAACACCAGTGAAATCCATATGCATACCCTCTTTCTATTTAAGATACATTAAGTATAATATCAAACAAATAAAAAATGTTAAAAATTCCCTAATTGGCTATTTAGATTGCATAAATGTCAAAAATTTGAAAAACATACAACGACTTTGCATAAAAAATCGTCATATTGGAAATACGTAATTTATTGAAATAATAAAAAAAATAAAAGAACGAAGATGATAACCTAAGTGAGGTTTTAAGTTGTTCTAAGGTTTAATTTAATTTATGTTAAAATAGTTGGTATAAAAATACATGATAAACTATAAACTAAATTCAAAATAACTTATGGGGTAGGCAATTATGGAAAATATTTTAAATATAAATGATAATGAAAAAAGAGTGCTAAGGGAAATTTATAACCATCATAATATTTCGCGTACTCAAATATCTAAAAATCTTGAGATTAATAAGGCAACGATTTCTAGTATTTTGAATAAGTTAAAGTATAAATCTCTTGTTAATGAGGTTGGTGAGGGTGATAGCACGAAGAGTGGTGGTAGAAAACCTATTCTTCTGAAGGTTAATCATCTTTATGGTTATTTTATTTCTTTGGATTTAACTTATAGTTCTGTTGAAGTGATGTACAATTATTTTGATGGTAATGTCATTAAGCATGAATCTTATGATTTACCTGATGAAAAGGTTAGTAGTATATTAAGCATAATAAAAAAACATATTGATATTCAGGAGAAACTTGATACTTATAACGGACTATTAGGTGTGTCTGTTTCTATACATGGAGTTGTGGATAATGAGCAGCATGTGACATATTTACCATTCCATGAAACTGAAGGAATTTCAATTGCTAAGAAAATAAAAGAAATTACTAATGTTCCAGTCGTAGTTGAAAATGAAGCGAATCTTTCAGCGTTATATGAACGTAATTTTAATCATAATTTATCCTACAATAATCTTATTGCTTTAAGTATACATAAAGGTATTGGTGCTGGGCTTATTATTAATAATCAATTGTATCGTGGTGCAAATGGGGAAGCGGGTGAAATTGGAAAAACACTTGTCTCAAAAGTTAGCGATAATGTGGAGATCTTTCATAAGATTGAAGATATTTTTTCACAAGAAGCTTTACTGCATAATTTAAGTAATCAACTAAATGAGAAGATGACGCTTAGCAAATTAATTCAATTTTATAATGAAAAAAATCCAGTCGTAGTTGAAGAAATGGAACAATTTATAAATAAAATTGCTGTTTTAATACATAATTTAAACACCCAGTTTAATCCGAATGCAATTTACATTAACTGTCCATTGTTCAATGAAATGCCTGAAATATTAGAAGCAATTAAGAACCAGTTCAAACAATATTCACGTAACGAAATTCAAATAAAGTTAACATCTAATGTCAAATTTGCAACTTTGCTAGGTGGTACATTAGCAATTATCCAAAAAGTACTACAGATTAATGATATTTACTTAGATATAAAAGCATAAAAAACTAATTCAAATGAATAATCAAAGTTCGTAATTGTCTTTATAAAAAAATCCCTCAATCCGAATTGAATTTTCGGATTGAGGGATTTTTATAGTTCTATTGCAGAAGAAAACTATTTTAAAAATGCTGGTAAATGTTGATAGCCACCTCTAACGTTAACAATATTCGTAAATCCTTTATATTCTAATATTCCTACCGCTATTGAACTTCTAACACCTGATTGACAATGTACATAAATTAGGTCATTTTTATCGAAAGGTATATCTTCATTTAAAAGTTTACCGTGAGGAATATGAATTGCTTGTTTTAAATGACCTTTACGCCATTCATCATCATTACGAACATCTAATACATTATGTTCTTCACCAGTCATTTCAGAACTATGAATAGATGATGTGACGATATTTGTTTGTGGCAAACGGTAACTTTTTACATTTTCAAAACCAATTAATTGTAAAGCATGAATAGCTTGTTGAACGGTAGATTTATCGCCAATTAATTCAATATCTTAGTCATAATCTAAATACCAACCAATTTGATTTATAAAAGTTTTATTAAAAGGAATATTGATAGTTCCATGCATATGACCACCATGGAATGCTTCTTTACTTCGAAGATCAAAAGCAGTTTGTGTATTGCTTGAACTAGGGTAAACATTATATGGTTGGTACATTTGCATACCAAATTGATTTATTTTTTTCATTTGTGAAAAATGGTGTGGTGGAGCTGGCTGATTGAGTGTTAAAGTTTCGATAAATGAAGTTTCATCTTTAACATTAAAAGCCCAGTTGTTTATTTTCTCATAACCCAAAGTAGTTGTAGGTAATGAACCTAGCGCTTTACCACAAGGACTCCCTGCACCATGACCTGGCCAAATTTGAATATAGTCTGGTAATGTTGCAGCAAATTGTATGGACTGATACATTTGTTTTGCTCCGATTTTTGTAGAACCTTCAACATTTACAGCTTTTTCTAATAGATCTGGTCTACCTACATCACCAACAAAGATGAAGTCACCGCTAAATAATCCCATTGGTATACTGGAACCCCCACCTTCGTCAGTAAGTAAAAAACTAATACTCTCAGGGGTATGGCCTGGAGTGTGTAAGACTTCTAATTTAATCTTTCCTAAATAGATAATATCTTGATGCTTAACGAAATGTGTTTGTTTAGGCATATTTTTATAATTAAATTCATCTTTACCTTCATCAGATACGTATATACTTGCATTCAATTTATTTGCCACATCTCTAATACCTGAAGCAAAATCAGCATGAATATGTGTTTCTGCAGCTTTAGTAATTGTGAATCCTTCTTTATCTGCAACTTTTAAATATTTTGTTAAATCTCGTATAGGGTCAATAATCATTGCTTCTCCTGTACGTTGACATCCAATTAAATAAGATGCTTGTGAAAAATTGTCTTCATAAAATTGTTTGAAAAACAAAAAAAAACTCCTTTTTAAAATAGATTTTATTGATTAGATAAATAAGTTATGATTTGCTTGCTCAGTATGTCCAATATAAGTACCTACGCCACCATAATCGACTTCATCTCTTAATTCTTCTTTTGAAATTCCCATAACATCCATACTCATGGTACAAGCAATTAACTTTATATCTTGATCGATTGCTTGATCGATAAGTGAGTATAAAGAATCAACATTTTTCTTGTTCATTACATAACGCATCATAATATTACCTAGTCCAAACATATTCATTTTTGATAATGGCATATGTATTGGATCCTTAGGTAACATAAGGTCAAACATTTTGGAAATACCTTTCTTTTTAACGCGAGTTGATTGCGCTTTTTTTAATGCGTTGAGGCCCCAAAAAGTAAAGAAAATAGTTACATCTTTACCTGCTGCTTTAGCGCCATTTGCGATGATCATTGCTGCTACTGCCTTATCTAACTCACCGCTAAATAAAACAATTGTTGTACCTGTAGCAGTGTCATTGATTTCAAATTCTTTTGGCTTTTCTTTTTGAATAATTGCATTAATTACATTTGCTTCTTCAGTAAGATTTACAAGGGTATTCCCTGTTTGTTTCGCCCAACTTTTAATATCACTATTGAAACCAGGATCTGTAACTGTTACCTCGATTTGCTCACCCGTTGAAATATTGTTAATTTCTTTACTGATATTAACAATAGGTCCAGGGCACTGAAGACCTCTAAAATCAAATTGTTTACGATTCTCTTTGATTTCAATATCTTTTTCTATTAAAGGAGCACTATTGAAGTTCTTTGCTTCATAATCTTTATATCCACCCTTTAAATTCACGACATCATAACCTTGTTTGGCTAAATAATCGCAAGCTTTAGTGCTTCGGTTACCGCTTTTACAATGTATATAATACGTTTTGTTGCTATTCTTATTGAATGATTTAATCTCTTCTACTGGGTGTAAAGTTGAACCGTTAATGTGTCCTAATTCATATTCTTCTTTTGTTCTAACATCAATCAATTGACCCATTTTTGCCAATTTTTCTAATTCTTCTTTGTTTAATGAATTAATGTGTACTTCTTTGTATTGTTCCATACTTACCTCCTATAAATACCTATGAGGGTATAATAAAACGGATAGAATCATTTGCCAAATACCTATAGGGGTATTTGACAATTTTGTTTTAATTTATTATTATTAACTTAATCAATTTATGTGGAGGAAATGAATATGACTTATGATAAAAAAATGATTAATCGTATAAATAGAATACAAGGTCAATTAAATGGTGTCGTAAAAATGATGGAAGAAGAAAAAGATTGCAAAGATATAATTACGCAACTTAGTGCATCTAAAGGTTCTATACAACGTTTAATGGGGATTATAATTAGTGAAAATTTAATAGAATGCGTTAAAACAGCAGAAGAAAATAATGAAAGTTCTCAAGAATTAATTAATGAAGCAGTTAATTTATTAGTTAAAAGTAAATAATGGATATAGCAAATATGACTATTATGTTGCTAATTGGCGTACTGGGTGGATTTATATCTGGATTAATAGGTATTGGGGGCGCAATTATTATTTACCCAGCTATTCTTATATTGCCACCATTAATAGGTATACCTGCGTATAGTGCATATATTGCTTCGGGACTTACCTCTAGTCAAGTATTTTTCAGTACACTTAGTGGATCATTAAATGCAAGAAAACAACCAGCTTTCTCTCCTAAACTTGTTATATATATGGGAGGGGGTATGTTGATTGGAAGCATGTTAGGGGCAATTTTAGCTAGTTTGTTTAATGCTACTTTTGTAAATACGGTATATGTAATAATCGCCATACTTGCTTTAATATTGATGTTTATTAAAGTTAAACCTACTACACAAGAGACGAAATCTAAACCTTTGCTATTTATTATAGTTGGATTTGGAATTGGTGTAATTTCGGGAATTGTGGGTGCAGGTGGAGCATTTATCATCATTCCTGTATTATTAGCATTATTTAAATTACCAATGAATACGGTAGTGAACAATAGCATAGCAATTGCTTTTATATCTTCAGTAGGGGCATTTTTTATAAAATTAATGCAAGGATATATACCAGTAGAAAGTGCAATTTTTTTGATAATTGAATGATGATCATTTTCTGAAAATATTATGTGGTCATATAATATAATGCCCATCATTTCACTAATCTCTTTTATTCTCTGAGTTATTTTGATATCTCCTGGAGAAGGTGTCGGATCTTATCAAGAGTAAATTATGAAAAAAATGGTTTAAATCAATGTTCTTACTTTAAGTACATGTGTTTAACGTAAATGATAATTAGTTAAATATAAAAAGGTTATCCCAATCAATAGGATAACCTCTTTATACTTTACTTTATGGTTTGGATTCGCCACTTCAAAGAAGAAATGAAATCAGAGCATTGAATGTTCCATTTTCAAACAATATATAAATACCTAGCCCAATGAATACAATTGGTACAATCCAACGTTCATATTTCTCAATTGTTTCCGATATAAAATCGAAGGAAGCTAGACGGTAACTGACATAGCACAAAACTCCAACCATAATTAGAAAGACAATAGTGACAATAAAGATTTCAGACATACTTAAGGTCGTGAAGTACGGTATATAAATGGAAAAGTCATCCGCACTGGAAGCCAATACGATGAAAATCATCGTCAAAAATAACTGATTAAATTTTCCAGAGGAGAATAAAGATAAAATGCTACTTTCATCTTCATCCTCTTCTCCTTTAATCCATATTTTCACGCCTAGGTAAAGTGGTAAAAGTCCAAGTAGTCCGATAACCCATTGCTGAGGAATTAAATTTACAACCCCCTGTGCAACTAAAAGACTTGCTCCTATCACAATTGCAGTCCCTATATATTGTCCTATCCAAATATGTTTTACCTGACCTTTTTTTACTTGCGAAAACAAAAGAATTAATATGACGAGATAATCAATTCCTGTTGCTACATATACCGCAGTAGCCGTCAGTATCGTCGCGATCATTTTATCATCTCCAAATATTTTAGGGATAGGACTTTTCTTCAAAATGAAAAGTCCTTCCGTAAATTGCACACATATAGTACCTATTTATCCTTCACTCTCATCAGTCGCAAACTATTTAATGCTACCAAAATAGTGGCTCCCATATCGGAAAGAATCGCAATCCAAAGGGTTAGCCAGCCTGGAATAACCAATAGTAAGGCAATTATCTTAATTCCGATGGCAAACGTGATGTTCGCTTTGATGATATTTAGCGTTTTCCTGCTAAGTCTTACTGCAAATGGAAGCTTACTTAAATCATCTCCCATTAATGCAATATCAGCTGTCTCGATGGCAGTATCTGTTCCAGCACCGCCCATTGCAATGCCAACAGTGGATGCAGCAAGTGCAGGAGCATCATTGACGCCATCGCCAATCATAGCTACATTACCATGCTCGGCTTTCATTTTTTTAATATAGTCCAACTTATCCTGTGGCAACAATTCGGACTGAATATCAGAAACGCCTACATGAGCACCGATTGCTTCTGCGGTACCTTGATTATCACCTGTCAGCATAATTGTTTGCTTGATTCCTAACTGATGAAGTTTTAGAATCACATTTTTACTTGTTTCGCGGACCTCATCTGCTACAGCAATCACGCCGAGGATTGTTTGGTCCGTTCCAATAATCATGGCCGTTTTCCCTTGGTTTTGTAAAACTTTCACTTTATTTTCAAACTCAAGGCTAAAATCGGAAACATTTAATTCTTTAAAAAGCCTTGGACTGCCAATGTAATAGGTTGTTCCATCTATATTCCCTTGAATGCCCCGACCTGTAATAGAAGTGAAGTCCTTCACTCTAACATCGGAATAAGTAATATTATCTTGCTCTGCTTTCTTCATTATTGCTGAAGCAAGTGGATGTTGTGATCGATATTCTAAAGCTGTAATAATGGAAAACAGCTCTTTTTCTTCCACTTGATCATTTAACACTTTAAAATCTGTTACCACTGGTACACCTTTTGTCAGTGTTCCTGTTTTATCAAATGCGATTGCCTTAATGGCTCCTAATTCCTCTAGATAGACACCGCCTTTAATCAACACACCTTTTTTAGCTGCATTTCCAATTGCCGAGACAATCGAGATTGGAGTAGTAATAACTAATGCACACGGACATCCAACTACAAGTACCGCTAATCCTTGATAAACCCAAGTATCCCAACTTCCACCAAAGAATAAAGGTGGAACGACTGCAACGAGCGCCGCAATAACCATAATGATCGGCGTATAATATTTCGCAAATTTATCTACGAATGCTTGCGCTGGAGCGCGCTCCCCTTGTGCTTCCTCAACCAGATGAATAATCTTGGAGATAGTTGTATCCTCTACGTATTTGGTGATTTTTACTTCAAGTAGTCCCTCTTCGTTAAGCGTGCCTGCAAATACTTCATCATCTACCGTTTTGGCAACAGGGACAGATTCTCCTGTTATAGCAGCCTGGTTGACAGCCGACACACCATTTATAATGATCCCATCCATGGCAATTTTCTCCCCTGGTTTGACGATCATAATATCACCCACGGCAATATCGTCCACATGGATCATTATTTCCTGACCATTCCGCCTAACAAGTGCTTCTTTTGGGGCAATATCCATCAATGAACGAATGGACTGTCTTGCTCTATCCATAGAAAAACGTTCAAGTGCTTCACTGATTGCAAAGAGAATGACAACAATGGATGCCTCTGCCCATTCACCAATGATGGCAGCTCCAATAACTGCAACGGTCATCAGGGTTTTCATGTCGAAATCAAAGCGTATCAAATTTTGAAAACCAACTTTAAATAGTGAATATCCGCCAATTACAATCGAACTTACAAATAACATGGACGTTACAAGGTTATCTTCTCCATTTACAAAGTGAGAAAGGTAACCAAAAGCAATCAGTAATGTGGCAAACAGCAATGTGCTGTGTTTTTTATAAAACGGTATTTTCTCTTCTTTAGGAGCCTTAGTGTCTTCTTTGACCGCTTGTATCGATGGATTCGCCAGTTTTTCAGGAATTACCTTAAGATTCTCGAAAGCACCTGCTTTTTCAAGCTCTTCAACCGATGCGTTTCCATATACATCAATTTTAGAAGCGCCAAAGTTCACTTTTGCATCCTGAACTCCAGCTAGTTGTTTTACATTTTTTTCAAACTTCCCAGCACAGTTTGCGCAAGAAAATCCCTCCACACGGTAAACATTTTTATCTTCTGTTACCACTGGTTCGACCCTTCTTCTAGCCTTCTCTGGTGCCACTTTAAGATTCTCGAAAGCACCAGCCTTTTCCAGATCTTCAACGGTTGCACTGCCAAAGACATCAATTTTGGAAGCTCCGAAATTGACTTTAGCATCATGCACCCCTGATAGTTCTTTTACATTTTTTTCAAACTTCCCAGCACAATTCGCACACGAGAAACCCTCCACACGGTAAACCTGTTTATCTTCTGTTAATGTTTTTGTTGAACTATCCAATACTAGCAACCTCCCTTTGATGCAAGAAAGCTTTTTCTACAAGCTGTTTAACATGCTCATCATCTAGTGAATAATAGACTAATTTTCCTTCTTTACGGTATTTTGCTATACCTAAATTTTTCAATAATCTTAAATGATGGGATGCCGTAGCCGTTGAAGATTCAATGATATTAGCTACATCACAAACACATAACTCTCCCTCTAAAGACAAAACATAAGCAATTTTAACTCTTGTATCATCTGATAGAGCCTTAAAAACTTTCGCTACATCCATAGGATTCTGTTTAGCAAGGTCTTTTTTAGCCCTGTTTACCTTATCTTCATGAATATAGGTAACTTCACACATATCTTTTGTCATAATTACCCTCCTTATTCAAATGACTGTTTGTTTGATGATTATAATATATCCCACTATAAACAAATAGTCAAATGATTGTTTGAATGATATATAATTAATATTAAAAAGGATTGGTTTCTAATGTTAGAAACCAATCCTTTCGGAGATTTTAACCAAATTTTAAAGTATCTTAAACATAACTGCCCCGTTAGTTTAAGTGCATCCTTTCACAATCTGTCTACAGATTAATAATAAAAACTACTCTTTATTATACAGATCTCCATATAATTTTTGAATTTGGTTCTGTAATTTTTTATTTTCTTTTTCTAATTCCATAACTCTTCTTTTTAAGGTTTTTATAAGGATTTCCTCCGAACGAGAACTTTTCTTGGGTTTTGAGACTACATTTGATGTTATTTGACGCTCACGAAGGGATTCGATTCTTTGCCTAATATCGTGTTCCTTATAAAGCCATGATTTAGAAACATTAGCTTCCTTTGCTATTGAATTAAAATTAATAGCTTTACCTTCAATCGAAAATTTAGAAATCGCTTTGTCTACTTTTTCTCTTGTCTTTTGTGATTTCTGCTTCGCCAAACGTACAATTTCTGTTGTATTTCTAACTTGTTTATTCATTGATAATTACCCCGTTAAACTTCCAATGATTTGTTCTAAACGCTCTTTAATACGGCTATTAGTCTCTATTTGTCTTTGCCATTGTTTATCCTTTGCTATGGTTAATAACTCTTCTGTACGCTCTAACTGTTCTTCGTGCTGTGGTAAGAATTGCTTACTGGTACAGAAGTGAGTGCAATCTAAGCATGCATTCGCATGTGGACAACCACCTGCTATTACTGGCAATCTACAATAACCATTTGGAAGCACTTGTGCATTTATATTTTTCTTGAACCATTGAAGCTCTACATCATCGACTTCACTATCATCATCTAGATTGAGCACATCTCCATTATTGGTAACCAGTTTTTCTTGAAATTTAGTAAATTCATTTTTTAGAGTTTCATCAAAGATATGAGCGTATCTGCTTGTCATTTCTGGGCTTTCATGTCCCAAAAATTTCTGCACAATATGCTGGGGCACCCCGTTGTTAATCATTCTTGTTCCTACTGAATGGCGAAAGGCATGGGCATGGAATCTATAAATCTCGCCTAATTTATCCACTATATTTTGCTCATAAGCTAATTTATTTAATTCGCCTCTAAATGTTTCTTGTTTTAATGGCGATCCATCTTTTCTTGGAAAGAGGTATTCACTATCTGGAAATTCCTCTGAAACTTTATCTTCCCGAACTTTAATAAGTAAAACTACCTCTTTAGATATTGGAACTATATGCTCCTTTTTCATTTTCCATTGATAATACTTTAAAAAGTAATCTCCATCTTTGTCCTCTAATAAACAGCCTTTTTTCAAGGTGCACAATTCACTTATCCTCATTCCACATTCTTGAACAATCATAGTCATCGTAGCTATATATTCGGGTAATTTATCAAGATGACTGTTCAATTGCTCTAGAACGAATTCGTCTATAAAGCGAGGTTTTGCTCTTGGTATTTTCGGATAGTCCTCGGGATAAATTAATAATTTGGAAGGAACATCATCCCATTCTAGCCTATGAAGGGTACTAAATAGTCCTTCCAATATAGAGATCCTCCCAGTTATTGTACTAGGTTTTATCCCCATCATGTTTAGTTCACTTAAATATGCTTCAATTTCCACTCTCGTTAATTGGTGTACTCTCTGAACGTGTTTAAACTTTATGTCCAGAAAATTAAAGAACTCTTTAAGTTTTTGGGCAATATCACTTACATAGGAAAAGCTATCCATGTTCAATCTTAACTTACAATATCTTTTTACAAGCTGTTTAAAATATGTATTCCGAAACCCTTTAAAGTTAATTGTATATTCATATTGTGTTGGGTTAACCTTATCATCTGGCAAAGGTAAGTTTCGTCTATCCCAAACGTCTTTATCCCACTCCTCTCCATCAAAATAAAAATCCTCATAAAACTCAATAAATTGTTTAAGATTAGTAACATAGTAAGAATTAGCTTTTACAGGTGTTTTTTCTTGATTAGCAGTAATCTTATAATTAGTGGTGGTAATTCTAACACCCTGTTTTGTCAAATATGTTCTATACTCCGTCATTGCTTTATCAATAGGAACTTCAGTAATTGAAGTAATGCTGGGATACTTTAAATCTAAAAAATCCAACATTTTATTAATTACTGTTCCTTTTCTAATCCAGACAGTTTTTGCATTCCATATTCCATTGTTTAAATGGTAAAAATAAAAATATTTCAATTCTGTTCTTAACCACAGATTTTTAACACGTTCAAAACGAACCCAACGATTTCTTAAAGCAGGATTCTTACTTAATTCTATGGCAGAAGGATGTGGACATTTTCTTATATCCCAACTATTATTAGCCCAAAACCCTTGCATTTCTTCATTCATTACAGCTATTTTTTTGCTGATCTCACTCTGACTGATAATTTTCCTTTTACTAGAAGCATTCATTTAGCTGGTATTCTTTATCTAGTAATAAATACAATGGATACGGCTTATTCTCCACTTCTATCCTTTGAACCCTCACACGCGCCCCCCTCTTTAAACACTTTAAGTACTACAAATTATAAACCTTGTTAATTTTTATTTAAAGTAAAATCTCCCTTTAACATCTCCTCCTGAACTACTTTAACTACTATTATTTATTATACTATGGTTAATATGTCTCCACTTGGGTGGTTATGGCCAATAATCATACCCGTTGCGTTACTTAATATGGCTGTTTTAAATATTTCTCGAGGATGTATAACCGCAAAATTAATGGTTCCTATAGAGACGGTTTCAATATGTGTAGGTTCATTTTTGCTATTCAAGCAAATTAAAATGAAGTGTTCTCGGTCAGCATTTCCTATGAAGTCACGCATAATATCAGCAGCGTCTTTTGGTTCTTCAATACGTCTTTTTAAATACCAAAGTGTATCTTCTTTAACCATTTGGACTTTGACAACATCTATTCTTTTTCTACTCATTATGGATAAGCTCTATACTTTCTATTAAGTCAGGGTGAACAATGGATGTGATAGAATCATCATTCATATAAATGGAATATAGCTCATCTAATTCTGAATTATTTTTTTTGTTTGATGAAAAGGCGATAATGCCTTTAATAACATCGATGTGTGGTTGATGCATTAAATATTGGTATACTTCTTTCCATGTTTGATTCATTCTATTTAGTCTCCTTTAATGGTTTAATTGTCCATGCCTTTCTAGCGTATGGATTTAATGGATGCATGATTTCATTTGTTTGAGGATTTGTTAATATACTGATTTTCTTACTGTGAGGTTTTAACATGTCTAATACTTCATTCACTCGATTTTCCACAAGAGGTTTTTTTCCGTAGGAACCCCAAGCCAATAAAACACTATCGGCTTCTTTGACAGCTTTCATAATGTGAATATCCGTGTGCTTGTCATGGCTGTTTTCGATATGTTTTAAATTAATGGGGGTATCAATATTTGAAAAAAGATTTATAAAATTAACGCCACCATATTCATCTTTTTCAGCTACTTTATTGACAATAAGTTGTGTTGTAAGGTCAACGTTGATAACACCATCATAATGAGGATACATCGTTATAATTGTAAGTACTTCTTTATCAATATCCCAAGTTTTCTTGAGAAGATAACGATGCATTTTATCCTGACTAAATATCGCTTCAGTTTCTAATACACTTTTGATTGATTTCATTTTATCTAACTCCTTTATTTAATATTCTTCAGGTAACAACATGACGTAATAAGAAAGGTCTACATCATCTTCTCGGATAATGTAGACCTTATTAATATTGATAGCTTTTGAATAATTTGCCTTATGAATTTTTACGTACTCTGGACGTTCTTGCTTATGTTTGATATATAATTGACTATTATGCATATTGAACTGGAATATATGAAAGTAATCAATCTCTTCTAGTTCCTTGAATTGTTCGTTTTCGCGTTGCGCTACAAGTTTCCATAACTGTTGCTGCAACATTGCTGGCAAGTAATTGGCAATACTACGTGTAATATAACGTTTCATGCTCATTTCTCCTTTTCTATATCTTTCATTATTGTAATAACTTCTGTAATGACTGTGACGCTTATCTGAGCTATGTGTATCCATTTATTCATTATTATAATTCTCCTTTTCAAGTAAGTGTCTTTGATCTAGTAGTGGCATAACTGTGTTATGAAGATATAAGAAGTCCATATCGTTTGTTTCATCAATATAACCAATCGCAATAAGTTGTTTTTGATAGTAGAGGATAAAGGGGTATATATGCCTTTCATGAAGTGTGTCAGAGTAGTAAGTATACGTATGAAGGATTTTGTTGGTAAGCGGACCAAGTCTGATATATTGATCAGGAAGGATATTATCTGCCACTTCCTCGATAGATTCACATTCCCATTTTTCGTCCTTTGGCAGATTGAATAAGTTAGTTATATACTCTTTGAGTTGTTTTTCTAGTGTCATGGTTATGACCTCCTATAATGTTTTTGATGTATACATGTAATACACCATATAGATAATATATGCTTCAAAAAAATTTTGTTTCGTTTGTGAATCCCATTGTTATTAAGAAAATATCCCAATAGAAAATTATCACAATTGTTGATATGACAAGGAAATCCCATTATCCCGCTCATTTCTCAGGAAATATAGCGATATATTTATATATCATTTGGATTTGGTGGTGTCAGTACGACTTACTTTTTCTTTTTATATTATTTATTTATAAATAATAATGGGATTTCGGGATTACGCTTGCGTAATCCTTATCCTACATGTATTTATCAAATCCCATTGCTATCCCGTTCATATTTTATTTTGGGATGTTCTTTCGTCATACAATATAAGCTTCACATTGAGTTGTGACTTGTTAGTATGTTGAAAAGATTCGTTAGATGGGTGTTATTGAATGACGAAAGGACAGTACATAGATATTAGATTTGAAGAAAGAGCGTTTGAGGCAAAAATAAAGACGAAGTGCTGAGGAGCACTTCGTCGAGAGGGGTATTATTGAAAAGTTGTTTAATAATTTCATTATTGAGTTTTAGTGTAACGTAGAACTGTTTTTTATGATTACCGTCTTTACGAATATCAATACGGTCAATGACTGTAAGATATAATGCTTTGAGTTGTGCTTTATCCATTGATTCTATATTTTGAAATATTCGTTGTAATAGGGCAGCGATTTGTTTCGTATCATAAGATAGTTTCTCTTGATTTTGTTGCTGTTTGAGTTGATTCATTTGATTTGTAATGTCATTGAGTTGTGTTTCATATTGATGAATAGTTGCTTTCAATGCAGATGTTAGGTCCGGATTATCTTCAATGGTTTTAACTAAATTATGGAGTTTCCCGCTGACTTCATCGTATTGTTGTTGTTTATAAGCGATATCGTGGTTCAATGCACCAATATCGACTTTATTTTCTTGATTGACACGTTCTAAGACTTGGTTAATGACTTTATCACTTTTGACAATTTCGAGTATTTGATCCATGACGTATTTCTCAATCACATCAGCTCTAACGCTATTCGCAGAACATACTTTTGAGCCTTTGTTTCGGAAGTTACTGCAAGAATAATAACGTATTCGCTTCTTGGTACCATCTTTCAATGTGTTCGTTGTGTTACTAGCTGCCATTGGTGCACCACATTGTGGACAATGAACGATACCTGTTAATAGATTAGTTCCTTTACCGTGGACTTGAGGTTTTTGACTGACTTGTTTTTTACGTAATTGGACTTTATCCCATAAGTCTTGAATAATAATAGGGGAATGCTTACCTTCAGCTATTATTGGTTTATCATTCAGCCCTTTACGACGCTTTTCATTCCAATCTTTGTACTTTGCGAATTGAATTTTACCAACATAGAATGGATTAGATAAGATATAGGTCACTGAACCAATACTGAAAGGCTTTCCTTTTTTAGTCACGTATCCTTTGTGATTGAGTGCATTCGCAATTTTACGATATCCGTGGCCTTTAGCATATGACTCAAATATATATTTGACAATATTCGCTTCATGTTGGTTTATCATGAGTTCATGCTTGCTATCCGGTATTTTGTCATAGCCCAGCGGCAAATTGCCTTGATAATAGCCTTCTTGAGCGCGTCGGGTTTGACCCATGAATACATTTTCGACAATATTATTTCTTTCAAATTCTGAAAAACTCGCTAGAATTTGTAGCATCAATTTACCACTGCTTGTATTGACTTCCATACGCTCAGATAAGCTGAAGAATTCGACATTTTGACGATGAAGGTCTTCAACAATTTTGAGTAAGTCAGAAGTGTTACGTGCTAGTCGGTTTGTTTTGTAGACCATAACAGAATCAATCTGACCTTCGTTCGCATCTTTTAACAAACGTTGTAGTTCTGGTCGGTTCATAGATTTTCCAGAGATACCTCTATCCGCGTATACATCTACAACAACAAAGTTATTGAAATCACAATATTCTCGAATTTGATTGATTTGTCCATCGATACTATAGCCTTCAGTACTTTGGATTTCCGTTGATACACGAACATAGATACCGACACGTTTTTGTTTGAGTTGTTGCATGATTTTTTCATCCTTTCTGATTAAGCAATCGATGATTGCGAGGTTTGGTTCACAATGTTCAATGGTTCATTTTTGAAATAGATCCCAACAAGGGCTTTATTTTTTGTAATGCGAATTTCATCAATATAGGGATGCAGCATGTTTAACGTGAAACTTTTCTGTATAACCTTTTGTAGTGATGTTTGTAACTGATTATCACTTATGGAGGATATGGTTTTGTGCTTTTGATTCATCAAATGAGTCTGTTTTCTGAATGATTCAGCATCAATCATACCTTTGGCAAGTTTATCTATCAGTTGTTCTTGAGTTAGCGTACTTTTAGCTTCTATCACTCTTTGTTTTTTGAGGCGTTGATGAATTGCATTATTAATTTTTGAATAGAGCTGTTGGTTTTGAAAGAAGTTCTGACATGTAGCTAAGACTTGAACTTCTAATTTTTGTGCATTTATTCCTTTGAATGAACAGACAAAGCGAGATTCATTCATATTTTTAGGACAAATATAATATCGCAATGTATGTTTTTTTCTTATTGTCATATTTGTCAGTGTTGAGTCACAACAAGGACATTTGATCTTTTGTTTCAGCTGATTCTCTGAAGGTATACAGTGAAGTTGCTTCTTATTACGGATTGCTTGAGCATGTTCATATTTCGTTGCCGAAACAATAGGTGGTACCATATTGTTATATTGACCATATTGATTGATGACACGACCACAATAATTTGGGTTCATAATTATATTTCGTACCTGATAAGGCTTGCGGGTAATAAGTTTATTATCGTCTTCTAAATATTGTGCAATCTTCTTGTAGCCATATCCTTGAAGATAATAATTGAATACAGCTTTGACGGTAGGTGATTCATCATTATTAATGATGAAAGTACCATTTTGATAGTGATAACCGAAAGGCGCATGGGTCGTTATGAGTTTACCTTGTTTTGCCTTTTCTCTAAGTCCATTTTTGACTTGTTCTCCAATATTATCGGATTCAAGTTCAGCCAGACTCATGAATATATTGAGTTTTAGGCGATCAAACGCTTTATCCATATCAAAATAGCCATCATGAACACTTAGAATATGAACATGATATTTTTGACAGAGTTTCATGAGTTTTAATGCATTTTTCAAGTTGCGATGAAGTCGATTCAAGCGATAACAACATAATACGTCACATTGTCTTTGTTGGATGCGTTCGGTGACTTGTTGATAGCCTGTTCGATTATCTGTTCTGCCTGATTGCTTATCACTAATGTATTGGATATTTTGAATATTGTGCTTTGGAGCTAATAATTCTATTGCTTGCTTTTGAGCTGGGAGTGATTGTTGTTTCGTTGTACTTTGGCGCAAATAACCAATGGCTCGTTTCATAGTATTTCCTCCTTTCAAAGAGATAATATATATTTATGAACGAAATTATAGATAAGCCCAACACCAGTCGGGTGTTGGGCGGTATTATTAGTCATCAGCGTGATTGATTTCTTCAATAACCAGATCGGCTAATAGTATGATTAATTCGTCCATGTATATCACCTCATTATTCATAGTATTAACAACAATTCTTTAGTTGCATCTCAAAAGTAGTAACGAATTCGATATTCTTCTTTGAGCAAATTTTTTTAAATGAATGTAATCTTCATATTCTCCATATGCAACAATGGACGTAGGTTTGATTACTTTCTCCAAAATGTCATTTATTAACTTGTACTCCTCAGTGTAAGTGTTACTTATTTGACGACCTTCTTGTTTACAGCATTCCTTCACAGTATCTAGGGGTGTGCTTTCTAAGTATTCAAATCTTTCATCTTCAATTTCGTGAGCTAGTGCTACTGTATTCATAGTACAATTCCTCCATTGATTTAATATTTGTGCTACAACACCTTTAAATAGGTGTTGTAGCAAATTTATTTAATAACATATTTTAAGCTTTAAAAGTCAATATCACCGTTTTTATCCCATTCTCTTGCTTTTGAAATCATGTCTCGTAGTATTGGATGTTGGTGTTCAGAGATAAATGATAAGGGTATATTGAATTTACTTTTTTCAGATAGACCAAAAATAGGAGCGTATGATTTATCAAGCTTAAGATGATAAAATACGATGGTTTTTGGTTTGCCTTCTTTGTCTTTGACACTACGTTTTGTTGTTTTACGATTGGCGTCTGACTGGATGTAATCTTTATCCCTCAGTGCATCAATGACATTATTTGTATCTTGGAAATTATGTTCTTTTAACATATTTTTAAAAACCGAGGCAATCATTTTCACCTGGATATGATCATCTTCAAGTGAAATCATTCCATAATTTTCAATAAGCGTTGATAACCTAGTGTCGTCAGAAAACTTACCACGATTTTGTGCTACAAATTGGACAATGACTTCAATTGCTTTATCAGCTAGGCTTCGCTCACTAACAGAATCTAAATGATAGTTAATAAGATAGTCCCTTACAGCATTCAAATCAACAGGTGTGGCAATGACACGTTCCAATATACGTGCTGATGTTGTAATGGTTGCATAGCGTTTGAACATCCGAATTCCTGTATTGCTGGTTTCCTTTTCTAGTTGAGTTTTGAACCTTAGGTGCTCATTTTGGAACCATTTAATGACTTCTTGTTCACGATTGAGTAGATATTCAGCTACTAATGGCATGATATGACCATAATTAGCTGATGTTGCTTTTTTAATAGTATCTGCGTTGTCAGCGTTAGTTGTAAAAGCTTCAGATATTTCAATGGTACGTACATTCAAACCATCATTACGTGCACTATTATTGAAAATACTGTGTTCGGCAGTACTAATTACTGAGGTTCCCCAGTTTTTTAGTGACTTGACTTCTCCGTGTATATTAGAACGTTGTCTTCCTTGACCTTCGGCAATTGAATAGAGCAAACCAGTTGTATCTTTAAAGGTTGCAGATGACAGTTCGTCCAATACAATAGGTACACCATAGTTGTTACTTAGATATCCTTCAAGCGCGTTTCTAGTGCCATTCCATGATCTAAACAGCGTATTACTACCTTTAGTAGGGTTGCCGGTTATTGAGACTCCTAAAGCCGCTGCAGTTGATTTACCCGTGCTTGAATTTCCCGTAAATGAGAAAATCGTACCTGCGAATTCAACCTCATGTTTTGTTTTTAAAAACGCAGTTACTAATGAAGAAATACCAAACACTACAGCAAGTTCGAGTAACAAGTTTCCTTTTACTTCATCAAGATACATTTGCCACCAGTCTTCAAAAGTGCCTTTAGGTTGTAGATCGTACTGTGTTTCACAAATGATTTCATCCGCCTGCGACTGTGTAATTTCTTTTGAAAGATATGGTTCATCTAATGAAATGACGACACCTTTATCAGTATTTAACACACCGACACCCGTATACAACGATGACAGAGGCAGTGATTGGCGCATTAATTGTAGTGCATTGCTTAATGATTTAATGTACTTCTCATTGATGCTGAAGCCATACATGATTAGTGAAGGTAACTTTTGCGATGTTAAAATATCTGATGTTTCAATACGTTCAATATTTTGTCCGTTGGAAATAACTAGTTTCTCAACCCCAGATTTGGGGTCAAGAAACTTGTTTTTAATTAAAATTGGACTAGATAAGCGTATGGACTTTTGCTGATCATTTTTACCTTTCGGTGGTATAACTTCATACCATGAATCTTCAGTAAGCCAGTATGGATATTCACTAAAGATGATGTTAGTCATTAGTTGTTACCACCTTTCCAGTTATTTTGATGATTCATCGGATTTGGTGCAGTTTTAAGGTAGAGCAAAGATGAACCTTTTTTTCCAACTACAATGAATGGAAGGTTAGGTGTATATTTTACAAAATGTGCAAACCAACGACCAACATCTTGTTGAATTTCAGTCGAGCACAAAACATTAGCCCTCACATTCAAATCGTGATACATAAACATGGTGCCTACAGGTAAATTAAATGCGATGCTTGTAACAGCACGTTTTAGTGTATAAAATTCTTTTTCTTTCATCATAAGTTCCTCCAAATAAGTCTTATTAGTCAATCAATACTGTAGATGCTTAACACCTCAATGGTTGATTGCTATAATAAGCATAAATGAAGCATTTTAATTAGACGCGGAACAAAAAATAGGGAGGGGGGTATATATGATACCTACGATAGAAGAAATTATTGACAAGTATGGCAGTTTAGTAGATTGTCTAAAGTTTGATATATCAGGTGAGGTTTATGAAGACTTATTGTTATTAAGAAGTTTAAGCGATTTAAATGAACACCAAAAGATGCATAGAGTTTCATTTATACAAAAACACTTTAACCCTAATTTTGATTATTTGTTAGATGACTCAGAATTTAGAAGTATGAATAAAATTTATAGAAATTTAAATACTATGACGTATATCAATAGTCAAAACAATGAATTTAAACTTAAACCATTTATAAATGAAGAACAATTAAAATCACTACTTGCGATAAAGAAAGTAGATGAACATTTGAGTTATGACCCATCTATTACCTCAAAAGCATTAGCAGATATAAACAAGACGCAAAAAAGATTGGTTACAAAGCCAAATATTCTCTATAATCGATCCAAAAAAGAAAATGAGTATGTACGGTTAGGAGGAAAAATATCATATACAAAGATGGAGAAGCATTGGGAATATTTACATAATGAGATTCAGTATTATAATCTTACTAATCAATTAATTAGTTATGTTGCTTTAGAAAAGGAATATGCATGGGCTTTTTTAAATGAATTATTTTATTTAATAGAATTATATTTGAAGGCATTTAAAGGACAAAAGAAAACTGGCCATGAATTTGAAGAAGGATTGAACGCATTTATTCAATCATATGTCATTATTTTACTTATAGATATAAGATTACCGACTGTTAGGTTATATATTATTAGGCGTATTGTGGATGAATGCGAAAAAGAATCAGATAATCAAAAAAGAATTAAACTGATAGAGGAATCCATTAAAAAGTACAGATATGTAAAAGAACAGATTGAAAGATTTGGAAATGCGTTGAAAGAAGAATTATCAATCGCGACTTTGTCTATTGAACAGAATATGTTAGAAGCTAAAATTGATTATTATAAGAATTACTACTATCCTAGAAAAAAAACAAAGCATAACAATATTGAGTACAACGTATCAATGTTTTTTAAAGCTGTAGATTCTTTAAAGAAATAGTATTCGACGGACAATATTTATAGATAATAATTAATTAGAGAGGTTTTAAGTTGTGTTTAGATTAAAAAAATGGTATTTAAAACAAAAAGGCTATTTTTGCCGTGTCGGTGAAAAGTGGGACAATAGTAATTTATCCCATGAAAATATACATAGTTATGTAGATAGAGTACTTGAATATGAGACTGAAACACGTAGAAACGGCCAACCAACTGAAGAATATATATTAGCTAGTAGTGGGGAAAAAATAAATGAAGATTTAAGAAGTGGTACTAATGATCACAAAGAAATTCTAGAGGTATTTGATAAATATAAAGTAAAAGAGGATATAACTACTTATAGAACGGTTAGTCCTCGGATATACAAATTAATGGAGAAAAATGCTAAAAACTTAAATGGAGTAGATTTGTTTGAACTTGGAATTTTACACACTTCATTAATAAAAGGGTACGAATCAAGAGAAGAAGGTTACAAATTACGGGTAAAAGTAAAAAAAGGAACACCAGCTTTCTATGTAGGTAATTTAACAGGCGAAGAAAGCCATTATTATGAGGTGATTGTAGTTAATAATTTAAAATTAAAAATCATATCTATTGAAGATTACTATATAAATTGTGAAGTAGTATAATTGGAATCAATTCTGTTAGTTGTTCATAATAAGCCAATTATTTTTTTAATGAACTTATTACTTAAAAACCGCATCATCAACTGATAAGCAGAAGCGTATCATAAATAATGCGGTTTTTTACACTATTCAACTGACTATGTTAATTATAGATATACTTGGTAACACAATGATAATTAGGAAATACAGAACAATTTTTGGTTTAACGTAACAAGATTTATCTGAGCTATATGGCGTTAATTTTGAAAACTTAGTTAATGTTCAAGATGATTTAGAATATATTTGTGATAAAGATATACACTTAAACCTATGATTTTTTATGAATTTATTTCTAAAAGATGTTGGTTAATTATTGCAATCATATTGATTATTCCAGGAATGCTTTCACAGTTTTTAGGTGAAATATAAGTCATCTTAATTACTTGTGAGGTGTTAGAAAATAGTTGAAACAGCATTTTTTTATTAATTATTAGAAGTATTACATTGTTATAGTTAAATTAAGAGCAGCTTTTTAAAAGATAAATTTTTATACTGAATTTAAGTTAAAGAACAATAAAATTTTGTTTGATTAAAGTTGAAAGATATATTATTATATAAGTACAATACTAATATGTATTGTACTTATACCTAAAATTACAGAATCTACTAAAACAAGGCAAAATGCCGTGTTTATCTCGTCAACTTGTTGGCGAGATTTTTTTATATCAACAATAAAAATTTCATGTATCTGGGAGTGGTCATATGAAAAGGAATTATATCTTAGGATTAGATATCGGGATTACATCAGTGGGTTATGGAATTATTGATTATGAAACTAAAGATGTCATAGATGCTGGTGTACGTTTATTTAAAGAGGCTAATGTTGAAAATAATGAAGGACGACGAGCAAAAAGAGGTACTAGAAGGCTTAAGAGACGTCGTAGACATAGATTACAAAGAGTAAAGAAACTTTTATTTGATCATAATTTGCTGACGGATCATAGTGAACAAAGTGGGATCAATCCTTACGAGACACGTGTAAAAGGATTAAGTCAAAAATTAAGTGAAGAGGAATTTTCTGTGGCATTGCTCCATTTAGCAAAGCGTAGAGGTGTACATAATGTTAATGAAGTGGAAGAAGATACAGGTAATGAATTATCCACAAAAGAACAAATTTCAAGAAATAGTAAAGCATTAGAAGAGAAGTATGTTGCGGAATTACAGTTGGAACGTTTGAAAGCAGACGGTGAAGTGAGAGGATCGATTAACCGTTTCAAAACATCTGACTATGTAAAAGAGGCAAAGCAGTTATTAAAAGTACAAAAAGCATATCATCAACTTGATCAATCATTTATAGATACTTATATCGATTTATTGGAAACAAGAAGAACATATTATGAGGGACCAGGTGAAGGTAGCCCATTTGGATGGAAAGATATTAAAGAATGGTATGAAATGTTAATGGGACATTGTACGTATTTCCCAGAAGAATTACGAAGTGTGAAATATGCCTATAATGCTGATTTATATAATGTGCTGAATGATTTGAACAACTTGGTTATTGTACGAGATGAGAATGAGAAGCTAGAGTATTATGAAAAATTCCAGGTTATCGAGAATGTCTTTAAACAAAAGAAAAAGCCGACGCTTAAACAAATCGCGAAGGAAATTTTGGTGAATGAAGAAGACATCAAAGGCTATCGTGTCACAAGTACAGGTAAACCAGAATTTACAAACTTCAAAGTTTATCACGATATAAAAGATATCACAGCAAGAAAAAAAATTCTTGAGAATGCAGAGCTACTCAATCAAATAGCTGAAATATTAACCATTTACCAGTCATCAGAAGATATTAAAGAAGAATTAGCAAACCTAAATTCAGAATTGGCACAAGAAGAGATTGAACAAATTTCAAAATTGACAGGTTATACAGGAACTCATAGCCTTTCTCTAAAGGCAATAAATTTAATATTAGATGAATTGTGGCATACAAACGATAATCAAATGGCAATCTTCAATCGTTTGAAACTTGTACCTAAAAAGGTGGATTTAAGCCAACAAAAAGAAATTCCTACGACTTTAGTTGATGATTTTATATTGTCTCCAGTTGTAAAACGTTCATTTATACAGTCTATTAAAGTAATTAACGCTATTATTAAAAAATACGGTTTGCCAAATGATATTATTATTGAACTTGCGAGAGAAAAGAATTCTAAAGATGCACAAAAAATGATTAATGAAATGCAGAAGAGAAATCGTCAAACGAATGAACGTATTGAGGAAATTATAAGAACAACAGGTAAAGAAAATGCTAAATATTTAATTGAAAAAATTAAGCTGCACGATATGCAAGAAGGGAAATGTTTATACTCGTTAGAAGCAATCCCTCTAGAAGATTTACTTAATAATCCATTCAATTACGAAGTAGACCATATTATTCCACGTTCTGTTTCTTTTGATAACTCTTTCAACAATAAAGTGTTGGTAAAACAAGAGGAAAATAGTAAAAAAGGTAATAGGACGCCATTTCAATATTTAAGTTCTTCAAATTCTAAAATAAGTTATGAGACATTCAAAAAGCATATTTTAAATCTTGCTAAAGGCAAAGGTAGAATCTCTAAGAAGAAAAAAGAATATTTGTTAGAAGAACGAGATATCAACCGCTTCAGTGTCCAAAAAGATTTTATTAACCGTAACTTAGTAGATACACGTTATGCGACAAGAGAGTTAATGAACTTATTAAGATCGTATTTTAGAGTGAATGACTTAGATGTCAAAGTGAAATCGATTAATGGCGGATTTACAAGTTTCTTAAGAAGGGAATGGGAGTTCAAAAAAGAAAGAAATAAGGGCTACAAACACCATGCTGAAGATGCACTGATTATTGCGAACGCTGATTTTATTTTCAAAGAATGGAAAAAACTAGATAAAGCTAAAAAAGTGATGGAAAATCAAACGGTCGAAGAAAAACAAGCTGAAAGTATGCCTGAAATTGAGACTGAGCAAGAGTATAAAGAAATTTTTATAACGCCTCACCAAATCCAAAACATTAAGGATTTTAAAGATTATAAGTATTCACATAGAGTTGATAAAAAGCCGAATAGAGAGTTAGTAAATGATACATTATATTCTACGAGAAAAGATGACAAAGGGAATACATTAATCGTTAATAACTTAAATGGGTTATACGATAAAGATAATGATAAATTGAAAAAATTAATTAATAAATCACCTGAAAAATTATTGATGTATCATCATGATCCACAAACGTATCAAAAGTTAAAATTGATCATGGAACAATATGGCAATGAGAAAAATCCTCTTTATAAATATCATAAAGAAACTGGCAATTACTTAACGAAATATAGTAAAAAAGATAATGGACCAGTCATCAAAAAAATTAAATATTATGGTAACAAGCTAAACGTGCACTTAGATATTACGAAGGATTATCCAACGAGCAGAAATAAAGTAGTAAAACTATCATTAAAACCGTATCGCTTTGATGTTTACTTAGATAATGGCGTATATAAATTTGTGACAGTTAAAAATTTAGAAGTTATCAAAAAAGAAAACTACTATGAAGTTAATTCAGAGTGTTATGAAAAAGCAAAGAAACTGAAGAAAATTAGTGATCAAGCAGAATTTATCGCAAGTTTTTACAATAATGACTTGATTAAGGTTAATGGGGAATTATATAGAGTCATAGGAGTAAATAATGATCTACTTAACCGAATTGAAGTAAATATGATAGACATCACATATAGAGAATACTTAGAGCATATGAATGATAAAAGATCACCTAGAATAATTAAAACCATAGCAAGTAAAACACAATCTATTAAAAAATATTCTACAGATATTTTAGGCAATCTTTATGAAGTGAAAAGTAAACAACATCCTCAAATGATAATGAAAGGATGATTAAATTTTGGCATGGAGAATTGTGTATCTTTCAGAAGTAGATAAGCTTGCATTAAATTTAAATAATTTAAAAGTCGCAAAAGGGGATTTGGAGGTTAAAATTCCCCTTAGCGATATTTTCGCAATAGTGATTGAAGATTTAACAACTACTATAACCTCTAGGCTTATGATAGAGCTATCTAAATATAATATTTTAGTTATTTTTTGTAATCAACATCATTTGCCAGAGTGTATGATTCAGCCGATTAATGGTCATTTTAATCAATATGGCCAAATGAAGGAACAGCTTCAATGGTCGGAAGAAAGAAAAGCTGAATTATGGAAATATATTTTGATTCAAAAAATACAAAATCAAATTCAGTGTATGAAACATTTTGAAGTGCATGAAGAAAGAATAATCAAAATGAAAACATTACAAACAATGGTTTCACCTAGAGATGAAATGAACATAGAGGGCCAAGCAGCTAAGTATTATTTTAATACATTTTTTAAAAATTTTAGACGTGATGATGATTTTTTAATAGAAAATATGGTGTTGAATTTTGGTTACACTATTTTAAATTCGGCAATCGCAAGAACAATTGTGGCTAAAGGATTGATTCCAGCTTTAGGAATACATCATAATGGTGCAAGAAACCACTTTAACCTTGCATCAGATATCATTGAAGTATTTAGACCATTAGTAGACTTATATCTTTTGAAACATCCTCCGAAAGTGGAATATATGACTAAAGAGTATAGGCTAGAGCTGATAAATCTGATGCATGCTAGGGTACAAATTGATGGGCAGCAGAATACAGTTATTAGGGCGATTGAAATTATGATTCAATCAATTATTGAGTATTTCAGAACAGGGAGATATGAAACACTCAAATTACCAAATATTAAGCAATATTCATTTTACAAATCATGAGTTATAAATTTATGAGAGTTTTGATTATGTTTGATCTCCCAACTGACTCAAAAGAAGAACGACGTTTATATAGTAAGTTCAGAAAGGGACTCATTTCGGAAGGGTTTTTGATGATGCAGTATTCTATTTACATTAAAAGTTGTATCAATAAAGATGCGGCGAATAGCAGTGTAAATTATGTGAAACGTATTTTACCACCAAATGGTCATGTTAGAGCTTTAACTATTACCGAAAAGCAATATGAAAAAATGAAAATATTGTTAGGAGATGAAGATAAAAATATCGAAATATTAGGAGATAATCGTACAATTTTATTTTAGGAGAAAACCTATGTATGAAGCAATTTTAGAAATCAACATTGATGCAATACCAAAAGTTATTTTAAATACTAGTATATATACATCTATTTATAATGAGGATTCAACGCATGAAGAATACATTTTAGATATGCTTAAGAATTATTTTCAACCTAGAAATTCAAATAAAGATACTGTTACAATTACAAACCTTACAGATTATGAAAGAGTATCACATAATCGGTTTAGAGGATTTCTCTTAGATCATTCTACAATTGAAAATGAACACCATTTATCAGCAACGAGTATGATGACTATGAAGATTATGAGAGAAATGCAAAGTGATATGGAAATAGAAGGTTATATTAATTCTATCAATGTACTGTTAGATGATTTACGAGATAATTTAAAAGGTACACTGCCACTTACTATTAAGTCTTTTGATTTAAAACTATTCATCAAACTACTCTCATTTAAATATGATTATTCGGAAGATTATGCCAGACTAATTACTCGTTTAGAACAAGTTGTCCCACTAGTAGTGGATGAAATGGATTATCAAGCAAAAGAAAAAGCATTTGTAATCTATTTATATCCAGAAGCTGGACTTAGTATTAAAGAACAAATAAGGTTCAGGAAAATACTAAACAACTTACCTGTTCCGGTTATTGTTTTAACCGAATCACCATGTTTTTTATCTGAGAGTATTAAAGGACTAAATTATTTTATTAATAATGTTCAAATGATTACTGAATCATTTTTTGAAGATAGCTATTGGAATGCGCCAATTAATGTGGAAAAAGAACAGATTGAAGAGAGGTTTGAATATTTATTTGTAAAATATTGTTCAGTTTTAGAAATAAAACCAATTATTTCTAACTATTTGCTTGCGGATATTATTGTTTTTAAAGATATTGATCTTTATATCATTATTTCATTTTTAAAACATTGTAATTTAGAATATCAATTAGATATCGATAAAACAAAAATTTCATTAGCGTTATCAACTTATCTATTTTCTTAATTATATTTCAAGGTTATAATTGTGCTAGAGGTTTTAGTACTCTGTAATTTTAGGTATAAGGTATATTAAATGCATCTGTACTATCCTTTTCACCTGGTTTTAGTACTCTGTAATTTTAGGTATAAGGTATATAACGTGCTACTGCTAAATTCAGCACAGTTGGTTTTAGTACTCTGTAATTTTAGGTATAAGGTATATTACATGGCAAAGAGGATATTGTCACAGAAGGTTTTAGTACTCTGTAATTTTAGGTATAAGGTATATTAAAAAAACCCCTCACTACGCCACATAGTGGTTTTAGTACTCTGTAATTTTAGGTATAAGGTATATCTGCGTCTGTTTTTGTGTGTGCTTTAGCGTGTTTTAGTACTCTGTAATTTTAGGTATAAGGTATATGTACGCAGAAGAAATGTTGAACGCAACACCGTTTTAGTACTCTGTAATTTTAGGTATATATATAGCAAGTATCCTAAATGCTCGATTCCAATCGTGAGCATCTTTAATTTATATATTACAAAATATGACTGCCATATTTTGTGTTTTTTATAAAGTATATTGAGTAATATGTAATTAGGAAATGAATGTTTTAAAAATGCTTCAATAATGTAGAGTTGTACATTTATAGCTTCTTTAACTCAATCCTCTCTTTTTGTTTCTTATCATATGAATCTCAGACAAAATAACTACAACTTAAATTACTTGTTTTTGAGAATTTTATTATTCTAAGTATTTTCAGTTTATTGTTTGGACAACAGAGACTTTGCATGAAATATAAGTGAAAATCTCAACACCCAATGGTTTTTTAATTCAAAATATCAAAAGCAAAAAGGCGATTTGTCCGTTTAATGCACAACTGTTCAAACTATAGAAATAGTAGCTAATATTTATTTGAATTCTAATATACACAAAAAAATACTTCAAACTAAATAACTACCAAATGAATGATCATTTTTATATCAAGCATCTATCGGTAGATTAATTTGTAAAACATGATACCTATGCGTATTATATAAAACTTAGAGAAAATGATTTATATATAACATCCATCGCAAAGGATAAAAATTAGTAGAATTATTGACAAGATAACAAAAAAATAATAAGAGCATCTTTCACTATACTTGGAAGATGCTCTTATTTTTAACAGTATATTTTCTATTTTAAAAATTCAATAGTAATATATCACAATTTGTAAATGAGATTCTTGTAACACTAATTGAAAGTGAATTTGTCGAATTCAAATATTATTGAGATACTACTTCTTATCATCCTAAATTAAGATGTATTATTAGAATTATTAAACTAGCTTAAAATTGTGTGCTTTCACGTTTAATATAGTGTGTATTTATATTGATATGATAAGCGTTTGTATCGTTCCCTTTAATATGTTTGTTAGTTAAGCAAACCACTTCTTTTGCTAGGGTAGTCTTCGGAATATCAATACTTGAGATAGACGGAGACACTAGCGAAGACATTTCGTTGTTATTAATTCCAATAATTTGAAGCTGTTCTGGCACCTTTATTTCACTACTTTTTATGGCTTGTCCGGCGCCAATTGCAATCATATCGTTAGCCGTCAAGACAACTTCGGTGGATTGACCTGACTCCAATATATATTTCATTGCCAACATGCCAGCTTCAATTGTCCAACCTTCCATCCAACTTTGAGGTGTAATACTATTTTCTTTTTCTGTTAAAATATTTACAGAGAAATTAGAATCTACGCGACTTATATTTTTTAATGAAAGGTTTAGTTTATTCATTTCATGGTCTAGAGCCACTGTTATTTCTCTAAAGTTTATATACAATATCTACTTATCATAGTGATAATTTAAATAGAAGTAAAAATATGACTAATATATTTAAATTAGTTTCCATATAAATATATCGGATAAATGAGTAAAACATTGCTCATTTATCCTTATTTATTTCATTACCTTAATAATAAATAAGGTTAAATTATAAAAATTGAGGTTTCTTAAGTTAAATTTTAAAAAAACATATAAAATTATTACAAAATTGATAAAATAGAATTTAATAGATAATAATTTAATAGGTGATGCAGATGGGAAACTTGTTAAAGATAGAAAATATGAAATATTCAATGGAAAATCTTAATGATTCAATCCAAAAATGGAAAACTTCGGCAGATGGAAAATACTTATTAAGGTATCCAACTGTATACATAATAAACGACAAAAAACGTGAAAATAACTTTGAAGTTTACGTTGGAGAAACAGCAGATATTAGAAATAGAACTAGACAACATCTTAATGCGGATACAAAAATGAAACCATTTTGGGAAAGCTTTTCTGAATCAAACAGTTCATCAATGTATGTGATTGGTCATGAATTATTTAATAAGTCATTAACCTTAGATATTGAAAATAGACTAATGCAGTATTTGTTAAGTGTAGATAGTATTTCTAGGGTTCATAATAGTAGAACAAATCAACAAAATGAATACTATACGTCTGAAAAGCTAGATGAAATTTTTTCTGATATTTGGAAAACATTAAATAATAAAAATAAATCTTTGTTTCCAATTGAAAGCATCATTAAAGATTCAGCAATATTTAAAGCATCTCCTTTTCATAAATTAACTCAAGAGCAAATTAATGCTAAGGAAGAGATATTAGATAAAATTAAAGAGTCGCTAATTTTAGATGAAGAAGGACAATTGATAATTGTTGAGGGAGAAGCTGGATCAGGAAAAACTGTTTTAATGAGTACGTTGCTTTATGAAATTGGAAAGTACAATTTAGATTTAGATGATAATCTAGATATTCATTTATTAGTAAATCAAAATGAGCATGTATCAATTTATAATCAAATAGTTACTAAATTGGGTATTTCTACTAAGAAGAATAAAATTGTTAGTAAACCAACTAGCTTTATTAATAGTCATTCATCAAATGAAAAAGTAGATGTTGTAATTGTAGATGAAGCACATTTACTTTTAACTCAAGGTAAACAGAGTTATCAAGGAAAAAATCATTTAAATGATTTATTGGAAAGAGCTAAAGTTGTAGTTATTGTTTTTGACTTAAAACAAGTACTTACAACTGAACAAATATGGGAAGTAGATAAGTTAAATTATTATTTTGATTACGCCAAAAATAAAAATAATCATATTACATTAAAAAATCAAATGCGCATTAATAGTGATGAAGCAACAATTAATTGGATAAGAAATTTGGTTGATGATCAAGTAATAAACAATATTCCTTTTGATAAAAAAGGTTATGAAATTAAAATCTTTGATACACCAATGGAATTAAAAAAATCTATCAAAGACAAGTCTCAAAATACAGAAAGTGGTATATCGAGAATGCTTGCCACCTTTGATTGGCAATATAAAGAAAAACCTCCTGAAAATAAGGACTATTGGAGAGTGGATATTGGCAATTTTTCAATGCCATGGAATTATCAATTGGAAGTTAGTAAAAAACAGTCGAACTTGCCTTGGGTTGAACAAGATCAATCAATAAATGAGATAGGCTCAACTTACACAATTCAAGGTTTAGACTTAAACTATGCTGGAGTAATAATTGGACCTTCTGTAAAATATAGAGATGGTAGGATTGTTTTTGATAAAGATAGTAGTGCTAATAAAAAGGCTACACGTCGGAGAACATTAGAAGATGGTTCAAAGCATCATTTTTCGGAAATGCTATTGAAAAATGAATTAAATGTTTTACTTACACGTGGTGTAAATGGTTTATATATTTATGCAGTAGATGAACAATTAAGAGAAGCACTTAAAAAAGCGTCTAAAGGTGATAAAAATGGATAAAACAAAAGATGTACTAAAAGAAATCAATCAATTTAGAGATGAACGTAATTGGAGACAATTTCACAATGAAAAGGATTTATCTTTATCAATTAGTTTAGAAGCAGCAGAATTACTTGAGCTATTTCAGTGGAAATCATCTGAAGAGGTAGTGGATACTAAGCGTGAGAGGTTAGCAGAAGAATTAGCAGATGTATTAATCTATAGTTATATGTTGGCAGATAATTTAGACTTTGATATTAATGAAATTATCCGTAAGAAACTAGTGAAAAATGTTGAAAAGTACCCAATAAACAAAAGCAAAGATTCAAATACTAAATATAAAGATTTATAATTAATAATATAGCCCCTGTTAACAATAATGTTAACAGGGGCTATATACATATCTGCGATAAAGTTTATAATTGTAGGGTTAAAACCTGATACTTGCTCATAGCTGCTTTAAGATTCTATATCTTCCTCTATTTTCGCTTCAAACTCATCGAGCAATGCACGAACTTCGTCTGTTGATTGTGTACTCATCAATTGATGTCGCAGTTCACTTGCACCTCTAATCCCTCGTACATAGATTTTAAAGAATCTGCGTAAACTTTTGAATTGTCGATTTTCTTTTTGAGAATATTTGTCGAATAATGTTAGATGTAATCTTAACAAGTCCAACAGTTCTTTACTCGTGTGTTCGCGTGGTTCTTTTTCAAAAGCAAAGGGATTATGAAAAATGCCTCTACCGATCATTACACCATCAATGCCATATTTTGTTGCAAGTTCAAGCCCTGTTTTTCTGTCTGGAATATCACCGTTAATAGTTAGCAATGTATTTGGTGCGATTTCATCACGCAGATTTTTGACTGCTTCGATTAATTCCCAGTGTGCATCTACATTACTCATCTCTTTACGAGTACGGAGATGGATAGATAAGTTTGCAATGTCTTGTTCGAAGACGTGTTTTAACCAATCTTTCCACTCATCTATTTCATAATATCCGAGGCGGGTTTTTACACTTACCGGTAGACCACCTGCTTTAGATGCTTGAATAATTTCAGCCGCGGTTTCAGGTCGAAGTATCAATCCAGAACCTTTACCTTTTTTTGCAACATTGGCTACGGGGCAACCCATATTTAAATCAATACCTTTAAAGCCCATCTCAGCCATACCGATACTCATTTCTCGGAAATGCTCCGGCTTGTCTCCCCATATATGAGCGACTATAGGCTGTTCATCTTCACTAAATGTTAAGCGTCCGCGAACGCTATCTATACCTTCAGGGTGACAAAAGCTATCAGTATTCGTAAATTCAGTGAAAAACACATCAGGTCTAGCTGCTTCACTAACAACATGACGAAAGACGATATCTGTAACGTCTTCCATAGGTGCCAAAATAAAAAATGGACGTGGTAATTCACTCCAAAAATTTTCTTTCATAATATATTTAAACCTTCTTTTCTATTAATATCTCGTCTATTTATCCATGATGATATTACCATAAATTTTCAACTTACACAAAAGGATATTGACCAGTCACAGACTGAATGAAGGGATGGCTAACGGTAGCAAAGAAATTAATAACGGGGAAGTGTATCACAAATGAAGGGGATTAATCACACACGTAGATTTTTTGAATATAAAAATCCCCTCAACATCTTTCGAATATTGAGGGGAATTATTTAAGAATATATTAATTTTTTTCGTGTAACTTTAAATGTAATGCATGTACTTTTTCTGCTAATTCATCAACTGGGCCATCGACATCAGCATTTTCTATAATTTGTTGAATAGGTAGACTTTTTACTGGTGATTGTGGTACCCCCATCTCACTCAACCACTTACCTAATTGTTCTGAAGAACTTGCATAAACGATTCTACCAAGACCTACCCAACCATGTGCAGCCGCACACATCGGGCAGTGTTCCCCAGAAGTATAAACAGTTGCTGACTTACGTTCTTCAGGAGATAAATGATTTGCAGCCCATCTCGCTATTTCAAATTCAGGATGTCTTGTATGATCACCGCCACTAACACGATTATGATCCTCAAATAAAATGTTACCTTCAGAACTTACTATAATAGATCCAAAAGGTTCATCTCCCTTATTCAGCGCCTGTTCCGCTAACTCGACACACCTTTCTAAAAAAGTAATATCAGATTTGCTAACCATTAAATTGCCTCCTTAGTTGTTATAGACCTAACATTAATAAAAAATACAAAACATTACAAATGAATAGTATTTATATAATTAATTAACTAAAAATTTATAAAATATATTATGTGGAATACATGGAAGGAATTTTGAATATTCGATTGACCACTATATTATTGATATTCATTCTAACAATATGGCACAATGTATTTACTAGAATAAGGGGTGCCATATGAAGATAGATAAAATCATAAATAACAATGTAATCAGTGTCACTCAAAACAACCAAGAGCATGTTGTGATGGGAAAAGGGATTGGGTTTCAAAAACAAGAGGGTGACATTGTAGAAGAGTCAAAGATAGATAAAATTTTTGATTTAAGTAGCCAAGAGATATCAGATCGTTTCAAAACGTTATTAATTGAAGTACCCATTGAGGTTGTTCAAGCTGTTGAGAAGATAATTGAGGTTGCAAAGATTGAATATAATAAAGATTTAAGTGATACGATTTATGTTGCACTTACTGATCATATTAACTTTGCTATAGAACGTCAACAAGAGGGGATGGCAATAAAAAATGGACTGCTATGGGAAATTAAAAAATTCTATCCTACTGAGTATGAAATAGGCGTGCGTGCTTTGGATTGGATTGATGAAATTGTAGGCGTTAAATTACCAATTGATGAAGCGGCTTTCGTTGCTATTCATTTGTTAAATGCTGAGCATAATAACTTAGCTGATTATAATCAAGTAACTGAAATGGTGCAGAATATTTTAAGTTTAGTGAAGTATCATTTTAGATTAGATTTCGATGAAGAAAGCTTAACTTATTTTAGATTTGTGACGCATTTAAAGTTTCTTGCACAACGTATTTTCTCAGATAATCCACTCGACACAAGCGAAATTGAGCTTTACGATATTGTGAAGGTAAAATATAAAACTGCGTTCAAGTGTGTGAAAAAGATTGAAGTGTTTTTACTGAAAAAATATCAATATGAGATGACGCGTGACGAAGCTTTATATTTAACAATTCATATTCAAAGATTGATTTCTAGAAATGAAAGCGTTGACAATTGATAAACGTGTGATATATTAAATTTAAGAAAACAAAATAAACAATTAATTGTTTAGGATTGTGACTGTTCGGCAGGCGAGACCTAAACCATTAATAGATGAATTTATCTTAGGATAAGTCTGTCTATTTGTGGTTTAGGTCTTTTTTATTGTTCTAAACAAGATGGGAGTGAAGGAAATGGCTAATAATCAAAGTATTGCCGAGGAAATACTGAAAAATATAGGTGGGAGTGATAACGTAAAGAATTTAACGCATTGTATGACGCGTTTAAGATTTGTGTTAAAGGATGAAAGCAAGGCAAATGATGAGGGCATAAAAAATATTGATGGGGTAATGGGTTTACGTAAACAAGGTGGACAATATCAAGTAATCGTTGGTAATAACGTTTCGAAGACATATACTGAATTGATGAAATTAGGTGTGAGTGGTGGTGCTAAAAGTAACGAGCCTGTTGAAAAGGAAAAATTAACATTCAAACAGATAGGCATTAATATTTTAGATGCAATCATTGGCACGATGTCACCATTAATCCCTGCCATCATCGGTGGATCAATGATTAAATTATTAGCAATGCTTTTAAGTATGACTGGTATATTATCAGAAGAAAGCTCAACGTTTAATATCTTAAATACTATCGGAGATGCACCATTCTTCTTCTTACCAATGCTTGTTGCAGTATCCGCTGCTAGGAAGTTTAACAGTAATGTGTTCTTGGCACTGGCAGTTGCTGGGGTTATGGTTCACCCAGAATTTATGGATATTATGTTGAAAGCATCTGAAGGTAAAGAAGCAACATTTGCATTTATTCCAGTCATGTCAGTGAAATATACGTATACGATTATTCCTGCAATTGTAATGACTTGGTTATTGAAATACATTGAAGATTTTGCAGACCGTATTACGCCAATTGTTATGAAAAACTTCTTAAAACCTATGTTAATCTTATTAATTGCAGCGCCTATTGCGATTATTATTGTTGGGCCAAGTGGTATTTTAATCGGTACAGGATTATCTCAAATTGTATTCTTTGTACATGATAAATTAGGGTTCTTAGCTGTAGCAATTGTTGGTGCATTATGGCCATTATTAGTTATGACAGGTATGCACCGTGTGTTCACACCAACAATTGTTCAAACAATTGCTGAAACAGGTAAAGAGGGTATGGTTATGCCATCTGAGATTGGTGCAAACTTATCTCTTGGTGGAGTTTCACTTGCAGTAGCGTTCAAAACTAAAAATAGAGAATTGCGTCAAACATCATTGGCTGCAGCATCATCAGCGATTATTGCAGGTATTACTGAACCTGCATTATATGGGGTAGCTATTCGTTTAAAACGTCCAATGATTGCCTCTGTTATAACAGGCTTTATTGCAGGTGCGGTTGCAGGTCTTGCAGGACTGGCGAGTCACTCTATGGCAGCACCTGGCCTATTTACGAGTGTTCAATTTATAGATCAAAATAATCCTATGAGTATATTTTGGGTTATTGTAGTTATGGTTTTATCAATTGTTATTTCATTCGTTTTAACGTTAATACTTGGATTTGAAGATATTCCAGAATCAGAGGATGAATTATTAGATTTGGGTACAAAAGATGATATTACTGTTGCAGCGCCAGTTGAAGGTAGAGTTAAACCGATTGAAAGTGTTGAAGATGATGTATTTAGTAGAGAAGTTATTGGAAAAAGTATCGCAATTGAACCAACAGGAAATACAATTTACGCACCTGTAACAGGAACAGTTACTTCTGTTTTCCCGACAAAACATGCTATTGGTATTACAGGTGACGATGGAATTGAAGTATTAATTCATGTTGGTATTGATACAGTGAAATTAGATGGTGGTCCTTTCATATCCGTAATAGAAGAAGGGGATCATGTGAATATTGGTGACGTTATTGGGACATTTGATTTAGAACAAATTATAGAAGCGGGTTATGATCCTACAACGATAGTAGTAATTACAAATACAGATGATTATGATTCGATTACGTCATTTGATAGAGACGACGTTCAAGCACATACATCGATATTAGGAGTGGTTAAATAATGACAATAAAAACATTTCCAGAAAATTTTCTTTGGGGTGGTGCAATTGCTGCAAACCAAACTGAGGGCGCATGGAATATAGGTGGCAGGGGATTAAGTAATATAGATTTAATACCTCATGGCACTAATCGTCAAGAAGTAAAATTAGGGTATAAAAAACCAGGACTGAGCGATGATGAATATTATCCAAGCCATACAGGTATTGATTTTTATCATCGTTATAAAGAAGATATTGCTTTACTTGCTGAAATGGGATTGAAAGTCTTCAGAACGTCTATTTCTTGGAGTAGAATTTATCCAAATGGTGATGAAGCAAGACCAAATCAAGCAGGTATAGATTATTACACTGATTTATTTAAAACATGTAAAGAACATAATATGGAATTGCTTGTAACACTTGCGCATTTTGATATTCCAATGGGTATTGTTGAGCAATACAATGGTTGGAAGAATAGAGAAACAATCAATTTATATATTAAATTTGCAGAAACGTGTTTTGAATACTTTGGAGAATATGTTAACTACTGGATCCCATTTAATGAAATCAACGTAGTGTTACACAGCCCGTTTTCAGGTGGGGGTTTGTACTTTGATGTAAATGAAAATAAGGAAGAAATGTTATATCAAGCAGCTCATTACATGTTAGTAGCAAGTGCTAGAGCTGTTGAAAGTTGTCATCGTATCACACCTAATGCGAAAATTGGATGTATGATTGCTGGCGGTAGTTTCTATCCTTATAGTTGCAACCCAGAAGATGTATGGAAGTCTATGAATGATGAGAGAAAAAATACATTCTTCGTAGATGTACAAGCAAAAGGGAAATACCCTTATTATATGGATTCATTCTTTAAATCTAAAGGTATCAATATTGAAATCAATGAAAATGATAAAGAAATATTAAAACACACTGTAGATTTTGTAGCATTTAGTTATTATGCATCTCGTACTTCCATTGCAGATATATCAAGAGTAGAAAAAAATGAAGGTAATATTATTGTATCTGCCAAAAATCCTTACTTAAAAATGAGTGATTGGGGTTGGGTCATCGATCCTCTTGGTTTAAGAATTACAATGAATCAAATATATGAAAGATTTGAGAAGCCACTCTTTGTTGTAGAGAATGGATTAGGTGCGAAAGATGTAATAGAAGCAGATGGTAGTATTCAAGATGATTATCGTATAGATTATATGCAACAACATATTCAATCAATGTATGATGGAATTCAAGATGGTGTACCACTACTAGGCTATATTAGTTGGGGCATTATTGATTTAGTATCAGCCTCAACGGGTGAAATGAGTAAACGATACGGTATGATTTATGTAGATAAAGACGATACTGGTAATGGGACATTAGAACGTAGAAAGAAGAAGTCATTTGATTGGTATAAACAAGTGATACATCAAAATGGTATAGAAATGTAAAAACAGATAGGGATTCAAGTAGCTATTCTTGGATCTCTATCTGTTTTATTATTAATTATTCACTAATATTTTTCAAAACTTCTTCAGCTACTTCACTTACTATTTTATCATTAGGTTTAGCGTCTTTATTATTTTTATTAGTGAATATAACTAATATTATAGGTTTATCTTGTCCTTTTGGATAAATAAAAGCAACATCATTTCTTGAACCATACGTAACTGCCTGACCGCTTTTATCCATAACTTTAAAGTCGGATGGAGCACCATCCTTAATTAACGTATCTCCACTTTTATTTTTTAACATTAGGTTCATTAAGAAATCTTTATTTGATTTACTAAGATTGCCGTCGATTATAAGTTTATTCAATGTTTTACCAAAGGCTAAGGGAGTGGTTGTATCTCGTTTGTCTTTTGGTGTATATAAATTCAAATCGGGTTCTTTTCTTGATGGATACGTCATTGTATCACCTAAGTCTACTAATCTTTTTTTAACTTCTTTATAACCACCTAGCTCGTCAATAACTTTATTATTAGCAGTATTATCACTATATAACATGTTAGCTTCTATAAGTTTCTTTAAAGTTATCTCTTTGTCGACATATTTTTCTAACACAGGTGAATATGTAACAATATCGTCCTTACTTATGTGAATTTTTTTATCTAATTTATTAGAAGGTACTTTTTCAAGTAACATGGCACTACTTACAGCTTTTAATGTAGACGCGTAAGCAAAGCGTTTATCTTCATTAAATGATAATTCTTCACCGTTTTGAGTATTAAGAGCATACATACCTACATTTGCATCATATTTTTTCTCGATTTTATCTATTGCACTATTATTTGAATCTTTATTATTACAAGCACTTAATACCAATACTAATACGCTTAATATTATTAATTTTTTCATTTTTAGACCCCTTTATATTAAAAATGTAATCTTCGTGAAAATAATAACATTATAACATGTTGAATGAATAACAAAAATCAAATAATTATACAAAATATAGAAACAATATAATTCGGTAGGTATAATTTTACACCAAAAGTGAAAGGGTTTACAATGGGGAGTAACATATAATTAAAGGGGTTGATTGTATTGGTAAATATAAAAAAAGAACGTATGAAAATCTATGTTTTGGATAATGGACGCATGCAAATGGACAAAAATCTAATGATAGCTAATTCAAACCAAGCCACGCTCGACAATCCTAATAAAGAAAATGAATTACATGAATTTCCGATTTATACAGTTTTTATAGACCATCCGGATGCTAAAATTTTATTTGATACTGCTTGTAATCCTAATTCAATGGGTGAAGAGGGTCGTTGGATTAATGCGACACAGAAAGCTTTTCCGTATTTTTCAGATGACTCGTGTCATTTACCTAATAGGCTAGAACAGTTAGGCGTAGATCCTAAAGATGTAGATATAGTAGTTGCTTCACATTTACATCTAGACCACGCTGGTTGTTTAGAATATTTTACAAACGCAACTGTTATTGTTCATGATGATGAATTCAGTGGTGCGATGAAGTGCTATGCACGTAACCAACAAGAAGGTGCATATATTTGGAGTGATATTGATGCTTGGATTAAAAGTGATTTAACTTGGCACACAATTTCACGTGATCAAGACCACTTGAACCTTGTAGATGGCGTGAAGGTACTGAATTTTGGTAGTGGCCATGCATGGGGGATGATTGGTCTTGAAATTGAAACGGAAGAGCTAGGCACGTTAATCTTAGCTTCTGATGCTATTTACACACGAGAAAGTATGGAACCTAAATTGCAGCCACCTGGTATTATTTATGATTCCATTGGTTGGGCAAACTCAGTTGAATACATTAAGCGACTCGCAAAAGAAAAAAACGCAGAAATCTGGTTTGGTCATGACGGTAATCAATTTGAGACTTTTAGAAAATCTACTGATGGTTATTATGAATAAAGGGTGTGTATATAAATGAAGACAAAAGCAGCAGTATTATATGAAATGGGTGTAGAAGGTCCTTATGAAAAAGCTGAACCTTTAAAGATAGAAACATTAAACCTTGATAATCCTAACAAAAATGAAGTATTAATTAAAATTCATGCAGCAGGTTTATGTCATTCTGATTTATCAGTGATTAACGGAAGTCGACCGCGACCAATGCCTATGGCGTTAGGACATGAAGCGGCAGGAGAGATTATAGAACTAGGTGAAAATGTTACCGATTTTGAAGTTGGAGACCATGTTGTTTGTACATTTATTCCAAGCTGTGGAAAGTGTATACCTTGTCGTGAAGGACGACCGGCATTATGTGAAAATGGTGCTGCTTCAAATGAAAAAGGTGAAATGCTAGAAGGTGGATTTCGTTTATCTAAAGATAATGATGTCATCCATCACCATTTAGGCGTTTCTGGATTTTCTGAATATGCTGTTGTATCAGAAAATTCTATAGTAAAAATTGATCCAAATATTCCTTATGAACGTGCAGCTGTGTTTGGTTGTGCTGTTATTACTGGTATAGGAGCCGTTATAAATACAGCGGAGATTAGACCAGGTAGTAATGTCGCTGTAGTAGGACTTGGAGGAATAGGATTAAATGCTATTATTGGTGCAAAACTGGCCGGTGCAAATGAAATAATTGCATTAGATATAAATGAAGATAAATTTGAAATAGCTAAAAAATTAGGTGCAACAGCAGTATATAATTCAGGCGATGAAAATGTAATAGAAGAAGTTAAGCAATATATTACAGGCGGGGCTGAATATGTATTTGAAACAGCAGGTGTAGTGCCAGCAATGAAAGTAGCATATGCAATAACAAAACGAGGTGGAACAACAGTTACAACAGGTTTACCTGATCCTAAAGCAGAATTATCAATACCTCAAGTAACTTTAGCAGCTGAAGAAAGAACGATTAAAGGTTCATATGTTGGAAGTTGTGTTCCTGATCGTGATATACCTAGGTTTGTTAGTTTGTATCAAAGTAATCGGCTTAACGTTGATCCATTAATCAGTGATGTCATTTCACTTAATGAGATAAATAAAGGCTTTGATCAATTAGCAAATGGCGATGCAGGTAGAATTATTATTAAAATGACAGAATCATAAATATAGTAGTTTAAAATAATCATCATTAACCAAATTTATAATATAAAATAAGCACATCACTTTGTGTACTGAATTTCATCAGTAGAGTGATGTGCTTACTATTTTGTCATCTACATTTTTAAGATTACGACTTCCTATAGTTGTTATTTCATTCTATTGACCAATGATTATTTTAGTTAAGTAATCATTTTCATCAAAGAAAGCCTTATATGAACCATCATTAGTATTATAATATACCATTGTACCATCTCCGATACCTGAATCACCTTCTCCTCCCATATCATTAGAAGCATGTGCTTTTTTGAAAGTTTCTTTAGATACCGTATTTGGTTTAGTATTAAAGCTAATTTGAATAACTTCATTATCATCGTTAAAATCTACAGTTGTATCATAAACTTTTATACTATGGTCATAATTTTTATAAGCTTTTGGATCTACTTTATAGTTATCAATTGAAACATTGTCATATTTCAATGCACGTACAAAATTATAATCTTGTGTAAACGAAGGATCATATGTTGTATAACCGTAATAGTTATACCAAGGTGTTTGTGCCATTTCTTCTGAAGCGCCTTGTGTACTTGCACCGCTTGCTGCTCCTTCACCATGCCCCCATTTTTGAACTTGCTCTGCTGCTTGAGCTTCTGGACCACTTGTCGTTATAAATGCTGCTGAAGAACCTGCGACAAGTGTTGATACAACGACAGATGCTGAAAGTAACTTTCCTACTTTACGCATAATAAACCACTCCTTAATTTTTGAGTACCTTTGACCATAACTGCTTAGTCAACATTCAAATGCATAAATCCTTGAACAAGTACTATCTTTACTTATTTGTCGTTTTTCCAGTTCAAACACATGCAATGCCCTTTCAATTTAAGTTGCTAGGTGGGAATACCACTCCTTTATCATTCGCTATTATCGAGTGTAATTATTCACTTTTATTGTACATCAAATACACATAATTGCAAATATATCTATAAGAATTGAGTGTATAAAATAGGTAATACAAGCTTAAACATAATTAATTTACCTATTAAAATTATATTTACCATTTGTGTAAACCTATTTAATTAGAAAATTCTTTATTTTCTTCAATTAGCATGAAGAGTACTTGGTTTATTATTTTAGTATATTAAAATTTTGTAAAATGAGATGACTAACCCATTGAATGAATATGATTTTTTATGTGAAAATTATTTAAAAATAGATTTTTTTATTTTTGATAGTAAATAAAGTTTTATAAAATAAATATGAATATTCCAAAAAAATAAAAAATTCATAAATAACAATTGTAATTTGTTAGAGTGCAATGTAATATGTAAATACAACTAATCTTAGAGGGGGAGTTTATGCAGTGAGAGAAAGACAAAGGTTTTCTATAAGGAAGTTTGGGGTTGGAGTTGGATCAGTATTAATTGGTCTTACTATTTTTGCAACAAGCGGGAATGTTGCAGCGGCTGACGAGAAACAGAATAATGAAGGTAATTTTGGGTCCGTCGCATCAGGTGAAAATACAGGTGATATTAGGAAACCTTTACAAAACGCTACAGAAAAGCCAATAGAAGATGAAAAAGATACGGTTGAATCTACTCAACGAGAGACTGAAAATGTGAAAGATACAGAAGAAATAGTACCAGAAGCAGAAACACCAGCAGAAGGTGAAACAGGCTTAGAAGAAGTAGTGCAAGAAGAGCCAGAAACGTCAGAGTCAGAAACACCAGTAGAAGGTGAAAAAGAGCCAGAAACGTCAGAGCCAGAAGCACCAGTAGAAGGTGAAAAAGAACCAGAAGATTCAGAGTCAGAAACACCAACAGAAGGTGAAAAAGAACCAGAAGACTCAGAGTCAGAAACACCAACAGAAGGTGAAAAAGAACCAGAAGATTCAGAGTCAGAAACACCAACAGAAGATGAAAAAGAACCAGAAGACTCAGAGTCAGAAGCACCAACAGAAGGTGAAAAAGATACAGAAGACTCAGAATCAGAAACACCAACAGAAGATGAAAAAGAACCAGAAGATTCAGAAACACCGGCTGAGGAAGAAAAAGATGCAGAAAAAGAACCAGATAAAAAAGCGACACTTCCACGAAGAACAAATGAAAATAGTCAGGTTAGAGAAGATAATATAGCAACCGCTGCTGTTGCAGATGTTACACTTTTAGATAATATGGAACTAACCGCGAATCATAATAATGGTAATTTAAACCTAAAATTAGAGGGAAGACCTTTAGTTAGTTTAGGTATAGTAAATATGTATCCAACATTCCAATTGCCTCCACAAATTCGTGATTTAATGTCAAATCCTGATTTTAGAAATGCTATTAAAATAGATTATGATTTACCAGGCGTAGGCGGAATAATTAGAAACACCGGAACTGTAAAGGGTAGCGACTTAAATATTGATCCTAATACAGGTTTAGTTTATGGATCAGTTCGAAATTTAGTAAATTTAGGTGTTGGTAGTAGAATTACATATAATTTAGTGATTGATTTAAATCAATTAACTGAAAATGGTATGTTACCTGGATCTGACCAACCGGGAAGGCAAGAATATAAGTTTACATCAGCTGTAGGTAGCGGTTTGATAAATCTTGATATTCTTGCAAATAATGGTAATGATGCATCTATAATTATAGAAAATGAAGATGATTCAGAATCGATTAGTGAGTCCGAATCGATTAGCGCGAGCGAGTCATTAAGTGAGTCGGAATCGTTGAGTGCAAGCGAGTCATTAAGTGAATCAGAATCGATCAGTACAAGTGAATCACTAAGTGAGTCAGAATCATTGAGCGCGAGTGAATCATTAAGCGAGTCAGAGTCATTAAGTACAAGTGAGTCATTAAGTGAATCAGAGTCATTGAGTGCAAGTGAGTCTCTAAGTGAGTCAGAGTCATTGAGCGCGAGTGAATCATTAAGTGAGTCGGAGTCATTGAGTGCAAGTGAATCTCTAAGTGAGTCAGAGTCATTGAGTACAAGTGAATCACTAAGTGAGTCAGAATCATTGAGTGCGAGTGAATCGTTAAGCGAGTCAGAATCATTAAGTACAAGTGAGTCATTAAGCGAGTCGGAGTCATTGAGTGCAAGTGAATCACTAAGTGAATCGGAATCGATCAGTACAAGTGAGTCATTGAGCGAAAGCGAATCATTAAGTACAAGTGAATCTCTAAGCGAGTCGGAATCATTGAGTGCAAGCGAGTCATTAAGTGAGTCAGAATCGTTGAGTGCAAGCGAATCATTAAGTGAGTCATTAAGTGAATCAGAGTCATTAAGCA